>JAQWCH010000018.1 GCA_028705995.1 Bacilli bacterium | reverse complement strand
GGAGAAAATTCTGTACTTTTAATCCCGCGTGAAAACGCTGACTTTAGCGATAACAATGCCTACGATGAATATTTATTAATCATGTACTATACGCCGGATGGAATTTACGATGGCCATCTTGATACACCGTTTAGTGTGTCTGAACCCGGTATTGTCATCTATCATATTGATGCACGTCTTGCGAGTAACGCTGATGAGTGGGATTTATTTATGAACAATAATACTGGAACAGGTAATTTCCTTGCCGAAATTCTCGAAGTTGATAAAAATAATTCGATTCCATCAGAAAACACACTTATTAGCAATAGTGATTTATTGCTTGCTGGCGCGATTGACTTAGCGAGTTATTCGTGGAATCAAGGTGGTTCAATTTATGTTGGTATTGAAATCGTCTCACTAACTTCGATAAACGCTACGCTTACTGTTGACGTTTATTAATTTGAAAATTTAAAAAGCCACTAATTATCGATAAATGTGCATCTATTTAAGGATGCGTTTCTAAAAAATAAGTGGCTTTTTCTATTGTTTAATTAAAAAATTAAATCTTCTTCGCTAAATTGATAATCAAGTTTTTCCTCATAACAAAACTCATAACAAGTTTTCTTATATTCAAAATCTTTATTCATCATGCGCGTTTTATTTTCTTTTAGTGTCAATTTTTGATCTGGGTAAATCAGTGGAAAAACATGTATCGTATACTCAATTTTTTCATTGTTTTTTTTCATTGTGATGAATGTCGATATCAGTGGCACATTATGCTTACTCGCATAATGATAGGCGCCACTTTTAAGTGGTCGTGGTTTTGTATAACCCGGCCACATCTCTTGCTCCGGATAAAACAAAATAAAGTGCTTATCATCAAGTTTTTCTTTTATCGCCGGATTAAAATTATCTTCAAGATAGCGAATATCATTTGTAAAAGGCATTGTATTAACGTTCTTTAAGAGCCAGCCTAGTTTACCAGGCATAAATACATTAGATTCGGCGACAACAATCGAAAATTTCTTAGCGTCAAATACTTTTTCAATTAAAAATCGCACAATCGTTGAATCAACAGGCGAAAAGTGATTTGCGGTAATAATCGCCCCGTTTTGCGGGATATTTGCCAAATTTTCTAAGCCTAAAATTTTTGTGTTTTGATTGATATCTTTTGTAATCTTTTTAACAATTTTACCAGCAATTCGACCTTTAATTTTATTTATCAAACGTTTTTTTGTGTTGTCGTATGGCAAAATATAGCGGCGTCTTTCTTCGCTTGTAACAACATGATCGTTTGTCATTACTTTACGGTTAAAATCGCCTTTGGCAACGGCATCTTTAATGTTGTTAATCACCACTTCATTCAGCATATACTTGTAAACCTAGAACGCGGCGGAAAGTAATTTCTTCACTGCTTGCAATGCGAATTGCATTAGCAACTAAACTTTCAATTGCTGCTCGTTCCGCGATTTTATCCGCATATGAAAAATCGTTTTTCATCGCAAGTAAAATATCATAAAAATCTGTATTCTTTGCCTTTTCCCAAAAGATATCTCCAAAGAGCACACCGTCATGCCGCCATGGTTTTTCAAATGAATTAAAATGTAAGAGTTTTAAGCTAGTATGATCAAACGTTTGATCCGGTAATGGCATTTTATTCCAGTAGACGGGAACAAGCACTTTGCTATCACGACATAAAACATTTAGATAATCTTGATCAGGACATATGCTATCGAAATTATATTCTAATAAATAATGCAGAAATTTTTCTTCAATATTTTGTGAACGAAATTCTTTGAGATTCATCACGAGGACACCAGAATTAAAATATTCGCTTGCTTTGATGCCAACCGCATTTTCCGCATACTGAATAAATTCTGGCGTATCAAACACTAAGCGGTCATTAATTGCCGCAACTAATTTATTTTCAATGTTAATCGCGTAAAACTCGCTAATATCGCCTAATACAACAATATCGCCATCAAGATAAATTGCTTTATCCAGTTCAGGGAATAGCGTCGGGATAAACATCCGATAATAAATGGCGACTGAATAATAATCACGAAGCCGGAGTGATAGTGCCGTGCGTAAAAGATTAATGCGCTGACTAATGTCAAAAAATTCAATTGTAAAATTTGCACGTTTAAATTTATTGATTTTTTCCATATTTTCAGCACTTAATCCCTCATTTAGAATAACGATACGATATTCAAAAAGTGGCGAAGCGTTTTCTTGTAAGGATGAGATAGCGACAGCTAAAAAGGGAATGTAGTTATCATCTGATGCGAAGAAGATTGGAATTTGTTTTTTCATATTTATTTACTCCTTGTTTGCATAATTTTGCTGTATTTTGCAAGAATATGATCGAATTCATGACAATGGTAGACATTATGAACTTGCTCGATATTCCATGGCTTAATATTGACGAAATGGAATTTGGGAAAGATACGGAATTGCATCGAGAAGTGGCGAATAACGGTATCTTTCCGTACTTTTTTTTGTTCATTGAAGCGACGCGGAAGCACTTTTTTACGCTTAGCCATTTTGTTAATGCCGGTTTGATCACTAAGAAAGACTTCTTTTTTTTCAAGTAAGGCGATAACCTTTTTGAACAAGTTAGTTTCGCGTATTTTTTCTACGTTGAGTAACAACACACCCGTATTACAATAATTAGGATTAAAGAAGAAACGACCGTAGCGATCTCGACAAGCGGCAAACTCGTACTTAGTGATATCAAGATGATATAACTGTTCAATGTTGCGATTAATTACGGTATCGACATCAAGATAAAGTGCTTTCCCTGGTATCTCTTTGCGACAATCAATGAGTAATCGTAATAAAGCGTATGGCGTATAACGATTTATTAAATTTTTTGAGTTGCGTAGATATTGATTAAATTCATTTGTAACATCTAAGCGTTGAATCGTATTTTTGGGATTTACTTTAACGATTTCTTGGCGAATCACATCAATTTCTTCTTCACTTATTCCAATATAGTCGCCATCTAAGTCGAGTAAGTCGAGAGTTAAAACAAAGAAGTCAATTTGTGCTGACGTGTTTTCAATTATTGATAAAACACTAATCAAAAGACCATCGAAGACCTTCTTGTTGCCGGCATATACAATGTTCATGATTGCTCCTTTGGCAAATAAATAATTTTTTCGTAATCCGAATTTAATGCGCGCGCGCGCATCGCCGAAATGGCGGATTGATGTAAATACATTTGTTTCTCACGTATTGTTAGTGATGCTGGGGCAATAAAAGGACCATCAATATAGATAATAGTTTTAAGCCTTTTGTTGCGATGTGTTTGATAACTTGTAGTAAATGTAAATACCGGGGCATCAAGTTTTGCTGGATATTTAAAACTTTGGTCTTGAAAGGGGCGAATTTTCGTGTAAAACGGCCAGAGGTGTGCTTCGGGATAAATGGTAATAGAGAATCCTTGTTTAAAACGTGTTTCAATCGCTTTCAAAAAATTTTTCGTGCTTTTAAGATCTGCTGGTAAGGGAAGTGCTCCAAGTAACTCGGTGCGCCGGCCAAGTATCGGCAAGCTGACATTACTCGCATTTACAACTGTGTAGTTTCTTTTAGGAAAAACGATAATATTGGGAGTAAATGCATCAGCTTGGGGATGGGTATGATTAGCAAAAATAAAATATCCTTGCTTTTTATATGGTTTAAGAACTTTTTTGTTAACAAACTTAATCCGACGAATTAACTTTGTATAGATGAAAGCAATCGGAGTTGCAATTAAGCGATATGCAATAAATGCCCCAAAACGATGAAGTAACGATTTATTGATATATTGATAATCACCAACAATCGATTTCAGCTTTTTGGGTGTGGCAACAAATTCATCGGCGAGTAAGTCTTGATAATAGACGATCCTTTTGCTTTTCATATTGACCTGATGCTATTTTCAAGAAAAAACTAAAATCACGCAATTGGAATAACAAAATTGTGTTGCCTATTATTGGGATTCTTGTTCCCGAAAAATGGGAAATTGACTTTTATATTAAAATTAGGTAGTATTTGCTAGTAAAAAGAGGTAATTGACTATGCAAAATCTACAGCAAGTCATTGCAAACAATTTAGTGTTTTTGCGTCGTTCAAATAATCTCACTCAGCAAGAATTAGCTAGTAAAATTAACTATTCTGATAACGCAATTAGTCGTTGGGAACGGGCAGAAGTAACCCCAACAGTTGAAACTTTAGCAATTGTCGCAAATTTTTATGGCGTTTCTGTCAGTGATCTTTTAGATGAAAATCTATCCGTACATAAAGATAAACCAAAAGGCGACATTATTCTAAAACGCATATTTATTGCGCTTTTTTCCATGTCGATCGTTTGGATTGTTGCGATCCTTAGTTACATTTATATCGATATGTTTAAAGAGAGTATCGGCCAACCCGCTAATTATGCATGGTTACTTTTTATTGCCGCCATCCCCATCACAGCACTAGTTGGATTTTATTACAATCGGATGTGGGGGACAAAATTACTTAATTTAATTATTTGGTCAGTCTTTACATGGGCAGCGCTGGCGACAATCTATTTGTATTTTCTAGTCGCTACTGGCGCTAATATTTGGTTAATCTTTATTCTTGGTGTGCCCGCACAATTTGCGTTAATTCTTTGGTTTTTTATCCGTCGTTAGCAAATTACACTTCAGCTTTTGCTAGTTGATTAGCGCGGATTCTAAATTCATTCGCGATGATACGAATATCTCTTTCATCGTTTAGCAATTCTTCGACTTTATAACTTTGATCAACAACAAATAAATTCTCCTCTTTACGATAGTACATATTATATATTTTAATGTTTTGCTTTGTTTTCGCGTGAAAATGCTTTGCAAGAAAAAGAAAACCTGCATAATATTCACGCAATAAATCATGATACCCATCACTCGAATTCTCCGGGAATATGACAATGCTGCTTTTATTTGATAAGTAACTAACGCTATAAGTAAGCGAAGTTAATAAGCGTGCATCTTGATAAGTTGGAATAAGCTGCATTCCCTTATAAAACATACCGATAAACGGACAAGATAAAGTAGCTTTAACTTTTGCCATAAATTTGGAATTATGTTTTTTCTTATAAAAATAATTATGCGCTAGATAGTTCCACCGCTCTTTACACGAATAAGTCATTTCATATGTACCCCAAAATTTGAAAGGGCGAGGAAAGTATAATTCTAAACGTAAAGGAACCGTGGATCCAACATGATTACATATATAAATTGCCCCATCTTCAAAATGTTGAGCATTATCTGAAAATCGCGGTGGTTTAATAAATAGGCGAAGAATACGTTTAACAAAACGGAAGAATGGTTTGCGTTTATTTTGAGCCATAAGTTATTCCTTGCTTGCTTGCTTGCTTACCAATGGTATTTTCGCTATTGATAATATCATATTAAACTCAAATTATGTCACACCTTTATCGAAATGACAAAATTACAAACTGGATTTTTTTATAATATTTTTCAACATAATTTATAAAAAAAATATATTTTTTAACTTAATATTTTTCAGCAATAAATCTATTAAAAACAGTATTAATCGCATTTTTTTAACATTTATTCTTAATAAACTTTACGCTAATTTATCCATGTTTTTTTGTTTGAACTTGCAAATATAGGCTTTTTTACCTAAAAAACCAATTTTTTTTAACTAACGACAAATATTTTAACTATTGAATTATGAAAACGTTTGAAACATAATATGGTTGTGCCCACGAAAACTATAATTACTTAATATTTCTACGTTGTAGTTTTCGCCTACATAATAATTCGTCTTTGTTTTTTATGAAGTAAAGGAGGTTATAACCGAATGAAAAAAAAGACACTTTCTATCATCGCTACTACGCTTTTTAGTATGGTTCTTGTTTCTTGTGGTAGTAGCACGTGGTCATGGGATGATGCCAAGGCAGATGGAGAACTCAACTATGTTCTCTTAATTGGGCAAATTGACCACAATGACAGTGCTGCGAGAACAGCTGGTATTCGTGATGCGCTAGGCACACGTGCTGCGAATGCAACTGCAAATGCTAACACTGAAGATCCTGTGCCAGGCACTTTAACGCTTGGCGGAGTCGAGTACGACACGATTGAGCTTGAACATGCCGAACAGAAAGCCCAAGGTGGCGCAACTTGGGACCAAGCAACAGCAACTTCAACTGCTGAGGCTTGGATTAATAAACACGGAAGCGATATTGATTTCTTTGTTTCCAACAATGATGGTATGGCCGAAGGCGCAATTGGTGCGTCCAACTGGATTGCCGGAACACCAATCTTTGGTTATGATGCCAATGCCTCAACATTAGAATTAATTGATGAAGGCAAAATCATGGGTACTGTCGATCAGAACGTCCCAGCTCAAATTGGTGGTCTTTATATGCTCGCGCGAAACGCGATTGATGGTGCAACCCCAGCCGAAGCAGTTACTGAAGGGTTCTCCGTTAATAATCCAAATGGTTATGGCAAACTAACCTCAGAAGTCGCATGGAATTCCTCGCATAAATCCTTGCTCGTGAGTAATGTTGCTATCACAAAAGAAAATGTTAATCAACATCTTGGTAAGACGACTGCTGAAAAATTAGAAGCCACGATTACTCAAGGCACGACAGACGAAGTCGATGTTTGGTTAGACATTTACTCGCAAAGTGATACATTCCTTAATACGAATGTGAAGCCATTTATGGAACAATATGCGGTACAATTCAATTTTAATATGACATTCACCGCTGGAGATGGGTCTGACGAATCTTCTGTCACCGATCTACTTGACGCTGAATTAGCCAAAACCCTAGCTGAAAGACCAGCTGCTTACTTAATCAACATGGTTAGAACAAATGCTGCGGAAATCTATCTAAATATGATTGCTACGGCTTATGGTGCTACCACAGCTGATCCAACTGACGTACCGGTAATCTTCTACAACCGGCAAGCAACAACTGATGAAGGTGCTGTTGATGTAGAAGTTATGGCGGATGAGCGTTTCACACACGTCTATTACTTCGGTTTTGATGCAATTCAAGGTGGTCAGTTACAAGGCGAAATGATTGTTGACTATCTCGAAAGTCTCGAAGCATAATTTACTTTTGATTTAAAAGCAGGGTCTATGTTTTCGGGCATAGACCTTGCTTAATAATTAGGAGAAGACATGAGTGAAAATAGTTATATCCTGAAAATGCAGGGGATTTCAAAATCCTTTGGTAAAAACAAAGTTTTAAAAGATGTTTCAATGTTCGTTAAACCAGCCAGTGTTATGGGATTATTAGGTGAAAATGGCGCGGGAAAATCAACGATGATGAAATGTCTTTTTGGCATTTATTCGATGGATAGTGGTGAGATTATTCTTGATGGAATTCCAATTAATTTTTCTGGTCCAAAAGATGCTCTTGAACATGGCGTTGCCATGGTTCATCAAGAATTAAATCAATGTTTAGATCGAACAATCGTCGATAACTTGTTTCTTGGTCGCTACCCAACAAATTTTGGGATTGTGGATGAACGAGCGATGATTACAAAAACAAATGAATTATTCAAAAGCCTCGGCATGTACTACAATCCAAAAACAATTATGCGGACAATGTCCGTCTCAAAAAGACAAATGGTCGAAATTGCTAAAGCTGTTAGTTATAACTCGAAAGTAATTGTATTAGATGAACCAACTTCTTCTCTTTCTGATCGTGAAGTAAATGAACTTTTTAAGATTATTCATAAATTACGTAAAGAAAAAGGGATTAGTTTTATCTATATTTCACATAAAATGGATGAAATAACTGAGATTTGCGATGATATTCTTGTTTTACGTGATGGACAAGTCTCACTCACTAAGCCAGTTAAAGATGTTAATCTTGATGAAATCGTGCGGGCAATGGTCGGGCGGAGCTTAGAAAATCGTTTCCCCGAATTAACAAATAAACCAGGCGAAGTTGTCCTAAAAGTTAATAGTCTTACAACCCGTTACGAACCAATTCTCAAAAACATTTCCTTTGAAGCCAGGCGGGGTGAAATTCTTGGAATTTATGGTTTAGTGGGAGCCGGCCGAAGTGAATTGCTCGAAGCGCTTTTTGGGGCACGCACGGTTGCCGAATGTGATATTGACTACCTTGGTAAAAAGGTTTTCTTTAAATCACCGAAAATGGCAATGGATGAAAATTTCGCCTTTATCACCGAAGAACGAAAAGTAAATGGTATGTTTGCCAAAGCTGATCTTTTATTTAATACAACAATTACAAATATTGATAAATATAAACGGTTTGGGATTATTTCGAATAACCTCATTGCGTTAGCAACAAAAAAACAAATCCAGCAGATGAGCATCAAATGCAACAACGTTGATGACCTAATTTCGGCGCTTTCGGGTGGAAATCAACAAAAAGTCATTGTTGGAAAATGGCTTGAACGCGACCCTGATGTTTTCTTGATGGATGAACCAACACGCGGTATTGATATTCTTGCCAAATACCAAATTTATGAATTAATGATTAAAATCGCTAACGATGGTAAGACAATTATCATGGTTTCCAGTGAGATGCCGGAAATCTTAGGCGTCACCAATCGCATTATTGTGATGTCAAACTATAAAATTGCTGGTGAATTAGATACTAAAGATGCTGATGAAGAAACATTGTTAAGAATGTGCGCAAAATATTTATAAACGTTAGGAGAACTAAATTATGGTAGCGGAAAAAGTGCAACAAATTGATTTATTCAAAAGTCCGGATTTTTTAAATATTTATGATAAATTAAAGGTTTTGCGCGCGAATGTTCAATCGAAAAGAGAACTTAAAAATCAAAAATTGATCTACGATGAACTTGTTGTAGAAGCGGTTACGATGATTCAAGCGATTGCAAAACACTATCGCGAAAATACGCCGATACCGAGCACTGATCTCAACCCTTTTGAAGATGATGATAATATTGATTCTTATAATAATATACTGGATGATTTACGGTGCGATGGTAGTTCCAGAATCAATCATCTTATCACTGAAAATCGTGATATTAAGATTAATAAGCAAATCGATATCGAAGTTCGCAAAGAGAAAATTAAACAAAATAACGATGCAATTAAGATTGCGAAATTTAATCGTTTCTTCTATAAACCATTAATTAATGAACTGGTCAAACATGCAAGTGCATATTCTTCATTTGTTGGGCGACAATATTACGCGTTAATTAAACTAGAAACAAAAAACCGGATTAATGAAGCTAAACTTGAATATGAACAAACACGTAATTCGCTTATTCAAGATCACATGGATAAAATCACTAGTATCGAATTCCCACGTGATGGGGCAACAAGAAAAGAAAAAGAAAATTATCGGATTGAAATCAAAGCTGCTAATACTTTAAATAAAGTACGCCAAGCAGAAGCTAAAAATAGAAAATTAGAAAAAATCAGCAACGCAAAAACCGATAGTTTCAATGCATTTATTGATTTGTATGGTTTTCAAAGCAAAATAAGAAACAATCATTCGCGCCTCGTCGATACGGTTGAATATCGCTACCGGAGTTATCTTTATAATTTTGAATTCAAGAGTTTTCTATTACACAACGCCCTTTACTTTATTGTCCTTATTTATTTTGCCGTGGTTATTATCCTATCGGGCGGATCATTATTAACATGGAATAACCTTGTAGCAATTGCCGGTCAAACTTCGACCAAACTTTTCTTTTCGCTAGGTGTCGCTGGCATTATTTTAATTGCTGGGACAGATTTATCAATTGGGCGGATGACTGGTCTAACGGCAATTATTGCCTCAATTGTAATGTCTAATCGAGTATTTGAAACAAATCAAGGTTGGGTTCTTGATTTTACGAGTTTACCCGATTTCGGCAAAATAGTTGTTGCCCTTATTCTAGCAATAATCTTTGCCGTAATATTCTCAGCTCTAGCTGGTTTCTTTACCGCCCGGTTTAAAATGCACCCATTTATTACTACCTTATCAACACAATTACTGATTTTTGGGTTAATGATGATTTTCTTCTCCAACGTCCCATCATTTAGAATTAATTCCAATCTGAAAAGTTTGCTCGCTGGTGAGCGAAACACAAACATCATTATCGCTTCCGTGATTGCTGTAGCTATTATGTGGTTTATTTGGAATAAAACCAAATTCGGTAAAAATATGTACGCTGTTGGTGGTAATTCCGAAGCAGCGATTGTGTCTGGTATTAATGTTTTTGCCGTGACGATGAGCATCTTTATGATGGCTGGTGTTCTTTACGGAGTTGGTGGTTTCTTTGAAGCTATTCGTGTTGGAACGGCGCAGCCAAATACGGGGGCCGGAACCGAACTCGATGCGATTGCCGCCTGCGTTGTCGGTGGGATTTCATTTAGTGGTGGTATTGGAAAAATTAGAGGAGCGGTAATCGGAACAATTATTTTCACCGGTATTACTTATACATTAACTTACTTAGGTTACGACCCAAATATTCAATTTGTTTTTAAAGGTATCATCATCATGGCGGCAGTTTGTTTAGATTCACTCAAATATTTACGTAAAAAGTAATTATGAAAATTGAATTTCTTTTTATCATCATTATTATTGGCTTTGTTGCAAGTTATTTAGTCGATATCAATTATTTAAAAAAACTGCGGAACAATGAAAAAAACTTCGCGATTTGGGAAGTGATTTTAGCAAATGTTTTTTTCGGTGGTCCGATTTTACTTTTCTTTTATATATTCGATGATTTCCGTCGCGAAGATCGCCTAAATAAGTATGTTTTTTTGATTAGTGGTCTTGCGCTCACTGCTGGACAAATATTATTAATCGTGCTGTTATTTCGCTTTAAGCTAATTATATTAATTAATTGAACCAAAGTTTGATTATCATCGTATTAGAATAAAGAAAAAAGAAGAATCTCGGGGAAGAAAATCATTAAAATTCCGAGAATAATCATTAATATTCCGCCGATGAGGTGAGCGTATTTGCCAATTTTTGTCGAAATCGGACTAATTTTTAATGTGAAAACTGCAATTGCAAATATAATCAAATCATCGAGAATAAAGAATAAAATATATAATAAAATAAAACCGATTGAACTGGCGCCAACAAAACCATTCAAGGCTAAAATTTGCGTAAATATCAGCGGTAATCCAGTCGAGCACGCTAATTCAATCGCATTAACAATAATTGCTAATCCAATTACTCCAAGAATCGCAGCAGGTAAGTAACTCGCCATGGCAATTTTGCGTACTTTGGCCACAAGCTTTTGTTTTGTTGTGACAGTCGTAACTTCACAGCCATCGGTTTTTTTCACTTGCGCTTTGATAAACGAATAAAGATTATATCCCCCCGCTAAGAGGGCAAAGATTCCGACAATAATTTGAAAAGCAACTTTTGCGACTAAAAAATGGATTGTTTGTAACCACGCCATCATGAGAACAAAATAAAAGGCGGCTGATGTAAATAGAAAAAACCCACCAATCAGCCATATTCGTTTTTTATTGTCCGAACCAAGCACTAATGAAATTAAAAATAATAAGACCCACATTGCACAAGGATTGAGGCCATCAAGAAAACCAAGAATAATCGCGATTAATCCAAGCGATACTTCCCGGACATCGACCGTACCAATAATAGGAATTTCATATTCATAATCCGACGATTGATCAAAATCGCTCTCAAGTAATGGTTCACCTGCGAGAATTTTCGCCATAACATCAACATGTTCTTCGCTTTCATATTTACTAATAATGCGATTAAGCGCAGCTTCAGTAACACTACTAAAACCCACATAATGTTTCCCGCCGATAATTGTAAATGGTGTGGAAACATTGGTTTCATCAAAAGCATCCGCAACGGCATAAAGATAATCTTCATTTTCTTGAATCATCACATCAAATTCTCTTAATATTAAATGCGGTTTTTCTTCTTGTTTTAAAGCCAAATAATCTTTTAAACTTGCACAATGTGGGCATCCTGGCGATGTGAAATAGTAAATACTCACTTGATTTGGTGTATCAACCGCGGTTACCATCACTTCAGATGTCGGGGTAGCGAGCGTTGCCAAGCTAAAACCAAAAAAAGCTAGTAAGGCTGAAATTAAAAACCGTTTGAACTTCATAATTCTAACCACATAACCGCAAGTTTTTTACTTGATACTTCACCAACGATTCGTTTGATTTCTTGTTTTTGATTATTAAAAACAATTGCCACTGGTAAAATATTACCAATTTTAAATTGTTTAACTAGATCTGGGTGATCATCGAAATCCACTTCTTCTAATGTTGTTTGAGAATCATTTTTGATTAATTCTTTATAACGTGGGCGCATAATAAGGCAACTTGGACACCAAATTGCCGTAAATAATATAATTTTCATCCTAGATGTACTCCTTTAAAGCGCGACAAAGTTCATCGATTTCATTGCTTGTTGTCAAGTAGGCAAGACTAATCCGTACACTTGATTCAGCACGCGCGCGGTCATGTGTCAAAGCATAAATCCCGCTTGAATAATCCGTATCACTCTCGCATGCTGTGTGATTAGAAATATATATACCACGGTTTGATAAATATGTGACTGTATCACGTGAATTTTTACCGATGATACTAAAATTTAAAATATGCGGTAAATCCTCAAGCGTGCTATTAATGATAATACCTTCCAGTCTCTTTAATTGTTGTCGTGCATAGTCATTAAGAGTTCGACAGTGCTGATAACCTGTTTCTTGTTGTTTTAATGCTAATTTTAATGCGCGTTCCATCGATAAGATTAATTCAGTGGCAGGAGTTCCTCGCCGTACAGGCGTTGTTGAATGTCCACCATGGATAAGCGGTATTAGTTTAACGCGCTCATGGGCGATTAATAAGCCAATGCCTTTAAGGCCAAAAAACTTATGGGCTGTAAGACTAATCAAATCAATGCCTTCTAAATCAAGTTGTTCTTTGCCAATTGACTGCGTTGCATCAACATGAAAATAAACTTTTGGATGGCGTTTAAGCATGTCTTTAATTTCAGCAATTGGCTGGCGAATGCCAATTTCCGAATTAACTGAACAAATCGAAATTAATATCGTGTCAGGGGTGATTAACTTTTCAAGAAGATTAACATCAACACGGCCATAATGATCAGTCGGGGCAATTTCCACTTGATAACCCTGCTGACTAAGATAATTAGCGGTGGCAATTGTTGAAGAATGCTCAAATGATGTCGTTATAATGTGTTTGCCCTGATTTGCATTTAAAAAAGCAATACCTTTTATGGCAAGATTATTAGCTTCACTTGCCCCGCTTGTTGGTGTTAATTCATAATGTTTTGATAACTTTAATGCCCGCCGCATGTTTTTCAATGACTGCTCAATCGCTTTAGCCGATAGTTGCCCAAGTTCGTGACCAGAATTCGGATTACCAGGATAAGTTAGTAAAGAATGTTTAAAAGCCCGCAAAACAAGTGGGTGGGCTGGCGTCGTCGCAGCATAATCAAGATATATCATTTTCATTAACTAATTATAGCGGTTTAAAAAAAAGCTATCAACAAACGTTATATTATCCATAATAAAAACTTTAAAATTTTTGTTTTTTTATGAAGATAATAAAACACTGTGAGTAATGATTATCACGCGTTAATGTAAAGTGCATTTTTCTAATTTATGCCTTAGTAAAAAAATATATTTGACAATTTAACCGCAACAAGTAAAATCTAGATATATAAAAACGACTTTGATGAAGAGAAAAGCTTAATTACATTTCCAGAAAGTTTGTGGGTGATGAAAACAAACAATGTTATAAGTGCAATATACACTTCGGAGTCGGAAGCTGAAAATAGTAGGCTTTCCCGGAATCCCTCCGTTATCAGGGCGAGAGTTGTTAGACTCGATAAGAAATGGTTAATACCATAATTAGGGTGGTACCGCGGATATCAAATGATCTTCGCCCCTAGCAGAGATTGCGGGGCGATTTTTTATTACTCACGCAATCGGAAAGGAGCATTTTTATGCAACATTTTGCCCGATTTCAAGCCGCACCATTTCCAATGGAAATGCACAAAGTCCGCGTGATTCAAAAGTTAACTCTCTTACCAATCAAGGAGCGTCTTGCCGCAATTGTAGAAGCGGGAAACAACACTTTTTTACTCAAAAATCGTGATGTATTTCTTGATATGCTCACTGATAGTGGGACAAATGCGATGAGTGACCGGCAAATCGCAGCGATGTCACTTGCCGATGATTCCTACGCTGGTAGTGAGACCTTCTTCCGTTTAGAAGCAAGTGTGCAAGATTTTTTTGGCTTACCTTTTTTCCTCCCTGCTCATCAAGGAAGAGCATGTGAGCATATTTTAGCTAAAGTCTTTGTAAAACCTGGAAATGTGGTGCCGATGAACTTCCATTTTACGACTACAAGGGCGCATATTATGGAATGTGGGGGCCGTGTTGAAGAATGTTTTCTTGATGAAGCAATTCGCTCAGAGAGCGATAACCGCTTTAAAGGTAATATGGATCTTCATAAACTTGAAAATTGTATTACAAGTGTCGGTATCGATAACGTTCCATTTGTTCGCGTTGAACTAGGGACTAATCTCATCGGCGGACAACCAATCTCATTATCGAATCTTGAGGCCGTCAGCGCGATTTGTCGCAAACATCAATTGCTACTTGTCATTGATTCCAGTTTATTAAGTGATAATTTATACTTCATGAAAATGTTTGATCCTCTTTGTGAAGATTTATCAATTAAAGAAATCAATCATCGAATTTCGGCGTGTGCAGATATTATTTATTTTTCCGCTCGTAAGTTATCAAGCGCCCGCGGTGGCGGTCTTGTGATGCGCGATAAATTGCTTTTCGATAAAATGAAAGTTTTAATTCCTCTATACGAAGGTTTTTTAACCTATGGTGGCATGTCGGTCCGGGAAATGGAAGCAATGGCCATTGGTTTACAAGAAACATTAGATTTTGACATGATTGCTCATGGTCCTCAATTTATTGAGGCATTCGGCAATAAAGCAAAGGAACAAAATATCCCTGTAATTACACCCTTTGGTGGTCTTGGACTCCACGTCGATGCCCGCGCCTTCTTAGAGCATATACCCGGCGAGCAATATCCAGCGGGGGCTTTAGCGGCTGCTATTTACATCGTTAGTGGCGCACGTGGCATGGAACGGGGGACAATTTCGGAAAATCGAAATCCCGATGGTAGTGAACACGTTGCCAGTATGGAACTAGTACGTCTTGCACTTCCACGACGTGTATTTACGCTTTCTCAAATCACATATATGGTTGACCGTTTGGCGTGGTTATATGAAAATCGGGCATTAATCGGTGGATTAACTTTTGTTGATGAACCAACAATCATGCGCTTTTTTATCGGCCGCTTAGCGCCAATTGGTGACTGGCAAACACGTCTTGTTGATAAGTTTATTGCTGACTTTGGTAGCGATGCTTTATAAAAAATATCCGCGACTAAAAAGCACATAGAAAAAATATTTTGATCAAAAAATAAATTCTAATCATATAATTTTTTATTTCAGTCACTTAATTTTTAATTTTCGAAAAGATTTAATATTTCTGAAAGTTCATTAATTTTAATTTTGGTTTGGTCATATTTATTTGCGTCGCCAATTCCAATTGAAAGAAAACCACCGGCATTTGCCGCATCAATTCCTGCTTTGGCATCTTCGACCACGGCACATTTATCGACACTGACGCCGAGCATTTCTGATGCTTTTAAAAATACTTCTGGATGTGGCTTAGAATATGTAATATTTGTGCCATCACTGATTGCATCAAATAAATCAATAATGCCGATTTGGGTGAGAATCATTTTCGCATTCTTGCTTGAAGAACCAATTGCTATTTTGATATTCTTGCTCTTTAGTGTAAGTAAAAACGCTTTAATTGTTGCATCGAGATTACTTGGTGATAACGTTTTTAATGATTCGCGATAAATTTCATTTTTCTTAGTCGCTAAAACCAACTTTTCATATTCTGAATAAATTTTACTCGCCTTTTCAAGGATAATATCCAGCGACTCCATTCGCGAAACACCGCGAAGACGATTATTTATTTCTTGATCAAAATATATTGATTCATCATCGGCAAGTTTTTTCCAAGCGAGATAATGATAATGA
>JAQWCH010000017.1 GCA_028705995.1 Bacilli bacterium | reverse complement strand
TTTTTCGCTACTTTTTAGCGAGTAATTAAAGACAATTTTGGCAGGGGCGGCAGGAATTGAACCCGCAACAACGGTTTTGGAGACCGTAGTTATACCATTTAACTACACCCCTAAATAAACTAACGATTTCTAAGTAAGCGATTAACCATTCCAAGGTCAACACGTCCGGCAAAGTTTTCTTTAAAATACCGCATAACATTCGGCATCGATTGATCACTAAGTTGACTAATTTCCGTTTTGACTTCTTCTTCAGTGAGCATCTTTGGTAAATAGCCAACTAGTAATTGTGCTTGTTGCTGAATTAGTTCTACGCGTACTTGGTTAGCAACTTGCCGATAGCCCGCTTCTTCATCCTGCAATTCTTTTAAAGTCTTTTGAATGATTTGATAGACATCAGCATCAACAAGAACTTGATTAACAAAGCGCAGCTCGATTTCCTTTTGGGCAATTTTATTGAGCACGACACTATAAATAGCGCGTGCATTACTATCATGTGCTTTTAATGCAGCAATATTGGCTTTTTTAAGCTCATCGACTAACATTAGTGGAAATCTCCTTTGCTTTAGTAAATATAGCAAAAATGCCTTTAATTAGCAAGTGAATATCATGTTGAATAGAAAAAGAAAAGAGCGATATCGCTATCACTCTTTAATCATTATTTTTATGCTTAATTAACGCGCGTCATCATTAGCAACGACATCAACTTCAGCGTAGAGCTTTAAGAATGCATCAATTGTCATGGTTGTGCCAACTGTAGCACCATCTTCGAGCGCTTTTCCACCGTGGTAATCAACTAATGTTTCTGGATCGGCGATTTCTTCGGCGGTTTTACCCACAACATAAGCGGCAAAGGCGTCCGCTTGTTCAAACCATTCTTTACTAATCGGGGAAGCTCCAGACATCGCATATTCCGCACCTAAATCGTGTTTAGATTTGATTTCGAGATTTGTCGCATCAACTTGCTTTTTGCTAGTTGTATTGACAGTAACATCAAATAAGGTTTCATCAGTGGAGTTAACAGCAACCGCATAAGGAATTTGATAAACGTCAAACTTGGAAGCAACAACTTTATCTTCCGCATCAAGAATTGCGCCACCAACAGCGACGTCATCTTGTAAAGCGGCGTGGGAGTTGTTCATCGCAACACCAACTTTTAAATCAGCGGCATCTTCCACAACAACTTCAATTTTGTTTTCCCAAGCTTCGGTGATCACAGCCATAAAGCCATCCACCGTCACGGTAACACCAACAGTCGCCCCATCGGTTAAGGCCTTACCACCATGGTAATCAGTTAAGATTGCCGTATCGGTGATTTCAGCAACAGTTTTACCAACCGCCCAATTTTCATAGGCATCCGCTTGTTCATACCATTCTTTACTAATCGGGGAAGCTCCAGACATCGCATAAAGGGCACCAAGTTCCCATTTACTGGCAATATCACCTTCTGCTTCATCGATAAATAATTTTGTGCTTAGCGTTGTGACCTCTGCAGCAGTCGAAACGGCTTTGACTTGCATGACATCAAGATTGACATCAATGACTTTACCATCTTCATCAAATAAAACAGCAGCGACATCAAGGTCAGTTTGTACATAGGCACCAGCAGTATCGGTCGCTGCTTTATCAGCGTAACTTGCGGCTGAGCCTAAACCAAAGTAGACGGTAACTTCTTCCGGTTCAACGCTTACGGATGATGATGTTTCACCACAGCCTGCTAATAAAACAGCTGGTAAAGCGAGTACGGGAAGTAACAGTTTGAGATTTTTCTTCATGAATAAATTCCTCCTAATTTTCTCTTTAATATCTTAACGATTTTGTCATGTAATTTCAATGAAAAAAAGCAGAAAAAAGTACGTTAAATCGGTATTTTTTACCGCTTTTTGTGTTTTAAACGAAAAAGTTTAGATGGCGACTATTATTTCCGTTTTTATAATCGGTAACAAAAAATACGATTAATCAATTTTGTTAAGTGAAATATCATTAAATTGATAAAGGTATTGTTCATATCCCGCTGTATGGTAGATAGAAAATTCAATGGGATAACTCAATAATTCTGCAGGATTGACACTTAGACTTGTTAATTCATAAGTAAGAAATGCTCCATGGAGTAATTCCCCTTCTGGTAGCGATGTAGCAATATCATTTATCAGCGCCGCACTTGCAAGATAGGGCTGGGAGACCATCGCGGTGGTCAAGCAGTCAAGTTCGGCATTCGATAAGCTTGTTGAAAAGATATTAACATCAATAATATTGAAGTTAGCCGGTTCACCCGTGCGTACATCGATAATATGATGACGAAGATAAATTTTACCATCGATTGGATTAGTAATTAAATATGATTTCCCAAGATTGTCACCGCCAGAATTTGATAAACGAAAGTGATCATCATAAATAAGACCAAGGTAAATATTATTATCTTTTTTAAGGCTGACCATACCGGAGCCAAGTGTAATGTGCCAAGCCACTTGCGGATTATAAAAGCGACTTTGAGCGACGTTAGAAGAAAAGCCCCCCCGGAAAAATCCTTGCGTCAGTTCTTCGTCTGCTAACGCGCTTTCTAAAATATCATTTGCATAGCCTTTTGCTAATCCACCAAACGTAATTGATAGTTCACTACTATTAATTGCTTCTGGTTGTGAAAAATCAACGAAATAGTGATTGTTTTCTTCGCGCAACACAAGAACTTGCTCAATTTCTGCTTCTGATAAGGGGATTAATGATTTTAAGTGATTAACTAATGCACGATTATTTTCATGATAAAACGGATCAGTTTCGGTTGGGTCCATTGTCGCATTATAGTCAATTTGCGGATCCCAAAAATCACTTAAAGCCCCGACGAAGAAATTAAATGCACTATTGGTTTGAATACTCATGCGTTTACCAATGCTTAACATTTGATAAAGATCATAAGAAATTTCTAATTCGCCTTGATTAAGATGGTCATTGACCATTTTTAAATTTGTTAATAAAGTGCCTTCAGTAACACGTTCATGCGTTGTTCGTGCTGGTACTTCATGCGTGAGTAAGGAATCAAGATAAACACTCGGATTTTCAAAATATATTTCTTCAATATAGTAATCGTGATGACGGTCACTGAGGGCATGAAGTTTTGGTACGTAATACTGCCATAAATCCTCAACCCGGTCTTTTGCTTCTATTGGCGCGCTCTTATCATAGCTAATGACATAGACTGGTGAACCAAATGGATATTGGCCTTGACCAGTTGTTGGATTAGCGAGAACGCCGCCACCAAGAATTTCATATTGATTGAAGACATTTTGAAAATACGTTAAATGATCATCTTCACGCACAGTCGGGATTAACGCCGATATAACGAGGGTGATACTAATTAACGAACTCAAAGCAAGCGAACCAATTTCTGGTCCACTCAACCACCGCTGCTTGATTTTTTGATTTTCAATAATCGGAAGCTTTTCTTGCGTGTTCACCGGTGTTACTTCTTTGTCTGGTAAATCAAACATTGGTTTATTGACCATGATTTATCACCTCGCGTTCGGGAATTCTTCGCAATACTTCGCGGCTAATCAGGGCAATTAACCACCCCGAGACGAGTCCGCTTACGACAAGCGCGGGAAAATAGGCAAACATATAAATTGATTGATAGATAATCGCAACAACAATTACTTGCCCAAGGCCATGCATGACCGCGGATATCATCGATAAACCAAAAATTGATAACTTTTTGAAAAAATATAGCCCAAGGATGACAAGACTTGATAAGCCCCAGCCCGCAAGACTAATAAAAAAACTCACGCCAAATCCACCATAAAGTGAGGCGAGTAACACACGCAAAAATCCGATGAGGACAAATTCTAGTGGACCATAGAAAAATAGTACAATTAAGCCAATTGTATTCGCTAGCCCAAGGCGCATGCCCGGAAGCAAGGGAATATTAATCGCCCGTTCAATGATATTGAGAATAACACCAATTGCTAGAAATAGTGCGAGGCGCACAAGTTTATGCGTTGACCATTTCATAAATTTGCTTCCTCAATAATGATCACAAAATAGTTCGGGGCACAAGTAATCGGCCAATTTGCCGTATCAGTCCAGCCTTGAATGCGGCAGTAATGATGATCGCTAGTTTCATCAATAACGGCAACTTTCCCATCTTTAACTTCAACCGTAATTGGACCTAAAAGTTTTTCGCCATAAGGAGCGCCTAATGGGCGGTACTCGCGTTCATCTTGTTCTTCAACACGATAATTAACGATTTGTTCGGGTCGGGCTTCATCATAATAAAGATATTTTCCATCAAATTTTAACGACAATTGATCAACTTGCGCACTAGTAATATAAACATTGGCGACCAGATTATCGGATGTTGTACGCGCTTTTTGTACTAAATTAAAAGCAAGGCTACCAACAATTAAGAGGCCGGATAGAAAATAGATATCGGCTTTTGTTTTATATAAAGAAAATTTTCCCATCATGACCTCCTTGCAAATTTGGTAAAAAAGAGCGGTTAAACCGCCCCCTTTGTATTAGATGTCAACTTTCGTGATCTGGCCATCGGGGCCGGGTGTGGAATCTAAATATTCTTTAATTTTTGTCCAGGCTTCGGGTTTGGAAACTTTGCAGCCTGAGACTTTTTTTATTTCGCCATTAACTAGTCCCGTTGCAAAAGCGACGCAACTTGGTTGGCCACAACCCCCGCAATTAACACCCGGAAGCATCGCGGTTACCGTTTCAATTCGTTCATCTTCTTTGACCGCTAAATATTTTGAAGCAATTGCGAGTAATAGGCCAAGTAAAGCGCCAATCACAAGCATAATTGCAATGGAAATTAAGATATCTTTCATTTTTCATCTTCTCCTTGTGAGCGCTCTATTTCAACTGCCACGCTCCGCACTGCACAGCCTTCAATATTACAGCTGGCACAATGTTCGTCTATTTCAATACATCCTTCAGGTTTTTTGGTCCGCTTATTTAGGATATAACTGATGATTAATAAAGCGATTAAACCGCCAAGAATGGCCACCGCAATGAGAATTCTTAACCAATCAGCCATTAAACAATCATCCCATTAAAGGCCATGAAGGCCATCGCCATTAAACCAGCGGTGATTAAGGCAATTGCATTACCTTTAAATGGCTTCGGTAATAATGTTGAATTTTGCATTCTCAATTGAATGTAGCTAAAGCCAATAATAATGAGGGCATAACCAACTGCCGTTGCCGCGGAGTAGGTGAGCATTTCGCCCCAGTTCAAGAGTGAACCAGTAACACTCGTACCGGCGACATCAAGCGCAACCGTTAAGACCACGCAGTTTGTTGTGATTAAAGGTAAGTAAATACCCAATGATTTATAGAGTGAAGGAATGTAGCGTTTCATAAACATTTCGACAAATTGCACAAAGGAAGCAATTACAAGAATAAAGGCGATTAATTTTAAGAAGCCTAAATCCAATGGTTCAAGTAGATAACGATTAATCGCATACGAGATGATTGAACTCATAAAAACTACACCAATTAAGGCACCGCTCATCCCGAGCGCGTTTTTTGGACTCTTAGAGACACCAACAAATGGGCAAATTCCTAAGAAGCGCGTGAGAATAATATTGCTAACAAGAATCGCGCTAATCGCCAGTAATAAGTAATGCATTATTGATTACCTCCTGCTTGAGCAACTTTTGCTAATGCTTTGGCTTTTTTTTCTTGCCGATCTTTATAAGCAGCATTGATTGCGACAAAAGCGGCTGTTAATAATCCATAAACGATAAACGCACCGGGGCTCACTGTGAATAAACTAATCGCAAATTGTTGCGGGAATAGTTGAACATGGAAGAGTTCAATGCCGGTAAGCGGATTATTGAATCCAAGACCACCGGTCCCAATAATTTCTCTTGTAAGTGCGACAAGAACGACGCCAAGCAAAAAGCCAAGGCCCGTTCCTAATCCATCGAGGAAGGAATGGAATACAGTATTTTTGGATGCGAACGATTCGGCTCGTCCTAAAATTACACAGTTCACAACAATAATCGATAGGTAAACACCAAGTGTTTGTGCTAAATCAAACATAAAAGCGTACATCAGCATTTCAACAATCGTGACGACTGTAGCAATAATTACGATATAAACAGGAATGCGAATTTCATTTGGTACGAGTTTACGGATAAGTGATATGAGGGTATTAGTGACCACTAAGACGGCAATCACCGCTAAACCCATCCCAAAGGCACTCGAGAAGGTTGAAGTGGTCGCTAAGACCGGACACATGCCTAAGAAGAGAACAAAGATTGGATTACTAGTAATAATACCGGAAGAAAAAATTTTCCAATTATTGCTTTTCTTTTTTACTTGTTTTGTTTCCATTAATCTTATCCTCCAATCCGATCTTGATAATCATTAGCCGCGGCAATTAAGGCGCCAATAATCGGGTCACGCGTTTTTGTTGTCCCACTTTTACCACCTTGAGCGGCATCCATCGTTAATAATTCAAGGTCGCTTTCACTAGTCGACACTTCGACTTCCCAATCAACACCAAGATGATCTTCCAGCGCGGCAATATAGTCTTCGCCAAAGCCTGGTGATTCTTTCGAAGCACTCGCCCGAAATCCAGCATACTGGTCACCAACAAAACCAACTTGGAATTTAATCTCGCCGGCATAGCCAGTGACAACAGCGTCATAGGCAATACCATACACACTATCATCAGCATTCTTTACTTCATAAAATGCGGTCACACCAGCTGATAATAAAGTTTCATTACTGATGGCAACCGGCGCTTCAGGAAGTGTCTTATCACCAGCATTTGATAAATCTAAAACAATTAAATAATTTTCATTTTTCTTCGCATTCTCATTGGCTAAAATGCGATCTTCGGTAAAATGATTAACCGTCGCTAATGCCCCAGTCGCAATTAAACAAACTGCGCCAAGGAAGAGTGGTAATTTAATAATATTTTTCATCGCACTTCTCCTTAAATTCCGCTATAAGCAGCCAAAGCATTTTGGACCGCAAGTAAAATCCGCTCAACCGTATAAGTGATACCACTAACAGCACCGGCCGTGGGAATGCTCGTATAAGCTTGTACATCAGCCACTGCGACACCTTGATATGCACTTAAAATCGTTACAATATTTGTTTCAAAGGTTTTTGCAAAATTACCACCAGATGTTGGATTAACAATATCAAGCGTGATAATCGTGTCAGTGTCCGTATCAACATACACCGTGACATCGGTCGTCGTTGATTGTCCAGAAGAATATTCGGGATCATATTCTGATGTGGCGCTGCCACTATAGACAGCAATGCCATTGAACGCATCATGCAAAGCAAGTAATAGGCGGTTACTAGTAATTGTTAACCCGCTAACAGCGCCATCAGTTAATGCTAAATCCGTAACTGTTAAAGCAATAATCTCCCCAACTGTTAAACCAAGATAGTAATTTTTGACTGTTGACCAATTATTCAGCCAATTAGTTTCAAAGTTGCCACCCGATGTTGGTTGATCAACTTGCAAATCAATTAAATGCAACATTTGATCAACTTCAACAGTGACGGTGGTGGTGGTTGTTTGTCCAGGAACATGGTCGGGTGAATATTCACTCGTATAACTGCCAGTATAGGTTGCAAATACTTCGGCTTGGGGCACTAAGTTTGCAAAGTGTGTACCAGCTTGAACAAAAGCATTTAATAAATTATTAACTTCAGTTGGAGCACTTAATTTTGCTCGTAAATCCGTAACATCAGATGTGACTTTAAGTTCTAATGCCGGATTGATTAATGTTTCAAGATCAGTTAAGTAGGTTTTTTGTTCAGAATTGAGATTTTGTGCTTTTTCGAGCACAAAGCCAACATAGAGTTTATCAACCATACCAACTTTAAAATCAATCGTGCCATCATAAAGAGCTAATGAGCCGTCATATACAATTCCATAAATTGTTTCTTCATCGCTAAGATTGAAAACTGTTGCTGTTTGTAGACCACTTGCTAACGCCGCTTCATCTTCGATTGCGGTAGCGTCTAACATTTGATATTCATGCGTCGCACCTAAATTAAGTGCACTTAAGGTATTAGCAATGTTTTGTTGTTCTGCGGCGTACACTTGGTAATGACTACCAGCGAGCCCACTATTTAAAGCTACACTGACAACAAGTGTGCCACCAATCCAACTCCATTTTTTCCATTGGTTTTTATTTGTTAAACCAGTCGCGAAGTTATCAATCATCGGTGAAACCATATTCGTGAGCACGATGGCAAAGACAACACCTTCGGGATAGGAGCCTTGAATGCGAATAAGCATTGTTAATAAACCAGCAATCACACCGGCGAGAGCTTTACCATAAGGTGATGTTGGTCCCGTGACTGGATCAGTTAACATAAAAACAGCGCCAAACATTAAACCACCAAGACTGAGGTGGACAAGGATGTAGTTAAGAATATTTTGTTGGGTGAATACGGCAATAAAGAAGGCCGTCACTACGACAGTACCAAGATAAAAAGCTGGTGTCCGCCAGTTAATGACCTTTAAGACCGCTAAAGCGACGCCGATTGCAAGAATTAATAAGGTGAATGTTTCACCAATTGCACCTGGATATAAACCAAGCCAAGCATCCGATAAGGATAGGCCAGTTACTGATAGATCAGCAAGACCCCATTTGGGACCGCTATTAGCAAAAACAGTCGTAATTGTTTGACCAGCGGTTGCAGTTATTCCATTTGGCGGAATTAAAGTTCCACCAAATGTTAAGGCAATGAAAATTCGCCCAATTGCTGCCGGATTAAAGATATTATGACCAAAACCACCAAAGACATATTTGCCAATTGCTGTCGCAAAAATAGCGCCAACAGCAACAACGTATAAAGGTGTCCAAGTTGGTAAACATAGAGCGAGAATCATGGCAGTCACATAGGAGTAGTTTTTGAGCCAACCATTATAGATATAGTCAGCATAACTACCTATTTTTTTGCGATAACGAATTGATAAAATGCCAATGTCGGTAACAGCGGTAGCGATTTGCGCAACAAAAACAACAAGAATTGCATTTAGTCCTTGTGTTGCATTAATTTGTAAAAAGTTAAATAAAATTGACGCTACCCAAAGAAGAAATAAACCCGCCATTAAGATGAGCATTATTTTCGTTGTTGTGCGCTTTGTCCGATAATTCGGTGCGGTGTTCGCAATAAAGTTCATAAATGTTCCGCCTCCTTATTTCTTGGCCTTTAGCCCTTGTTGAAAGCGTAACATCGTTTTTGCCCGTTTTACGGCGTCGGAAATTTCAATTTTCGAGGGGCAGACGAATGAACAAAGTCCACATTCAACACACTTCATCGTATTAAGCTTTTCTAACGCATCGTAATCTTTCCGATCAAGCGCGCGTTTAATTTCAACTGGTTGTAAATTTGCCGGGCAATGGAGTGTACATTCTCCACAGCGTAAACATTCGGCAAATTGGGCAGCATGTTTAAGCGGTTTTAAGATTGTAAAGCCTCCCATTGCACTTTGCAGTACGAAACTATCGTTAGCGATAGGTTTACCGGTCATTGGTCCGCCACAAATAAGTGTGACTTCTTCACCCACATAACCGCCGCAAGTCGCAACAATGTTCGCAAGTGGAATACCAACAGGCACATTGACATTGGATGGATTATTAACACCATCACCCGCAACGGTAATTAACTTATCGGTTATCGGATTACCATTAACAAGCGCATCATAGACGGCAGCCGCTGTTTGCGCGTTATTAACGATGACACCACATTCGGCTGGAAGATTTTCATATTCGCGTTTGAACACTTGTTTAATTAAGGTTTTTTCCCAGCCCATTGGATATAAATCTGGCACTTCGACTAGTTTAATTTGCGGATAATTAACCAGGGCTGCTTGATAAAGTTCGGGTAAAGGTTCTTTATGGACCTTAATCGCAATTACACCTTTGTTAGCGGCAGCCGCTCTTAGTAATAAAGCGGCACCTTGGACAACTTTATCAACATAATCACGCATAAATTGATAATCGGTGGTTAAATATGGTTCACATTCAACACCATTAATCAATACATATTCAATCGGTTTATCAGTCTCATATTTAATGAAGGTTGGAAAACCTGCTCCACCAAGACCAACAATACCGGCTTCTTTGATTGCACTAATAATATCAGCCCGTGTCGCCTGTAAGTTAGCGGCGGATAAAAATTTATTCTCGGCCTCTAATTGTAAACCATCGCTTTCAATCACTAGATGATCAGTTGGCCGTCCAATTACAGAGTTATAACGTTTTTCATTGGCGACAACTCGGCCCGATATCGGTGCGAAAATTGGTACATAAAAGTCTGTTCTTACCATGACTTTCTCACCTTTTTTCACCTTTGCCCCTACACTTACCAAAACCGTGTTTGGTGTGCCACGCGGACTAACTAATGGAAGATAAACTTTTTCTTGTGCATTAACTTTATAAACCAATGCTTCCTTATGTTTGGTTTCTTCCTTGTGGCCTTGTAGATGGATATGACCTTTTGAACTAAAAATACCCATAATTTCACCTCTTAATACCATGCAAAAGTATATCACAAGCCGATATAATTATTAATACCTATTATTAGTTTATAAGTATACTTACTAATTAATACGCTACTATTTATCTAAAATTTCAACAAAATATTCATCTGCTAATTTCTGCCAATATTGCGCATCCTGTTGATTAAGTGGGCGGATAATCCGCGCGGGGTTACCGGCGACAATCACATTCGCTGGAATATCTTTTGTAACAATGGAACCGGAACCAATAATGACATTTTCACCAATTGTGACACCGGGATTAATTATCGCGCCACCACCAATCCATACGCGATTACCAATCGTAATTGGGCGGGCGTATTCAAGTAGTTGTGCACGTATATTAGCGTCGAGCGGGTGTGTAGCTGTATAAATTTGAACAGCCGGTCCAAGCATCACATCAGCGCCGATAATAATCTTACAAACATCGAGAAAAACGCAGTTATAATTTGCAAAAAAGTTCTCACCAACTTCAATATTAAAACCATAATCACATCGAAAATCGGATTTAATTACACAGTTCTTACCACGTTTACCGAGTAACTGCGTTAGCATCTCATCACGGCGAAATTCATCATCGGGGGATAAACGGTTATATTC
Organism: Bacilli bacterium; assembly: GCA_028705995.1. Taxonomy (GTDB): domain Bacteria; phylum Bacillota_I; class Bacilli_A; order RFN20; family CAG-826; genus JAQWCH01. The sequence continues at coordinate 5,572 of JAQWCH010000017.1, read as the reverse complement.
AAATAATAGTCGAGCTGTTTTTAGTTGTAGTTGAACAATTTCGCGGTCTTCAGCAATATAAAGTTTGCCCGCTAACATTCGTTTTAAATTTGACATCATTGAACCCCCTTTGTTAACCAAGCTAATTCATATTCCAGTAACTGCTTCTTTATTGCTAAATCAAGGGCAAAACCGCCAAGCTTGCCATCACTATTGATTACACGATGGCACGGAACAACAATCATAAATGGATTATTATGGAGGGCGTTACCGACCGCGCGGGCGGCATTAGGATGACCTGAACGTTTAGATAATTCCGCATAAGATAATACTTCACCGACATTTGTGTTTTTTAAAGTATTGTAAATATCCCGCGCAAATTCATTATTAATTGGTTTTAAAGCGATGGAAAAATCAAAATTTTTAAAGGAAAAATAGTTATCGAGTTCTTCTACTATTTTCCGTGTTATGTAATTTTCATTATTGGGTGTATTTTCCACAGATTCAAGATAATTAACACCACACAAAAATTGATTATCCGCTAAAATTTCAAGCCAACCAATTGGCGATAAGTAGTATGAGTGGTAGAGCATATCTATATTAATTATACCCTACTTATTTTTATGTCGTTAATCGTTTTCTTTTTGCTTTTCTATCAATAAAAAAAACGACCTTCACTTAAAACTAAGTGAAACGTCGCTTCGCCAAAACAATGATTATAATAGGCAATCTAAAAATTTGGATCAATTTTATGCGCGCAGCGGTATGCTGGAATATCAAACACGAGACTTGAGACAAAACCAACCGCCATCATCAGCGGAACATTACGTAACCAATTAAGAAAAAAATCGCTAAAATTACCATCATTCATGACAACCGTATTCATAAATGATAAAAATGGATTTAAGGCAACAAAGAAAATTAACGTACTAATTAAAGTTGCTAAGAAACGATACGGCAAATTATTCGTATAAGTATCATTTTTCACATTAAATAAACTTGTAAACCACCGCCCTAAGCGCACCAAGGGGACAAATAAACCAACAATCATTGCAATCGGAAAACCAAGGCTAAAATTTATTGCAATGTTGAGCCAATCGATTGTTCCGGTCACGGCAATATTCGCCACTAATGACAAAAAGAAGCAAATTGGGATATTTGCAAGTAAGTTATAAACCAAAGCACTTTTTGTAATCTTCATACTTTTCCCCACGAGTTCAAAAGTATACCAAGATAAAAAAATAAGGCAAGACTTATAATTATTTAAATAATATATTCAATTAGTTTTCTTGCTTATTTAATTAATATTCGAAAAGAAAAGCGCACTCCGGAAAAGGTGTGCGCTTACTAAGTAAATTAGATTTTATTTTTTGCTTTCGCGTTTGAAACACATAAACCAGTCTAAGCAATACTTATCTTCTGATTTATCTTCCATCCGTTCTTTAGCGGTTCCGCATGAACCAGCGGTTGGAATAATTACATCATCACCAGGGCGCCAATCAGCTGGGGTTGCCACGTGATCAGCATCGGCTTTTTGTAATGCTAAGACAATCCGTTTAATTTCATCAAAGTTACGACCAGTTGATAGTGGGTAATATAGTATTGTGCGAATAATACCTTTTGGATCAACAACAAACACAGCACGTACAGCTTGGGTGCTTGATTGTCCTGGTTGAATCATTCCATATTTAGTCGAAACATCCATTTTAATATCTTCGATTAACGGGAACTTAACTTCGACTTTTTTGAAATTCTTCCATTCAATATCTTGAATTTTTCTTAACCATGCGATGTGGGCATAAAGCGAGTCGACAGAAAGGCCAACTAACTCAGTGTTAAGTGCTTTAAATTCATCTGCCATCGAGGCAAAAGTCATGAATTCCGTAGTACAAACTGGTGTAAAATCGGCTGGATGGGAAAATAAAATCACCCATTTGCCTTTATAGTCTTCGGGGAAATTAATCATCCCTTGCGTCGTCACCGCGGTAAACGCCGGTGCTTTGTCGCCAATTAATGGCATTCTAACAACATTTTCTTCCATAATTTTCTCCTTATTTATTTTATGGCGTCATAGCAGTTATTTGCTATGACTTAACATTTATATTATAACACATATTTAGAATTATTCTAAACTTATGCTTGCTAAAATTTGTTTTTATTGCGCTACACCCCAATTTACCGGACGATTATCATTATTCCAATCTTCATGCCAGCCAACTGGTTTGGCGCTAGCGGCACAATTAATTGTTAGGGCATCACAATCATCAAAAACATAATAACCCATCGTTAAGACACTACTCGGAATATAGATGCTTACTAAAGTTTCACAGTTAATAAAGGCGTTTTGTTTAATCTCTGTCGTATTGTCATTCAAAGTAATTGAAGTTAAACTGCTGCATTCGGCAAAAAAGTGATCCGGAATTACTGTTAAAGCACTTGGTAGTTGAATGCTTTCTAAGGCGCTACAACGAATAAATACACCTCGGCCAAAATCAGCTAAAGTATCCGGAAGTTCAACATCAATTAAGGAACTACAATCGGCAAACGCAAAATCACCAATATTTTCTAATGATGCTGGTAAAGTTATTTCTAGTAGCGAAGTGCAAGAACTAAAGCAGCTTTCGCCAATCGATAGCAACCCAGTAGATAAATTGATTGTTGCTAAATTAATACAGTCTTGCAAAACACCTACTCCGAGTTCTATCACCGAATTTGGAATTGTGATTGCGGTTAGTGATTGGCAAAATCTAAAAGCGTGGTTGCCAATTTTGGTCACTGAATTTGGTATTTCGATGCTAGTTATTTCCACAATCGAATCAAAGGCGAGTGCACCAATTTCGACAACTGGCAAATCTTTAAATGTACTGGGGATTACAACTTCAAAACTAACACCCTTGTATTCGGTTACAATATAGCCATCCTCAGCATCATTTAATTCATAAGTAATGCCATTAGCATCAGTCTCCGTCAGAAAAGAAGGAATTAAATCACAAGCAGCAAGACTAAGAGAAAAAAGCATGAATACAGGAATAAACCAAGTTTTTTTAAGATGCATAAATACCTCCATATTGTTTATGCGAAAAATAAAAACTAGACGCAGGACCAAATACTAGCTCTTCTTGTTTTTCATAAGAATTCCTATTTATTATTGTCGTATTCTATATATTCTACATTTTTATTATACATGTGGAATTCTATAATAAAAACGCTTTTTTCACTTTAAAGTTAGTTCTATCCGCACATGTTTTTAAATTTGTGACGCGAATATTAAAAAACGATTACATTTAATCAATTGCAATCGCTTTTTTTAAAACTTAGGCCAATGAATTTAAATAACTTACTAAAACTTTGGATCGTTCTTGATTACGAGCTCCGCGATTGATTTTTACCGCTTTAAATTTCTCGTTGATATATAGGGGATATTGCGAATCACTAAGTGCTAATTCAACGTATACTTTTGCCATTTCCTCAACACTAAGGGCAAATTTGCTTTTAATTTTATACATCGACTTTGCCATTTTGCTCAACTTTGGATAACGTGAAATATCCACTTTAACATTGGGTACACGGATTGCGTAGAAATGGATATCTTCTTCATTTGTTCGCGCAAAATAATCTGTTAGCATTAATAAAGCTAGTTTATTTTGATAATACTGCTTACTCGGTCGGTAGTGTTTTTGGGCATTTAAGTCGCGAACATTTAATTGCATAAACGGAAATAAACTTAGCCCTTGTGAGGAAATATTAATTATCTTTCCGTTTTGGCTTTTTTTAACTAATGGTATTAATCCGCGACTTAAATAATATGGAGCGACAACATTCGTGGCAAATTGTTTTTCGCGGCCTTCGACAGTTATTTCAACTTTCTTCCGCGATATATCAAAATCCGCTGCATTATTGATGACGACATCGATTACTTCATATGTATTAGTTAATTGATCAACTAATTTCTTTACGGCCTGAATAATCGCTAAATCACAAATAAATAAATGAATATTGTGATTATTGGTTTCCTCAATAATTTTTGTGCGAACTTCTGCGGCATGTAACTGATTGCGACACACCATGATGACTTGTTCACCCTTTTTAGCAAATTGATATGCAGCGGCTTTACCAATGCCCGAGTTTGCTCCAGTAATTAAAATCGTGCGCATTTTTTGTTCTCCAGTTTCAATCATTATTAGAAATTAATCGGATAGTATTCACATTGTAGGCGGATATTTGCACCGATAATCTTTAGTTTTCGCGACGTTTTAAAGGCATACTCATACAATGAGGACCGCCACGGCCTCGGGCGAGTTCACTGCTACGGAGGGCAATCGTTTTAATGCCATTTGCTTGGAGTATTTCATTTGTAATCGTATTACGCGCATAAACCAGTACTTTACCAGGCTCAATCGCTAATGTATTTGCTCCGTCATTCCATTGTTCACGGTCACTAGCAATTGTGTCTTTGCCACCACAAGGAATAAACGATATTGGTTTTTTAAGTACGCGGCTCAATGTTTTTGTTAAGCGCTCTTTTACTTCATCAATGCGCACGTGATTTTTGCGAACTGCTGGAGTAATCACATAGTGAGTAACGTTTTTTATTAAAGCATGATGTGCAACAAACCGCTGATCATCAACTTGCGTTAAAACGGTGTCTAGATGCATAAAGGTGCGTTCTTTGGGAAGATTAATCGCAATCACGCATTGCCATTGTCCACGCGCCAATAAACGCTTTGCTAAAGTTTCAATCGCATCTGGTTCTGTGCGTTCACTCACACCAATTAGAACAGTTTGCGCATCAACAACTAATATATCGCCGCCTTCAATGCTTGAATATTCGCCGCGTTCATAGAGTAAATCTTCGACGGCATATTCAGGATGATATTTAAAGATGAAATCGGTGTAGATTGTTTCCCGCCGCCGCACTTCATTACGCATCCGATTGATGGAAATGTCCTGGCCAATTACCGAGGCACAATCCCGCGTAAAATAAAGATTTGGCATTGGATCACTAATAAATGGATAGTCTTCAATAAAAGCGCTTAAAGAAACTTTTTTGTAATTGGGAAGTTGATCTTTTCGAATTCCCGCCATCGTTGAACGAATTAAATCGTGAGGGGCTAGTTCATGCAAAAAAGCGCGCAGTTGTTTCTTGGTTGTTGGATTGTCTACATTGGCCTCAAATATAAACTGTTCAATAAATTTATTTTTCACTTGTGGATTTAAAATTGAATCCGCGGCCAAATCAACAAGATAAACAACTTCGACACCATGCGCTTGCAGAATATGCACAAACTCATCATGTTCGCGCTGAGCTTCTTCTAACCATGGAATGTCATCAAATAATTGTTCCTGGAGATAACGTGGCGTTAAATTCGCCAGTTCTAAGCCTGGTCGGTGCACAAGAACGGTTTTTAGGCGTTTAACTTCAGAATTTATGTTAATTTTTTTCATATAATATATTTTATCATTTATGATTTCATGTTCCTAGTTATTGAACTTGAAATAGTGTTTTATTTATTTGAATTTTGTGCCGGTGCGCACACTATTTTGAATAACAAAAAAAGCCTTGATATGAATCAAGACTTATTTGCTAAGTTGG
>JAQWCH010000031.1 GCA_028705995.1 Bacilli bacterium | reverse complement strand
AATCAGAGAAAGAGTATAAGAATACATTACAGAAAGTTGAAACCATAGTGCACAAGCACGAACCTGATGTTGTAGTGATAGAAAAAACTGTTAACAAGAGCAATAAAAAAGTATTAATACTTGAAGGGCTTGGATGTGCGAATTGTGCTGCAAAGATAGAAGCTCAAACGCAAAGCCTTGAGGGGGTAAATAGTGCGACTGTTGATTTTGTATCTAAGAAGCTGACAATTGAAGCAGTCAATAAAAAGGAATTTGGTAAAATTCTTGGAGAAGTAACAGCCATCATAAATAAACTTGAACCGGATGTTAAAATAATTGATACCGATAAAAATAAGGGTAACAATACAACAATAATGCTTGAAGGACTTGGATGCGCAAATTGCGCAGCAAAAATCGAGACAGAAGTGAGTAAGTTAGAAGACGTAAAATTTGCATCAGTTGATTTTGTATCAAAGAAACTTACGTTGGAAACTAATACAGGCATCAATATTTCTTCACTAAATGAAACAATAGAAGGTATAGTAAAGAAAATAGAGCCAGATGTTAAAGTTGTTTTTGAGGGGAATACATCCAAGGCTAATACAAAAGAAAATGATGATGACGATGAAGATAACAATAAAAAAGAAATAGCAAGGCTGATAATCGGCGGAGCAATATTTGCAGTAGGCATGATATTTAATTTCCAGAATTGGCTGGAACTAACCTTGTTTTTAATCAGTTACATTATAGTAGGTGGACCCGTTGTATTAAAAGCAATCAAGGGAATTGCAAGAGGTCAGGTATTCAGTGAACATTTTCTTATGAGCGTAGCGACCATTGGCGCATTCTTCATTGGCGAATATCCAGAAGGTGTTGCAGTTATGATGTTCTATCTAGTTGGTGAATTGTTCCAAGATCTGGCCGTGGGTCATTCCAGAAAATCGATCAGTGCATTGATGGATATACGACCTGACTATGCAAATCTTAAAATTGGTGATGAAATTAAAAAAGTGTCACCGGAAGAAGTTAACATCGGAGATATCATCGTTGTAAAACCAGGAGAAAAAGTTCCACTCGACGGAAAAGTCCTAGATGGAACATCAATGGTAGATACAGCAGCATTAACCGGTGAATCTATTCCCCGCGAACTGGTACCTGGCAGCGATGCTTTAAGTGGATTCATTAACAAGAATGGTGTATTAACGGTTGAAGTTACAAAGGATTTTGGTGAATCTACAGTATCAAAAATTTTGGATTTGGTACAAAACGCAAGTAGTAGAAAAGCTCCTACAGAACAATTTATAACAAAATTTGCCCGTTACTATACTCCGGTTGTTGTATTTGGAGCGTTGGCATTGGCGATTATACCACCATTAGTAGTGCCAGGAGCCACATTTTCAGAATGGATTTATAGAGCTCTGGTGTTTCTGGTTGTATCCTGCCCTTGTGCTTTAGTAATTTCAATACCGTTAGGATTCTTCGGTGGTATTGGCGGAGCTTCGAAGAGGGGTATTCTTGTAAAAGGCAGTAATTATCTAGAGGCTTTGAACAATGTAGAAATGGTTGTATTTGATAAGACGGGTACATTAACCAAAGGGGTTTTTGAGGTTGTAGAAGTCAATGCTCAAATTGATTATACAGACGATGAATTGATTGAATATGCAGCATATGCTGAAAGTCATTCAAGCCATCCGATTGCGTTATCCATCTTGAAGGTTTATAAGAAAGAGATTGATTTCAGTAAAATAGATGATTATAAAGAAATCGCAGGTCATGGTTTAAGTGTTAAGCTTGCCGATAAAGAGGTTCTTGCCGGTAACGCCAAATTAATGGTTAGTGAAAATATTAAATATCAAGAAATAGAAACAATTGGCACCGTGGTACACATTGCAATAAATAAAAAATATGCGGGTAATATAGTAATCTCAGATGAAGTCAAGGAAGACTCAGCAGAGGCAATTAAAGGATTAAAAGCACTTGGCATAAAGAAAACTGTTATGCTAACCGGTGATATGAAAGCAGTTGGCAAAAAGATAGGAAACCAACTAGGGTTGGATGAAGTTTATTCGGAACTGCTGCCTGCAGACAAGGTGGAAAAGATAGAATTCCTAGACGCTAACAAATCAAAAAAGGGTAAGATCGTATTTGTTGGTGACGGAATTAACGATGCACCTGTGCTTGCAAGGGCGGATATTGGTATGGCTATGGGAGGATTAGGTTCGGATGCAGCCATTGAAGCTGCTGATATTGTTATTATGACAGATGAACCATCCAAGATTGTTACAGCAATTAAAGTTGCTAAAAGAACAAGGAACATTGTCATGCAGAATATTATCTTTGCATTGGGAGTTAAGGCTATATTCCTTGTACTTGGGGCATTAGGCGTAGCATCCATGTGGGAAGCAGTATTTGCTGATGTGGGAGTTGCGATTATTGCAATTTTAAATGCAATGCGCGTAATGAATACTAAAAATTTGTAAAAACAGAATTAAGGGTGTGTAGCATATATAAAGACCTTGCTATATTTTTCGCGGGATTGACTGCTTGGGAATCAATCGTCCATGCTTCATTTGGTTTATGGTGGAATTTGCCAATAACTCTTTTGGGTATTACTATAACCCCTGAGGTCAATACTATTCAGATTATTGTTCCTGCGTTGATATCATCATTCTCAGTATATTTCGGTTGGCTTAAAAAATCTTAGCGAAAAAAAACAATGTTTTTATGTATTAGAATCCCTGAGTTTTTGGGTGTTATTAATCAAAAATTCTACTATGGCTATGTTTTGAAATTAAAGCCGAGAAATACCGTTAAAGATTTGCTGTTTAAGCACAAGCATAGGTTTTCAGATGAAAAAATCCGAAGCCATTAATGTGGAACAGCTAAAATCTTTACAGCGCAGGGGGTGTTTTTCTTTACAATAAAAAGTAATTCCGATCTCTTTGATCCATGGTGTTATATCCAAAATATGTTACTTTACGAGTTTCAAGGCACTTTTTTCGAGCAATCCACGAAACTCGACGTATCTAGTCAATGGAAAGACCTTAAATAAGAAGTGAAGCAAAATAGACAAAACTAATTGGGCAGGTAATGATCATTAATCGTCTTCATTATAAGATATTTTGTTGGGGTGGTTAGCTTTTTGCAGGGGTGTGAATAAATCAGTAAGGGTGCGTAATTGTTTCAAAATAGGTAGTCTTACACATCCAGGAGGAGCAAACGACTATGGTAGTTTTGAAGTTGAGTGCCTCAAGTGTAAACACCATTTTGACATATATGTAGGTAGAGACATTGATGCATCAAGCATCAAATCAGGCGCAAAATTAATAAAAGTCATTTATAAATAAAGGTTTTTTAGCCGCTTTACGCGTGGAAATTTATGGTAAAAACCTTATGTCGGGTAGAGACTTATGTGCTGTCGGGGAAATAGCAAACTACTGTCGGGTCAAATATCCAAGTGTCGGATTTGTATTAATATTGAACGATAAAGCCAAAATTGTTGAATATGTTCCCTAAATTTGAGCTCTTGGAACTATAAGTTCTAGAATCTAAATTGGGGGACTTTTTTTGTTTATTCACGCCATTGTTAGTAAGATAATCTCGAAATATTAGCAAAAACGAACCAAAAAAATTAAAGGCCGCAGTATTAAACAAGATAATACGATTGTTTTATTTTTGGAGACTAAAAAACAAATTCAAAAAAAGTCTTGTCTTTAATGTGCACAACAAAGTTTATACTGACTTTGCATTGATGTGCATTTTGTTTACGACCATTCATGAATTTTTATTTGGGAGTTCTTGGCGTAATCAGTATTAGCCAAAAGGGGGTAATATATATGAAAATGATTAACAAAGTTGGCTTTTTGCTTGCAGGGATGACTCTTGCAATAAGCATCGGCATGATTTCTCAACAGTCTTTTGGAGTTGCCAAAGCCGGCACAGTTAGATGGAACTGGATTGAAAATGTATCAGAAATCACAGATGGCAAAAAGTATGCCATAAC
>JAQWCH010000030.1 GCA_028705995.1 Bacilli bacterium | reverse complement strand
TTGAATTAATTTAAGGCGATTTAAAAAATTAAAAACTCATCCTTGAAAAGATTGTGCTCTTACAAGTGATGAGTATTTTTTTAGAGCGTTATCTTCACAACATCATGATCGCGACTAGTTATATCAACAAGCGAGAAGTGGCGATACTTTTTCTTATAATACTTTAAGATTGGATAAGCTTTTTGTAAAAGAATGCGAATTTTCTTCTTATCCATTGGTTGTTTGGCAATATCTTTTGAAGTAATTAAACTAATGAATAAACGCGACTTAATCATGCTCAAGGGAAACCACAAGCGAATACGCTTACGGTTTTCATGATCGTAAACGCAAATATTCATTATTCGACCACAATCCGCACTGTATCGCCGTCACTTGATTCCACAGTCATTAATTCACCAATTACTCCTTGCTCGACCATCTTAAAAATTTGTTCGAGATCAAGATTAGCGAGCGCTTTGTTACCTTTGACCTCAGGCATATCAAGACCAGAAGATAAATAGAGTTCGACTAAGGCCATCGGTAAATTAATGCGTACTTTATCTCCATCGACACTATCGACAATAATTTTAAGCATCATTTTTTTGATGTCTTTGCGTTCTTCAGCTGGGACAAATGCTGTTTCTTGTGGCGTCCGTCCTAGCAAAACATCAAGACTCACATCTAATAAGTCGGCTAATTCGCCAAGTAGTAATATGTCGGGTGAAGAAATATCATTTTCCCATTTTGATACCGCTTGCGGTGTCACATTTACTTTCTGAGCGATTTCTTCTTGCGTACGTCCTCTTGCCTTTCTTAAACGCGCAAATCTTTGACCAAATGTTTCTTGCATAGTTTTTCTCCTCTTTGCACCTTCATTATAAAAATCATTGAGATTTTTCCTAACACTTATTTGGTGATTTTATCGCCTTTTAGTTGTATATTCGCTCAACCATTGGTTGTTTTTAATGAAAACATATTAAAATAGCTATTTGTCATTAATGCCAAATTATCCTGACTGTCAATAATAAAAATGTCGGAAAATAAAAAATTAGATTATATTTACTTAATATGAAAACGTTTTGCGAATTCATTAATCAAATCTTTGCGTAAAACAATTCCCGTTGTTAGTAAAAAAGCGCCACCCGTTGTTGCAAGCACGATAATTGACCAATGCGCATTGCTCCGCCATATGATTAATCCGGTAATTGATAAAGCAATTGTGACAAAAATAAATAATAACAATGGAAAAAGATTTTGCCGTTGTTTTTGAAGATTAGAGAAAAATAAAATACTTAAAATTACAAGACCACCAAAACCGACTAAGGCGACTACTTCAATCGCCCAGCCCGGTGATAATAATAAATCAATTAATACTAAAAGAATTGCCACATTAGTAATCAGTTTAACCACATTACTGATCCGGTTATATTCGACAAGTTGAGGCGAAAATAGCATCGTCCAAACAATCCATAGCGACCATAAAGCAACAACACTCCATGCTGGTAGGCCGGTCATAACATTGACAATTGGAAGGATATAAATTGCTAATAAAAATGGCCATTTTGCCCACTCGTTAATTTTACTTCTTGCGAGTTTTTGCTTTTTGGCGGGTGGGTACGTATTGAGCATTTTCATAAACATCACTCCCTTCAATTGTTAATGGTATTTCATCGATATTAAATAAGGCAAGTAAGCGTTCTTCAAAAGCGTTATCGGTCGTATTTTTAGAAATTGATAATGTTACGGTATCTTTAAACGTTACAACGCTGACATTCGCACGGTTAACAACCGCCGTACCTAAAATAAAATCAAGACTTTCAATATGTTCACCTAGTTGCGAAGGAAAATTGACAATTCCAAGGTTAGAAAGTGTATTTGTATAACTTCTTTCACCAATCATTCCATAGACTCGCTTCGCAATTGGCGTTTTAATAAATAACGGGATAAAACGTAATTTACGTACCATTTGCTTTGTTGAATAAAGCATTTCGGTCATCTTCTCTGGTGAAGAATTTGCCACTAATTGCTGATGGACAAGCGGGATAATTTCCTTTGTCGAAGTCACTTTATCAATTGGTAAACGGACACCAAAATACATACTAAAATTCCGAATTGTTTTTGAAGGATAAAACTTGCGCATGTTAACCGGTACTTGAACAGTTAAATCACCGCTACTAGTTTCGGTCGCGTATTTATCAGCAACCAACATTTGCGCGCTAATATAGCCAGTGATTGTTGTGCCGTAAGCTTTTGAAACTTCTTTTAAGCGTGGTAAAGACATCTTAAAGTGAATGATTTGACATGGTTTTATCCGCGATAATGCACCGCTTAGTTGGAGTGATTTCTTATTGATAAAACCCGATGCCGGACCTTTCGGTGCATTTTCAAATTCGTTATTATCTTCCGCGCTGTCGGGAGCGCAATTGATATCAAAAGTTGTTTCATCAAGTGGTGCTTCTAATCCAAGTAAGCGGAAATATTCACGAATTAATGTTTTAAGGAAAACCATTCCGCCGCTCCCATCAGTTAGAGCATGAAAAATTTCAACGCTAATGCGATTTTGAAAATAAAGTACTTTAAATGTTTTTGAACCACTTAGCGAAACTCGGATTGGATAAAGCGGTCGCTCGACTTCTTCCATCACTGGATAGTGTCCCTTTGTTGAATCAAGATAATGCCAGAAAAAGCCTTTTTTTAAAGTAGTCGCAAATTGTGGAAAACGTTTAATCGTAAAAGTTAAGGCAATTTGCAAAATTTCTGGTTGCACTGGTGCTTTGAGATAGACCGAAAGACGAAATAAGGAAATTTGTCCATGAGCAAGTGATAGTGGATAAATTTTTGCCGCATAATCTAAGGCAAACCAGCGCGTGGCGGGACGTGCATAGAAACCACCAAGATTTGCAAGATCAAGCCGTTGCAACGCTAAATCAACCGGAATACCCGCGTCGAGATAATATTGCACAACTTGCTCAAAGTCGCGTATAATCTTGCGTTTTTCCTTTGGTGGCAATACGATGCGTTTTGATAATTCTAAAAAATAAGCAGTCAGTTTAAACTGTTCTGCTTCCGGCAGATTTGTTAGGTATACTTCAAATGGTGATACTTTTTTAGCTTTCATAAATTCTTAATGTATTGCAATTATATCATGTGAGTTATTATTAAATAACTTTTAGCAGCAAAAAATCTAACAACACTATTGCAAAATAAAATTATAAATAGTCCTTGAGCACATTAGCAATAACGGCGTAACCGCGACCAGAGATATGTAATCCTTCAAGCGTATATTCGCGATTAAGCCGACCTTTAGCATCCGCTAGTTGTGAATATAGTTGCACAAAGGGAATGTTCATTTTCATACATAATGCTTGCAATAAAGTATTAGTTTTTAAAATTTTCTTGCGTGAGCGGATACCGGCGATAACTGGCGATAACCACATCTTGTGATGAGAGACTGGGTATAAGGATAAAGCAATGATTTCAATATTTGGCACTTCTTTTTGTAACGTTTGATAAATCTTTTCAATATTCTTAATGATTTTTTCGATTTTGACACCTTTACCTAGATCATTTGTGCCAATTTGAATAATAATTTTTTTCGGTTGGATCTTCACAACGTTATCAAGTCGTTCAAGCAAGTCTTTTGTTGTATCACCGGCGATCCCACGGTTATAAATTATCCGGTTTGGAAAGAAATCCTGAACTGGGAAGAAATCAGTCAAACTATCGCCGAAGAACACTGTTGCACCAATTACAGCGTCGTCATTAAGCACTTCAAATAGTTCAAGCCGATTATTTTTATTGGTATGAAAAACAAGTAAGTAAAAAACTGCGACAAGGACTAGGCCCCCTAATACACTCGTTAAGACAATTTCTAGTACGGACATAAATTTCTCCAATCAAAGATTATTCATAGTATATACTAGACCCTATTCGATAGTTTAGATTAAAAATTTTAAGTATTAAATTAAGTAAATATCTATTTGATGTTACTTTGTCTCTTGTTT
>JAQWCH010000016.1 GCA_028705995.1 Bacilli bacterium | reverse complement strand
TCACGCAGCTAGAAGGTGTCATACCAAAGGAATAAGCGATGCACTTGTTGCGCTTGTATCGACGAAAATTTAGCAAATCGCATGTGAAACGTTTGCTGGTGACTTCTCACTTGTTAAATCTAATATCGGCTAAACTGTAGGCGCTAGTACAGAACTTTCTTTGGACCGGAGTTCGACTCTCCGCATCTCCACCATCAGAATTATACCAAGTTGCTATGTATTCGAAGTTGTCATACCCAAGTTGCAATGTCTTGTCATACCCAACTAGTCATGAATTAGACGCAACGACAACGAAAACATATTACTTGTTAAGCAAAAAGAACTCGGTCCGAAATGGCTGAGTTCTTTTGTTTACCATGGCGGAATTAAAATTTAATGTGGCGGGGGTTCGCCCCCCCACAATGGCGATAAAACGTTAAAGAATAGAAGGCAATTTCCCCTTTATTTTTGTATATTTTCCTTTTTTTTGCATAAAACTCAATTATTGTGGTTTGTTTCAACAATTAGTGCATTATTTTGAATAAGCCCATTATTTTGCGCAATTAAAAGGTTTTCAGGAGTAGTTGGAACTCTAATCACAATCCCACATTCGACACACGAGGAAACTCGAAACATTTTTGCAAGGTCATTTTCAGATTTTCAAAAATTTGGTCTCGCGTAAAAATTATGTCCCCTCAGCGATACCCTTGCCTCGATTTCAAAATTCGACCGGGGGAAAAGATATTTACATTTTATTGTAATGGCTCTTACTTTTCTTGGTCTTTCTTTAGCATCACTTTTGGTAGATAAGCAGCATACCTTGCATGATGGTATCCTTCACTCTCTATTAAAATCCCGAAATCAAAATCTTCAGAGGTAACGAAGATACAATGATAGACCCCTTTGTTGTCACAATGCATGGACTCAATATTCTCGATAATGAAATTATAATCTTGAAGTGGGGCTTTGATGAAGCTTTCAAACTGTATTTTGTTTAAGTTAACCGTCTTTTCGATGATGAATTCATCTTGGGGGATTAATTCCTCTGTTGTTGCTTTGCGAACAAAATTTACCTTAATTTTCTTCTCCCTTTCTGTATATTCATACATCACTCAAAGCAGCAAAATTATCAAGTTTTTCTCATTTCTAAAAGCTTGATGACAAAAACACCGATTCTAAGGTAAAATATTGACAACACGCAACCAACAAAGGGAAAGAAATATCCGATTCGCTTTTTTTCAAGAGTATTGCTGACTAATCATGAAATATTGAAACTTCGCCACTTTCCTTTTCATAGGAGTGGGCTACGAAGTTGATGTGATCGCCGACACGTTCAAGATTGCTGACGAAGTTTATATAGACTGCACTATTATTAGGACTGCATTTTCCTTGATTGAGACGAGCAAGGTGTTCCTCAATCATCAGATTACGTTTGTTGTCCACTTGTTCTTCAATTATGTCGATTTCTTTGAGCAATTCGAAACGGTGATTAATAAATAGGTCGCTAGTCAATGCAAATTCTTTTTCCAAAAGCCCAAACATAACCCGTAAGTCCATGCGAACCGCCTCTGAGAATTCAAGATGTTTGTCTATGCTTGTGCGGGTATACTTTAAAACGTTGTCGCTGATTTCGGCAATACGAATAAAGTCACCTAATGCATGATATAAGCGAGATACCATAGTTTCTTCCTCGACACCTAAATCATCAATTGAGACTTTAATAAGGTATTCCGTAATTTCTTTTTCCAATTGTTCGATTTCCGAATTTTTGTGTTTGATTCTCTCAATAGCAATGGCATCTTGGATAATAAATGCTTCGATTGCATCTTTAAGTGATTGCATTGCGAGATTTCCCATGCGCGTCGTTTCTTTGGTCAATTGCCCCAAGGCAACGGCGGGTGATTTTAATAGACGTTCATCGAAAAAGGACGCGGGTTTGACGGATATCTTTTCGCGAATGATCTTTTTTGATAGGTTGACGAATAAGGGACTCATTGGCAAAAAAACAAGCGTGCAAACTACATTAAAAAACGTGTGGAACATGGCGATTTGCATTCCCGGTAGTGGAAACATTTTTGCCAAAACATCGTCCATAAAACCCGACCAAAAGAAGAGGAAAGGAAAAATAAGAATTGTTCCAAAAACATTAAACATCAAGTGAATCAACGCGGTACGTTTACCATTACTAGTCACACCGATGGCGGAAAGTAACGCCGATACGCAAGTCCCAATGTTTGTGCCAAGCACAACAAAGAGAATTGAGTTGCCACCACTACCGATGGTTAATCCTGCTGCCACCATTGAAATTAAGATGGTAGTAACGGCGCTCGATGATTGGATAATTCCAGTCAGGATGATGCCAATTAAAAGCAGTAAAAATGGGTTATTTATCGAAGTCAAGGCAGCGGTGATGGCGGGCGATGTTTTAAAGATGCTCATCGAACTCGCCATGACATCTAAACCAATGAATATTAGACCTAAGCCCGCTAATAAGTAAAAAATGGTTTTAGCCTTATCATTTTTTACGAACATTTCGCCAAAAATACCGATGACAGCAAGAATCATCGCATAAAAGGTAACATCGAACGCTTTGAGAGCGACCAATTGGGCGGTAATCGTAGTGCCGATGTTTGCACCCATAATGATGGCAGTGGCCTGTACAAGATTCAACAAACCAGCGTTAACGAAACCCACAACCATAATTGTTGTTACTGAGGAGGATTGGACAATCATTGTAATAATGGCGCCAATACCAACGCCTACCAATTTATTATTTGTCACCTTATTAAATAATAGTTTGAGTTTCTGATTAGCTAATTTTTGGACGTTATCCGATAAAATCTTAAAACCAACAAGAAACGCTCCAAGTCCAGCTAATAAATAAACGATGGCTTCAATCATGATGTGCCCTCATAGATGATTTTCCGTAAAAATTATATCATATCGATATCCAAAAAACGGGTACTTTTAAACAAATTTCTAGAAAAAACTTCATTATTGCTAGTTTATTATTTAAAAAGCGTATTTTTAAGATTAACTCCATTTAGCCAAACTAAAGATAAATTTAAATAATGTTTTTTGTGATGCGGTATCTATTTTAAATAAGTGACGATATTAATTTTTACATAAACAAAACAAATAAACTTTCAGCCATTGGATTTAAACAAGGATCACGTTTATAGATTAAAACAATTTTCTACTCAATGGAAAGCCATTGTCCGATTTGTGAAAAACGCTGGGAAAGAGTATAATAATTAGTAAGAATTTTAGTTTAAAATTTTAAAAAAAAGAGGTGATTCTTTTGGCGCGTTTTGAATTCATTGAAGATAAAGACTTCAAATATAACGACGATATTATAAAAGGTTTACAAGCATTTAATCGCTCGCAAACTGGTTATCGAGAAAAAGATAAGCAAAATTTTTATGTTTGCCAAGTTGATGATATATTGGGCGCTTGTCACACCAAAATGTCATCCGATTGGTGTCATATTAAAAGAATCTACTATAAAAATTTAGACGTTCTTAAAAATCTATTAAATGACATTAAAGAATATTATTGTGACAAGGCTGAGGGCATCCAATTTAGTTGTGTAATCCCCAGTGTTGTCACCGACTTTAAATCATTAGGATATGTCGAAAAAGGACGTTTGGAAGATATGCCCAAAGGCGGGGAAAATGTTTTTTTATTAAATACGGATTTCACACCATATGAAACAAGTAAAGACTATGAAGTGCAGGTAACTGATGAACATATCAAGCATTATGATGAAGTTTTAAAACAAGAAAATCGCAAAATGCGCAAGTCATTAAATTTTTCTTCAGAAACTGTCGATATTCAGTTTGTTGTTTTAGATAACGGCAAATTTGTTGGAGGGATTTACGGTAATTTTAAGTACGATTATCTTTTTATTAATGTTTTATATGTTAAGGAAAAGTATCGCGGTAGAAACATAGCAACTAAATTAATGGATTTAATTGAAAAAGAGGCGGAACAAAGAGGGTTTCAAAACTTATATTTAACAACTTTTGAATTTCAAGCACTCGGCTTTTATAAAAAAAGAGGCTATAAAAAAATCATGGAAATATACGATTATCCGAAAGGATTTAAGGAATACACGGTATATAAAAGCCTCGCACATTATTAGTGTAATAAAGTGGTTCTATTAAATAGAGCGGGGAAAATTGGGGAATCCTAAAATAACTCACTAAAACTATGAAATTAACTGGGGAGATCCAGGAAGCAATTCCTAAATCTTTTCTTATTGGGTTTTGCGGAATATAGTCAACAGAAAGCCCCTTTGCAATCAAATCGGCATTTAGACATTTCATTAATGTGGGTTTTCCTAGTCTATTACTATCGATTATCACGCATTTATCTTGAGCTTTAAGCCGTAAATGGATTGGTCCAATTGTCTGTTGGTTAGGTAGAAGAAGCTATGAGATATTAATATCGACGAGTATATGGTTACTATTTATCTAATTCCAAAGGAAAAGTTAACGGAGAAATTCACTTTCACTATCGAAAGTTGTGGTCGATCTATCAACCCAATGCCGGCTATTTATAATTATTTAGCGTTTTCAGCAACCTTTTCTTTAATTAATGCGACAATGCGCGCGATTTCTAAAGGAGCTTTCAAATCATTCACTTCAAGCAATAAAAGTTTTTCCGCTGGGAATGCAAATTTAGTATAAACTTCACGGGCGGCAGCGTAATAATGATCATAATGAAAATTAAGATAATTGATTTCATTAATTTCAAATGGACGGCCACGCTGGGCAACATGTTTAAAAAGAAGCGTCTTGTCGCGAACAAGAACAATTTCTAAATCTGTTGGCGGTAATTGTTTTACGTGTTCACGGGCAATCGCAAGGGATAATTCATATTGAGCGGGCGTCATATAGCCTTCTAGATGTAAAAGCTCGGTATAAATTAGATTACTGTAGAAGGTCGAGTCAAAAATCACATCGACTTTATCTTTTGTGTTCCACATTTGGAGGAACATTGCCGCATAAAAGGCGTTTTGCCCCATATATGAGAAGGTGTCTTTGTCTTCGTAAAAATAACTTAGGTACTCATTATGTTCAACTGGCTCTTTAACGATTTCATAACATAGAAATGTAGCTAGTTGGCGGGTCAATAGTGATTTCCCCGCGCCATTTGGACCATTTATTCCAATACGCATGTCAATCTCCTTATCGATAACAATTAATTTTAGCATGGATATTTTTAAAAATATTACATTAATCAAATGAAAGCGCTATTTAGTAAATGTCACTACTAAAACAACGTTATGATTGCTAGAATTAATGAGGGCTACTCCATGGAAAAAATATTTGTAATTGGCATTAGTGGCGGGACAGCATCGGGAAAGTCAACACTTGCCGATAACATATCCCATAATTCAAAGCCCACAAACATCATTGTGCTGCGACTTGATCACTATTATGTTGATCATCCTGAGTTACCGCTTGAAAAAAGGCGGTTACTAAATTACGATTGTCCAGAAGCTTTTGATGTTGATCTGATTGTCAGTCACATTAACGCTTTGAAGTCGGGTAAAGCGATTAATCGTCCAGATTACGATTTTACTTATCATTGCCGCAAAAAAGCACTTGAGCGCATCGAACCCTCTCCTGTCGTTATTGTGGAAGGGATTATGACTCTAGCCATCCCACAAATTCGGGCATTAATTGATTTTAAAATTTTTGTCGATACACCAGCTGATGTCCGATTATCAAGACGAATTAACCGGGATATCAATGAGCGTGGGCGCACACTAGAAAACGTTATACACCAATATTTAACAACAGTACGACCAATGCATAATCTTTATGTCGAGCCTTCAAAAGTACATGCCGATATTATTGTTCCAGAAGGCGGTTATAATCTAGTTGCTTTAGATCTAATTGTGAGTCGTGTGCAAAAAATGATTGAAGAGAGCTCGTTTGAGCTCCGCTAAAACATCAATCAACGTCGCTACATCATTTTGCCACCAATAGGAGGTTCAAACAAAATGAAAATCGGAATAATTGGTCCAACCGGGGCCGGTAAGTCTTTGCTTGCCGACAAATTGTCTGCTTACTACCAAGCGAAATTAATTGAAGAACCAGTGGCGAAATCACCATACTTGCCCGTGTTCTATTTAAATAAAGAACGAATGTCGTTTATCGCGCAAAACGCTTTTTATAGCGAACTTTTTATTCTTTTATATAAGGAGCGCAATAACACCAATTTTATTAGTGATTCAACGATGTTTTCAAATTTAGTTTTTGCTGAACAATTACATGGTGAGGGTTATATTAATGATGTGCAACTCGAACTCGTCTATCGGATTGCCGAAGAAGGTCTCAAACATTTACCGCCACTTGATGTACATGTTGTCATCATGCGCCGCAACGATCAATTAGTCAGCAATGTCGCTAAACGCGGACGGGCAATCGAAATGGGGCAAGAAGAATATCTTGCCAAACATAACGCCAATTATTATCCAACATTACAATCAATTTTCACGCGTTATCAGATACCCGCTGAACGCATATTATGGTTACCCATCGATAATATGGAAGATTGTGATGAATTCGCAGAAATCATCAATAAAATTGAAGCAAAGGGTTTAGCAGTTGCTTAGTTTTTACATGATTAATAAAAGTATTATCTTTTTTTCAAGAAAATTCGATAAAAAACAAAAATATATATCAGGTTTATCAAAGTTCCAATAATAAAATAAAGATAATTAGGCATTAAAAAATCAGTTGGCAAAAGACTCAGCGTAATTATTCGCGCTGGCCAGAAACCGGGAATAATTCCAAGAAATATTTCTGTCCAACTTGTTACAAATAAAGCGGCAATCGGTAAAATAATTAAAAGGCCGGTTGATTTCAATATAACGAAACCTTCAACCTTATTTGTGCTAAAAGCATTAACCAATAAGGCGATTGTCGGCGCGCTCATACTCGATAGTAATGCGACAAGTATTTTATCGAGGACGCTCATTGATAAATAATCATTGATAAACAAAACAAGTAATGACGAAATAACGCCAAAAAGATAAGCAATTACTAGTTTAATATTGATGTAGGTCGTAATTTTTAATGGGGTGATTCTCAGGCTTGTAAATACATGATCATCACGGTCATCTAATAACGTAAACGCGGTGAGGGCGCCAAACATAAATGGCGTCATTAAGATTAATAAAAGAACAACAACATTGGCAGCAATATCTCCAGCTTCCGTTCGCAAGTAAGGAATTAGCCAATAAGAAAGCGCGACGATAAAAAGTGGGTATAACGCAAAGAAAATATACATTTTATCGCGCATAATACGCTTTATTTGCATAAAGAGAATTTGTAAATGCATGTTTATACCCCACTCTGTTTGATTGTATAGGACTTATATTTAGGTGCGACAACCAAAACATAGAGTAACACGCTATAAAGGACTAAAGCGGCAATTGCTAGACCGCTCTCGAGCTTAAACACTCCATTAACAGCGGATTCTAATAGATATAAAGCGGCTTGGCTTGGAGAGAGGATCAGAATGTATTTATAAACATCTCCAACAAAAATAATATTGAAATTATAAAGAATGGTTGGAATCATAAATAGCAAACTATAGGCCATCATGACCATTAACATTGAAGTAAATTCTTTCGATAAATATGAGAAAACAAACCCAAGAATACTATGAAAGATTGTCGTTAGTAGCAAGGCAACTAATAGATAAAAGAAATTAATTTCAACCTGACGCACAAAATAAAAAATTAACGCAATTAATATTGAACCAAAAAGCATATGAACCGTATTGGCAACAACCTTTGCCCAGATATGCATATGGTGGGAGCTCGGTGTTACAAGTAAAGTCGCAATTGTTTGCTCGCTTTTTTCAAAAAACATTGTCGCTCCAATGAATAACGACGCCATCATTGTAGTATCGATCATCAAAATGAACGGCAACATTGAATTAAAAAGATTATTATCTTCAATGAAATATAAAGCTAAAAGCCAGATGGCTGTTACCAGTAAATTTACTAAGATAACATTGTATTTTTTTAGCCGTGTAAACTCACCGATGAGCAAATGTATAAATTTATTCATCATCAAGATTCACTCCAGTTACACGAATAAAAATATCCTCAAGCGTCGTTTCGCCGCTATGGATGGTTTGAATTTGATTGGCTTTAATTACTTGATTGAAGTCCGGATTGTTTCCTAAATCCACCAAGGGAAACTCGCGGCTTGCTAAAACACCATCTTCTAAATATTCAATCTTCACAATATTTTTACCATGTTGCAGTTTGAGATTGCGCGGAGTGTCGATCAGTTTTAGTTGACCATCAACGATAAAGGCAACGCGATCACAAAGCTGATCAATATCGCTCATAATGTGTGAGGTGATAAAAACAGTACCGCCATTTTTCTTAAAGTCTTTAATCATGTTTTTTAAGATCATTGCGTTAGCAGGATCGAGACCATTTGTTGGTTCATCTAAAAAAAGCATTTTGGGATTGTTAAGGAGCGCGCGACAAAAATTAAGTCGCACTTTCATTCCCTTTGAGAATTCACCAACTTTTTTATTGCGATCTTCATAAAGTCCGACTTTTTTTAAAAGTTCGTTGATATCAGCTTTATTTTGATAGAGTTTTGCAAAAAAAGATAAATTTTCGACTGCGGTAAGCTTTGAAAAATGAATTGGGATTTCAAAAGAAACGCCGATATCTTCATAAAACGATTGACCAAGCGTTTTCAAATCTTTTCCATCATAAAATATTTGACCTTGGTAATTATCTAACAACTTAATTAGAATTTTTTGTGTTGTGCTTTTACCAGCCCCAGAAGGCCCCAGAAAGCCAAATATTTCACCTTTATTAATTTCAAAACTAATATTATTTACTGCTGCCTTTTCTGCTTTAGGATAACTAAATCGCAGATTTTCGATTTTAAACATATGTTCTCCTAACTGTTCGATACAAAATAAAGAGAAAGCGATACTATTTTCATTATCATTCGCTTATCAATCGATTTTCAAGCATTTTTACTTATTTGTATAAAA
Organism: Bacilli bacterium; assembly: GCA_028705995.1. Classification (GTDB taxonomy): domain Bacteria; phylum Bacillota_I; class Bacilli_A; order RFN20; family CAG-826; genus JAQWCH01. Next base: position 7,783 of record JAQWCH010000016.1, on the reverse strand, counting down.
AAACACAATATTCTTCGATTATTATTACTAATTATTTATTATTTTTTACTGCATCTAATGGCGAATAATCAATATATGCGTGTAATTGCGGGAATTATTGCTAAAATTGATACAAAGGGGCTCGCCGTTATCTAAAATTATCGGCTTGGAATAAACACGATGAATCAATTTGCGAAAATAAAAGTCCAAGATTTTAACGGACGCAAACACTTTGTCCTTTTTTCAAATTATACCGATCCAACTTATGGAATTACGTCACTTGTAGATATCACGACGTTTTATCAATATGTGAAAAATCACGAATATCCGATATATCTTTCGCTTATTTATCTTGTTACCAAAGCTTTAAATCAAGTAAACGAATTTCGTTATCGCTATAACGGAGAAGATATTTTATTTTTTGATAAAATTGACCCAGCTTTTACTATTATGACCGATGTTGGTTTATATGATAATTGTGATAATGTTGATATCCGTGCTGATTTTGCAACTTTTTTACAAGACGCAAAACGCGAAATTGCCGATATTAAAAAAGGGCAAGCCCTCAATAATCCACAAATTGATGAACGGTTTGATCAATTTTATTTTAGTAGTACACCTTGGATGGAATTTAGCGCTATTACGCACCCGATGGACAACACTCTTTTAGCCTACATACCCCGAATTACTTGGGATAAGTTTCATATTGAAGAAGAAAAAGTTACGATGCACATCAATATCAACGTTCATCACGCACTTATTTCTGGCAAGCCATTAGCAGATGGCTTTAATAAAATTCAAGCGTATTTAAATAATCCACAAGATGTTTTTGAATGATTAAATAAATATTAATATTTTTTGATTGTCAATGCCATCCACGGCTTATTAGAAATGCTGTTTCTTTTTAAAAAATGTGATGTTTGGTAAAATAATAAGGGGATAAAAAATGGATAAAGTATTTTTTATCGGGATTACGGGCGGCACGGCATCAGGCAAATCAACGCTAACCGATCATTTAGCGGAAATTAGTCCACCCGACAGCGTGACGATTATGCGTTTGGACAATTATTATCGTCATCGGCCCGAGTTAAGTGCCAGTGAACGCGATGATGTGAACTATGATTGCCCAAAAGCGTTTGATATACCGCTTATTAAACACGACCTAGAAACTTTAAAAGCTGGTAAAAGCATAAAGCGACCACAGTATAATTTTGCTACACACTTACGCGAAGATGTGCGTGTTGAAGTCGAGCCGACACCGGTCGTCATTGTTGAAGGAATTCTTGTGCTGGCAATCGAAGAAATTCGCACTTTAATTGATTTTAAAATTTTTGTAGATACTCCAAGCGATGTCCGACTTTTACGTCGGATTCAGCGCGATATGATTGAACGCGGGCGCACACTTAAAAGCATTGAAGAACAATATTTAAAAACGGTTCGCCCCATGCATGATCTTTATGTTGAGCCTTCTAAAGTGTATGCTGACATTATTGTTCCAGAAGGCGGATACAACCAAGTAGCAATCGATCTTATTCTCGCACGCATTCAACAAATGATTAAAATGAATCAATAAAGTTGGCTTTTTAATAGATTCGTGGTGTAAGTGCTTTTAATTGTCTGGAAGAAATAGTTTTTTTAGCGTATATTCTAAAGTATGAAAAAAGACGAAATAAAAGAAGAACAACCTATAGTTTCATCAGATTTACCTGTTGAGGAAAAGTCTAATAGCGTGCCCAGCAAAAACAAACCTGGACGTGAAAAATGGAAAGAAATTGGTAAACGTTTTTTAGCATACCTAATTAAAACAAGTAACGGAATGGCCAAGGGTCTTTTTGCGACATTAATCATCGGCGTAATCATTGGCCAAATAGGCACTTTAATTAACTATGACTTTTCTTTATTCGGTCGTTTGTGGAATATTGGCGCAAGTTTAATCGCACTTGGTAATGTTTTGAAAGCTTTAATGGGCGTGGGCATTGCTGTTGGAATTGGCCTTAGCCTTGAACTCAAGGGCTTAAAATTAGTCGCCGTAGCCGCGGTTGGTGGGATTGCAAGTAACATTACTTATCTTGGATTTAGTAATGATCCACTTGTCGTTTATATTGTTGTGACTTCCACAATTGCGATTGTTAATTTGATTTTAAGAAAAGAAACTCCGGTCGATATTATTATAATTCCGTTGATTTATGCGATTTTTGGTGGTTTGATTACGTTTATTCTAGATTTTCCGGTCCACTATGTTACGGTACTAATCGGGCAATTTATTAATACAGCGACCACATATCAACCGCTATTGATGGGAATTATTATTGCTGTCGTCATGGGTATGGCCTTAACTGCTCCGATTAGTAGTGCAGCGATTGCGATTGCCTTTAACATTTCTGGTTTAGCCGGAGGCGCTGCTGTCGTGGGATGTTCTGTTCAAATGTTGGGGTTTGCTATCCAAGGAAGAAAAGATAATTCAATTGGCCTCACAATTTCCACGGGGATTGGCACATCAATGCTGCAATTTAAAAACATCTTAAAAAAACCAATTATTTGGTTACCAACAATTATTACATCAGCTATTCTTGGTCCAATTGCCACAACTTTATTTAAGATTCAATGTAATAAAACTGGTGCTGGAATGGGTACAAGTGGTTTGGTTGGCCAATTCGGAACTTGGGCAGAAATGGGTTCAAGTTGGTATACCGCAATCGCAATTCTTGTGATGGAAATTGTCTTACCAATCATCTTAGTGTTTGTGATTGATTTAATTTTTCGGCGGGCCAAGTTATATCAAAAAGGCGATTTTACCATTTAAAAAAACGGGCGCACCCGTTTATTTAAATAGATTGATTAAGTCTCCAACATCATTGATGACATAGGTCGGTGGTTGGGGGCTTTTTTCTATTTCTTCAAGCGTTACTTCGCCCGATAAAACAGCAATTGAATCAACACCAGCATTTTGGGCGCTCTTAATATCGGTATAAAGGCGGTCACCAACTACGACAACATCCTCTTTTTGTAGATGCAAATTTTCAATAATTGTTTCAATCATTAATGGCGAAGGTTTACCGATATAAATTGGTGTTTTGCCCGTAGCTTTTTGCATCATAAAAGCGATGCAGCCGCAATCAGGAACAAACCCAAAATCAGTTGGACATACCCAATCAGGATTGGTAGCAAGATAAGTTACATCACGGAGTGTTAACATTTTGCTTAGGGCAAAAAGTTTTTCATAAGTGAGTTCCGTGTCATAGGATAAAAGGGCAATATTCGCCTTTTCTGGCGAAGCGAGTAGAATTTTATTATCGGTTAACGCTTTGATAAAAGAAGCGGTTCCGACAGGATAAACCGTCTTATTTGGATGATGTTTTTTTAAATATAAAAGAGTTGCTTCGACCGATGTATAAAACTCTTCAGGTGAGGTATTTACTCCCAGTTTTTCCATCTTCATCACATAATCTTCAATACTCCGTGATGAGTTATTGGTGATAAACATATAACTGATATTTGCCTTTTTTAAGGCAGCTAAAAATTTCTTTGTTGCCGGGAAAAGATGGTCCCCCTTATAAAGAGTGCCATCTTGATCAAGCAAAAAGAGTTTTTTGTTAACTAACGGAAGTAGTGACTTACCATTAAAATCAGTTTTATTCATCTATTTTTAACGAGTTAATGCATTTATTCTTCGCTTTTGATTGTTGTTTGCGCTTCTTCGTATGTTTTAGGCTCGCCGTGTTTGACGAAGAACATTGGAATAAAGGCTAATAAAGCGAATAAAAGACAGTAATAGAATAATACCCGCGTACCCAAGGCATCCATAAATAAACCAGAAATAAAAGGTGTTAATATTTGTGCTAGCATACTTGCCGAATAATAATAACCAGTATATTTGCCAATATTTGCCCCATGGGACATTTCGACAACCATCGGATACGAGTTAACGCTAATGGTTGCCCAACCAACACCAATGATGGCCATACCTAAGTATAGGAACCAAAAGATGCCAAGTTCACCGGATAGTGTTGCAAAAATAAAACCAGTAAACATTACAGCAATACCGATTAGAATAGTTTTTCTGCGTCCAATTTTGTGCGAAACAAGTGCGACGGGATAAAAAGAAAGCAGCGCGGTGACAAAGCCAATCGCGGTGACCGCAAACGTATTGCTAATACCTAAAACTTCATCGGCATAGGAGGCAATCGCGCTCGACGCAGCGTTATAAGAGAAGAACCATAAGAAGACTGATAATAAAATTAATGCGAAGCTGATGAATACAGCGCGTGGCATTTTAACTTCTTTATTTTGTTTGACATTTTCGACGTCTTCTTTTGTTTCAATACCATATTTAAAGGAGTCTTCCTCCATTTGTTTTGCCCATTTAACTTCTTTGACCAAAAACATAAATATGGAAAGGAAAACTAACATTAAGCCAGCGATTAGTGCATATAACGGAATATAGTGTAAAGATCCCGCGGCGTTAACGTATTCTAAATCACCGAGCATCATACCAGCAAGGATTGTGATTGCACCGCCAATTGTACCCATGGCGTTAATAATTGCATTTGCTTTGGACCGTAAAGGTTTGATTGTCACATCAGGCATCAAAGCAACAGCCGGAGTTCTAAACGAACACATCGCCATTAATAAGAAGAACAAAACAACCATGAAAATGGTAAAGATATGCCAGTTTGGTTGCGTTATATTTTCTAAAATATAAGCCGCTCGTGCGTCAGCGACAAGTTCACTACTCATCACAAGAGGTTGAAGACCCGCTTGTGTGATATCAGCATCCCAAGGCACTCCGCCTACTGTGAAATAAAACCCATTTGTTGAATCACCAAGCACTTGTGAAACCTGATGAGCGTCGATTGAATTAAATTGCCAAGCATCAACGATACCAAGCACGACAAGCAAGATTGCTGCCGAAATCGTGCCAATTAAGATATAAATCTTTCTTTTTCCCAAACCTGATCTTGTTTTATCTGACCAGGCACCAAATAATGGTAGGAAAATTAATGCGAGGAAATTATCTAATCCAAGCACAACCCCCGAGATTGTGTGGTCAAGCCCAAAACGATTACGCAAAATAATTTTAATCGTTTGGTCATAAAGACCCCAAAACATCGAAATTAGTAAAAACGCGAGACCAACATAAAAAATCTGTTTTGTGTTCAATTTCCAGCCTGGACTTTGCACTTTTTTCTCTTCCACCATAAGATTAGCTCCATTCTTTTTTATATTTATCATGTTCCCATGAAATAAATCAAAACTGATGACGAAGATTACGGAATAAGATGTTCAAAAATAATGTTATCAGCGACTTTATTAGCGAGTTTTAATTTTTCTTCATTATCAACTGTCCAAGTAAGAAGCGGCATCCGGCGCCGAATACATTTAATTTTAAAACGTGGTAGATAATTAATATCATAGGCAGTAAAATTTGGCTTCGAAATTAAATTAATTAACATCGTGTTAAAAAGAAAATGCACATAACCAGGTTGGTTATTTCCGATATCGCGCGAGGCTAATTGTCCATAGGCATAAGCTTTTGGGTATGTCTTGCGTAAATATTTCATCACCAAAGGATCAAATGATTGAATTGCAATCATCGTTTTAGCCTTATAACGTGCTAAACAGGCAATTGTGGCATCGGCTAATGATTTTCCGTTTTTACTGACTTTTAATTCAACAAGCAGGGGAACATAGCCCTTAATAAGTTCAAGCACTTCACTTAATAACGGAATCTTTTCGCCGGATAATTTTAGTACATATTGACGGATTTGTACTAATTCCATTTGTTCAACAATCCCGTTTTGACCAGTGACACGTTCCAATGAAGAATCATGAACAACAACAAGTTGACCGTCTTTTGTTAAATGGACATCAAGTTCAATCGCGTAGCGGTGTTCGACCGCTGCCCGAAATGCGGAAAGAGAATTTTCATCTTTTTGTTCATCGTGTAATCCACGATGAGCAATTGGTTGGACTAAAAACGGGGCAATTAACGCTTCGTTTTTCATTCGCCGTTTATTCATTTGTAGAAACCTCTTTTGAAATTATTATAAACCATCGTATTGCTAATGCAATTTTCACTTGCAGTCTTTATAATTATAGCGAACAAACAAGTTAAGGAGAATGTTATTTATGAACGAATTGTTGAAAAGTTATCTTGCTAATGAAACTGCGCGGCAAAATGAGGGGCTTGAGTTAATTGCTTCAGAAAATTTTGCCAGTCAAGAAGTCCGTGCCCTTTGTGGTTCCGTTTTGACGAATAAATACGCGGAAGGATTCCCCGGCAAACGCTATTATGGTGGTTGCCAAAACATCGATGATGTTGAACAACTTGCAATTAATTTGCTTTGCGATTTATTTGGGGCAAAATACGCCAATGTACAACCACATTCCGGTTCAAGCGCGAACATGATTACTTATTACGCGCTTTTAAACCCCGGCGATACAATTCTTTCACTAAGTCTTGATGAAGGCGGCCATCTAACCCATGGTTCACCGGTTAATTTCTCCGCTAAATATTATCAAATTCTTCATTATCATCTTGGTAGTGATGCGCACATTGACTATGATCGACTTGAAGAATTAGCACTTGAAAAACACCCACAGATGATTTTAGCCGGCTTTTCATCTTATCCATTTGAAATAGATTTTGCGCGGATTAGTGCGATTGCAAAGAAAATAGATGCAATTTTTATGGTCGACATGGCACATGTCGCGGGTTTAATTGCTGGTGGCGTGCACTCTTCACCAATTCCTTATGCTGATGTTGTGACATCGACAACCCATAAGACCTTACGTGGTCCCCGTGGCGGAATTATCCTTACAAATAATGAAGAAATTATTAAGAAAATTAATAAAGCGACTTTTCCAGGGCTTCAAGGTGGACCACTCGAAAATATTATTGGCGCTAAGGCTCAATGCTTTTATGAAGCGAGTTTGCCAGCGTTTAAAGCATATGCTGAAGCGGTTGTTCAAAATACAAAAGTCACCGCTGCCACTTTTGCACAACTTGGTGATATTGTTTCAGGAACAGAAAATCACTTATTCTTGCTTAACACAAAAGAAAGTTTTAACCTCACAGGTCTACAAGTTGAAAAAATGCTTGAAGAAATAAATGTAACCGTGAATAAAAATATGCTACCTGGTGATCAAGAACGCCCGAGTGTGACGAGTGGCATTCGAATTGGCTTAGCCGCTTTAACTACACGGGGTTTAAATCAAGACGGGGCTAAAGAAGTTGCAATGTTAATTCACCAATATCTAAAGGGTGAAATCACAAAAGAAGAAGCGCAAAAACGCGTTGTTTTAATTGCAAAAGATTTAAAAAATATTGAAGAATTATAACATCTTGTTTTAGCCAGTTGCACCGATAAATATGTATATTTGTGTTATAATTCCTTATAGTAATTTTGTTATGGAGAAAAGATGAACTGTAAAAATCTGTCGACAAATCAAAAAATCACTCTCCTGGCAATTGCACTATACGTGCTTGGTGCCGCAATTTTTGCTTTGCTTTTATTGGTTCCAACGGGTATTGATTTATTGCTTGGTTGGTTATTAGGTGCGTTCATTTCATTAGCGTGTTTTGGCCTTCTTGTTCTACAAGCACGCGTTTTAACAAGCGGAAATGCGAAAGGCATTGGTTTAGTGATGCTATTTTTCTCCGGACGGTTCCTTCTTTATGGCGCCGGCCTTTTTGTTGCCGCTTTTTTAACATATAAACTAGAGATTCATATTTTTAATCTATTTACCGTTTTCGGTGGCTATTTTCCTATTCGTTTAGCAATTTATTTATTCGGTTTTCTCG
>JAQWCH010000006.1 GCA_028705995.1 Bacilli bacterium | reverse complement strand
AAAAAATTTAGTCCATCTATTGATGGGCTTTTTTTGTGCAAACAATATCACTATTTGATATACTAAAGATAGATTTTGAAAGGAGAATATATTATGCCAAAAGTTCGTTTCTATAAGTGTGACATTTGCGGTAACTTCATTGAGATGATTATCGACTCGGGTGTTAATCCTTTTTGCTGCAATGAGCCAATGCGTGAAATCACTGCCAATGTTCAAGAAAATGTTGCTCTCGAAAAACACATTCCTGTTGTGAAAAAGGAAGGCAACAAAATTACTTTAACGGTTGGTGATGTTATTCACCCAATGACTGATGCCCACTACATCCAATGGATTATTCTCGTCACAAATAAGGCTGTCCACCGCGTTGATTTAAAGCCGGGTGAACAACCTGTTGCCCAATTCGCTCTTGCTGATGATGAAGTTGCTGTTGAAGGTTATGAATATTGTAACCTCCATGGTCTTTGGAAAGTAACCATCTAGTTTCTCTCGTCTTTATTCGAATGTAGAGTCCTAATATTAGGGCTCTTTTTTAATCGTATCAATAGCATCAAGATTTGAATAATGCTAGTATATTTACAACAAAGGAGACAATATGGAAGTTAAAAATATTGAACAACAAATTGAACTTGCAATTGGAAAAATACGCCCTTTCATTCAACGTGATGGCGGTGATGTTGAATTTGTTAGATTCGAAAACGGCATCGTCTATGTGCGGATGCTCGGTGCTTGCCAGGGCTGCTCATTGCTTGATCAAACAATTGGCGATGGATTAGAAGTCGTCCTCATGGATGAAGTTCCTGGTGTGCTTGGCGTAGAATTAGTCGCTTAAAAATAACTATGTAAAAAACGGCTTCTTTTTAAAAAGAGGCCGTTTTTGTATTGTTTATTTTATTTGTTAGAAAGTATTATTTCGGAAGGCTTCAGCGACCATATCACGTGGATAATAGTAGCCGCCGTCGGGATGCTCAACATAAGCAGTATCACTTGTAACATATGACCAAGCCTCTTTTTCTAAGAGGTAAGATATCGAAATCACGCGATATTCAACGCCGGCCTGTGGCACAAAATCTTTTGGATAAAATTTGTTCCAACTAAGTTGTTGGGCAAGATCGTTTCCTTCAATTGTTACGATCGCTGTATAGTTGTCGAATGGTAAGGATTTATATACGTCACCGTAAGTAATTGTTCCTTTGGGTAACGGCGCCCGAACTCCACCCGAGTTATGGACAGCAAGCGCAACTTCCGGTTCAACTGTTTGTGCATATTCATACATCGCTTTTGTTGTATGTACTCCCAATGTATCTTCCGCCATTTCGGATTTTAATGAACCTAAAACTTCTTCTTTAATATCTTTAATGAAATTTACATAGTAATAGTCATACACTTGATCCAAAGTCGCATCCGGATTGTACGCATTAATCGTTGTCGCGTTAATGCGATTATAGTCAACAACGCTAGTTTCAAAAGTTTCTGGGTTTACCGCGAGCCGTACATGCATCAATTCATGTCCCATACCGGTTGTCTGTAAAACCGGTACACCATTTTCTAAATGCCGATCACCAGCATGTTGGTGTCCACAAAAGACGGCATCAACATATGGTTCGTTACCTTCGTTGATGATTGCGCGCGCTTCCGAGTCAAGCGTGACCCATGAATCATGCGTGAGTAGAACAAAAACATCTGCGCCTTGTTGTTCCAATTCATTACGTGCGGCAATTACGTACTGCGATTCTGGCTCAAAAGAGTAATCGGCTACCGCGCTTGTCAAAATTGAACTTTCTAAACTTGATCCAATAGTTCCGATAATACCAACTTGAATAGCGCCTAAATCAACTAAAGTATAGGCGTCCGCTAAGTCACTAAGCGTGTTTGTTGCTTTTTCCATAATATTAGCCCCTAAAAATGGAAAACTTGCTAATTCTTTGTTAGCAAAAATTGCCTCATCAGTCCAATCAAACTCATGATTACCTAAAGCCATCGCATCAAACCCAATATAATTCATTAAGTCAGTCACTAATGCACCCTTTGTTAGGTTGGAATCAGCTGAACCCTGCCACATATCTCCTGATGAAGTAATGATTGTCCCATATGGATTTTCTGCTTCTTTAGCTTTTAAATAAGCACCAATCTTTGAAAAACCAAGTTCAAGTCCATCGCTTGTGTCTTGGTTGACAATCGCTCCATGGAAATCGTTAATTCCAAAAATATCCACAAGAATATTTCCTTCGCCATCATAAAGTGGTTCAACTTCAGATTGTGAGTTAGAAAGCGGTGGTAATGATACCGAGGTGAGATCTTCACTCGCTGTCGATGTTGTTTGACAGCTAGCAAGAACTAATGGTAGTAAAAATACAAATATTTTATTTTTTTTCAACATATGCTCCTCCAAATTTATAGCAAGATGTTCGATTGCTTATTCGCAATTATATAGCCTTCACGATTAACGACATCAGCACGATTATATTTATATTTAGTGAAATCTGGTTTGAGCAAAACGCCACCAGCTTCTTCAACGATCAGTTGATTAGCAGCAATATCCCATTCTTTTGTCCCATCACTTAATCGATAAGATAGTTCGGCACTACCCTCGGCAATGCGACAGGCTTTAAGTGAAGAACCACATGTTTCAACTCGATTAATTGTTGATTGATATTTTGTAAATAAATCAATTTCAGCTTCTTTTAAGTGGAAACGTGAAGCTAATACAGTTAGATTATCATCGCGATCACTGACTGTTAATTTTGTAATCGTATTTTTGTTGATACGATATGCTCCCCCACCTTTAGTCGCGTAATAAATTAGCCCACTCACCGGAACAACAATCACACCAACAACAATTTCATGTTTATAACTAAGTGCAATGTTCGTGGTGAATTCATCTTTCTTATTAACAAAATCCTTTGTCCCATCAACTGGGTCAACAATCCAAACATAATCACTATCCAAACGAATAACATCATCAATGGATTCTTCTGTAAGAAAATCATAAGTTGGAAAATCGGCATGAAGTAGTTTACGAATTAATTGGTCTGCCAATTTATCCGCCATTGTTACTGGCGATTGATCTTCTTTAATTTCAACTTCAAAGTCGCGGTGGTAGATATCTAAAATAACTTTACTCGCGGCACGACCTGCGTCAATTGCCGCGCGTAATTCTTTTTCCCACATTATTCAGCATCCTCCGTGATCGGCTCAATACGGGCAATTTCTTCAAGCCTTGCAAGCATTGCTTCCACTTGTTCCCATGACTTAAGCCGGGCCCCACTCGCCTTGCGATGACCGCCACCACCAAATTCCGCCGCAACAACTTGAACATTGGGACCAGATGAACGTAGTTCACAACTAATTTCATTTTCTTGCTTTTCAACAAAGTATGCCCATACTGGATAACCTTTCATATTTGCTAAGCCGTTTACATAGCCACCAACTTGATTGCTAGTAATTTCAAGCCGTGCTAAATCATCTTTATTAAGCGTTAAATAAGCAACACCCGGGCGTAACTTAAACTCGACAAGCACGCGATGTTTACGACGGACTTCCTCCACATCGTAAACATAAATTGTCTGAAAAATTTCTTCAGGATTTGCACCACGGCTTGTTAAATAAGCTGCTAACAAAAATGTTCGTGTATTTGTTGGACCGTATTGGAAACGACCAGAATCCGAAGCAATCGCAAAAAACAGCGCTTTTGCTGTTGATGAGGGTATTTTAAATTTAAAGTTAAAAAGAAAATCGGCAACCATCTCGCCACAAGCAACATATTCAGTATCAACCCATTCCAGTCCACCAAAATCATCAGTAAAGACATGATGATCGATTTTAATAATTTCTTGACCAGTTAAGCAACGGGCATCTTCTAGACGAGGAAAATCACCAATATCAACAGTAATTACGAGTGAGTTTTTTATTACATCGTCATCAACCTCATCCATATGGCCAAAATATGTTAGTAAATCTGGGCGTCCACGCCCAATAGCGTACACTTTCTTTTTTGGAAAAGTCGCACGAATTGCATCGCGCAAGCCAATTTGACTACCATAGCAATCACCATCGGGTCTAATATGCCCAAAAATCGTAATTGTGTCAGCATTTTTAATCTTTTTATAAATCGCTTTTTGAATATTCATAGTTTCTCTTTCGTTATCTACTTTTGTGTAGGAGTTTATTATACCTTATTGACCACTATTCACAAAATAAAAAGGTGGTTTACAACCACCTTCGATAAAATTGGTTTAAGAATTAAGCGGCTTTGCCAACACAACCAAACACTTCGCATTTGGCACGGACGACATCAGCAATACCCTTCATACCAGGTCCAACAACTTTGCGTGGATCGTAGACTTTTTCATCTTTTTTCAAGACTTCACGCACAATTGCAGTGAATGCTTGTTGGCATTCGGTATTGACATTAATTTTTGCAGTACCACGGGCAATCGCTTCCTTGATTTGGAAGTCAGGAATTCCGGAACCGCCATGGAGTACGAGTGGGACACCAACTAAATCGTTAATTTCCTTCATCTCTTTAAAGCCAAGTTTTGGTTCGCCTTTATATGGTCCATGAACGCTGCCAAGAGCAGGTGCTAAGCAATCAAGGTTGGCTTCTTTAACGATGCGTACACATTCATCAGGACGCGCATACATTGTTTCCGCAATGATGTCTTCTTCTTCACCACCAACATGGCCAATTTCCGCTTCGACAGAAATATAACGATCTTGGGCGCGTGCATAATCAACAACTTGCTTGGTAATCCGAATGTTTTCATCTACTTCATATTTTGAAGCATCAATCATCACTGAGGTAAAGCCTGCATCAATTGCTGTTTTGCAAATTTCAAATGAAGCTCCATGATCCAGGTGAAGTGCAATTGGAATTGTGTATCCGCGGTCTTTAATTAAACCATTAACAAGACTTGCAACGGTATTAAATCCACCCATGTATTTTGCGGCGCCAGATGAAACTCCTAAAATCACTGGGGCTTTAAGGGCTTCAGCGGTATCAAGTACGGCGAGTGTCCATTCAAGGTTATTAATATTAAATGCACCAACGGCATACCCTTCCTTGTTTGCTTTAATCAGCATTTCTTTCATTGAAACTAATGGCATATTATTTCTCCTTTATTTATGTTTTTCTTTATTTTTCATCGTCTTCGGCAAGATTGTCATCACTATCTTCCTCGCTGAGATCAAAATCATCAATCAATAAAGCATTCTTTTCTTCAATTTTGCGTTCGATAACTTCTTCTAAATCGTCGTCTTCTTCTTCAACATCGGAATAAACGTCACTAACATCAATATGAACTTTATCGTACGTATTGTGTTCACGTAGATCCCAAGTGTTATCGCCTAAATTAACAAATCTTCCATCAAGTGTTAAGTTTGTATAGAAACGAGACATTAATTTGGCTTTTTCTGCCGCATCGTAATCTTGTGATTCAACAACTTGTTCCCACAGTTCATTAAACGTAAGTGATGTGTTTTGTTTTTTTAACAAGTCAAATGCAACATCTAAATTTGAGCGTAAAACTACCATAATTTAAAAAAATCCTCCGTGTTTATTTTACATCTTATCGGGCGCACTTACACCGATAAGTTTTAAAGTATTTGCTAAAACAACTTTACTAACAAAAACTAAAGCTAGGCGCGCCTCAGTTAAAGAACGATTTTCCGCGTCAATAATTCGACATTCTGTATAAAAACGATGAATTCTTGAAGCGAGCTCTTGCACAAAATTTGTAATTTTATATGGTGCACGATTTATTGCGGCATCACTAACCACATTTGGAAATACTTCTAACTCTTTTAGTAATTGCATTTCGCTTTCCGCGCTTAGACCATTACCGGAAAAATCAAGATTATAGCCTTCAAGTTTACCTTTTTCTAAAACAGCTACTAGCCGTGCGTGCGCATATTGGGCATAATAAACCGGATTGGCGTTGCTTGTTTCCTTCGCTAAATCAAGGTCAAAATCAAGATGACTGCTTGCCGCCCGTGCAACGAAAAAGTAACGAACAGCATCAACACCAACATCTTCATAAAGTTCGCGTAATGTAATTGCATTACCGGTCCTTTTGCTCATTTTAAATTCTTCACCATCTTTAATAAGTCGAACCATTTGGATTAATTCTACATGTAAAGTGTCAGCCGGATAGCCAAACATCATCAGTGCAGCTTGCATCCGTTTGATATAACCGTGGTGATCAGCACCAAGAACATCAATCAAGTTTTGATGATTGCGCGAAAGTTTATCAAGATGATAAGCAATATCTGGAAGAAAATACGTGTACTCGCCATTTGATTTCACAATTACACGGTCTTTATCATCACCAAATTGTGATGTTTTGAGATAAGTCGCCCCTTCATCAACATAGGTATACTCTTTGAGTTTTTCCAACAGTTGCGCAATTGCATTATCCTTCCGTACATTTGTTTCAAAACTAAAGACATCAAATGCCACCCTGAATTCTGCTAAATCCCGGCGAATTTTATCGAGTTCTAGTTCTGTGCCGCGCCGAGTAAAATATTCTTCACTTTCGCTTGAATCTTCTAAATAACGGTTACCAACTTCATTAATCATTAGTTGCGCAATATATTTAATGTCGTCAGCGTGATAACCGTCTTCTGGAAAAGAGACTGGGTCATCTAACAATTGATGATAACGCGCCCGTACTGAAGCACCGAGATTATTGATTTGGACACCAGCATCATTAACATAATACTCACGTGTAACACAAAAACCAGCTGCTTGGTAAAGACGGCTGAGCGCATCACCGATTGCCGCGCCCCGCGCATGACCAAGGTGTAAATCACCGGTTGGATTTGCTGAAACAAATTCAATATTAATTGTTCTTTGTTGACCAACAGAACTCTCGCCATAACGTTCACCCTGTTGTTGAATGCGTTTTATAACACTTGTTAATGAACTCTCTTCTAAAAAGAAATTTAAAAATCCTGGACCAGCAATTTCCATTTTGCTAATCCCGGCTTGATCAATCGCATCAATTACTTGCTGAGCGAGAACTTGCGGTTTTAGATTTAGTTGACGAGCAAATTTTAAAGCAATATTCGTAGCAAAATCACCATGAGCCGGGTCTTTTGAGCGTTCGATTATAATCGCATCAAGCGGAATTTCCAAACCAATTTTTGCTAATGCTAACTTAATTCTTTGTTTTAAGGTTTCTTCAATTGTCATTTCTATGTTTTTCCCGTAATTATATTATCAAAATTTTGATAAATTCCTAACGATATACCGTTAATCTTTTCAAAGTTTCATCCAATCCAAGAAATTTAATGATATTAACTAACTCGACTCCGTGACTACGACCAGTAAGTGCTAAGCGAATTGGCATATAAAGAGCCGGTCCTTTAACTTCAAGATTTTTTTGGATTGTTTTAAAAATTTCTTTAATTGTCAGCGGTTCAAGATTGGGCGCTTTTTGGATTAAATCGCTAAAGAAGGCGATGACTTCCCGACTTTTTTCTTGTTCTAACATTAATAACTCATCAGAATCTGCGGTTGCTTGAAAATTAAGTAATGGTTGCGCCAACTCTTTTATTTCTGAACCAAATTTAATTTCATTTTTAAATAAATTAGCGAGAAACGCTATTTGATCTTTTTCGTAACGCTCAATTCCTTCGACTTGCTTTATAAAAGGCATAATAAAATCTAGATAATCTTCTGCACTTAATTGCTTAATATAATGCGCATTAAGCCACATCATTTTTTGTGGATCAAATGTTGATGGTGATGCCGATAAACGTTGTCCATCAAAAGCAGTAATTGCTTCTTCCGTTGTGAAAAATTCTTGATTGTCCGCAGGCGACCATCCAAGCAGTAAAATAAAATTAAAAATCGCTTGGGGTAAATATCCTAAATCACGATATTGTGACATGAATTGGAGAATATTGAGGTCCCGTTTAGAAAGTTTCTTGCCGTTTTCATTAATGATAAGTGTCATATGAGCAAATTCTGGTTGTGGCCAATCAAAATATCGATAAAGTTGAATTTGTCTCGGTGTGTTTGATAAATGTTCTTCTCCACGAAAAACATGGGTAATATCCATTAAGTGGTCATCAATCACGACCGCAAAATTATATGTTGGAATGCCATTGCTTTTAACAATAATCCAGTCACCAATATCATTCGTGTTGAAGATAACATCATTTCGGACTAAATCATGAAAAGCAATTGTTTGATTGTCTGGCATGCGTAGACGAATAGTTGGAACACGTCCTTCTTTTTCATAAGCAGCGATTTGTTCGGCGGTGAGATGACGGCAATGTCCGTCATATTGAGGAGCAGCAATTCCAGCGGCGATTTGTTGTTCGCGACTTAGTGCAAGTTCTTCTTCAGAACAATAGCATTTGTAAGCTTTGCCTTCAGCAATTAACTGATTTGCATATTTTTCATAAACTGCAAGTTTTTCGGTTTGCCGATATGGAGCATATTTTGGGTTTGGGCGATATGGTGATTCATCGGGAACGATACCAAGCCATATTAAATCATTAATTTGGCTTTCTTCCGCTCCAGCGACATTGCGTTCAATGTCGGTGTCTTCAATTCGAAGAACGAAATCACCGTGATAATGTTTGGCGTATAGATAATTGAATAATGCACTACGGGCCCCACCAATATGTAAAAACCCTGTGGGTGATGGAGCGTAACGTACACGAATTTTAGTATTAGTCATGTTTAATTTCCTCTAAAAGCGTAACTGCAATTGCTTTGATCGCTTTCCCGCGACCGATCGCATCTAATCCTTCATTAGTCCCGGCTTTTATTGATATCTTTTGCACATCAATTTGTAAAATTTCAGCAATTCGCCCGCGCATTGATAAAATGTATGGAGCTAAATGCGGCTTTTCTAAAATAACGGTGACATCAATGTTATGAATTTGATAAGCATTTTCTATTACGAGATCAAAAGTTTTTTTAAGTAGAATTGCACTATCAATATTCAAATATCGCACATCCGTATTTGGAAAATGTTGACCGATATCTCCAAGTGCTAAAGCTCCAAGCAAACTATCACAAATCGCATGAATCACCACATCAGCATCACTATGACCAATAAGGCCAGCATTAAAAGGAATCGTCACACCAGCAAGAACTAGTGGGCGATCTGCGCCAAGTTGATGAATATCTTCGCCATAACCAATACGCATAATTACTCTCCTTTTCTAAACATTGAAGCGGAAAAAAACAATATCGCCATCTTTCATCAAATAATCACGTCCTTCAACCCGAAGTTTTCCGGCTTCTTTCACAGCTAATTCACTACCATATTTTCGTAAATCATTATAAGTATAGATTTCCGCTTTAATAAAACCTTTTTGAAAATCAGAATGAATCACACCAGCACATTCTGGTGCGCTCATATTATTAGTAAACGTCCATGCGCGTACTTCATCTTTTCCGACCGTGAAAAATGTTGCAAGATTAAGCAAATCATAGGTTGCCCGTACAAGGCGATCAAGTCCGGTTTCCGTGACATTTAAATCTTGAAGAAAAACCACTTTTTCTTCTTCGGGCAACTGACTTAGTTCGGCTTCAATTGCCGCCGAAATCGCAATGCAAGCAGCACCTTCGCTTTTTGCTAAAGCTGACACTTTTTGAAAATGAAGATTGTCAATTGGTCGACCTAAATCACTATCAGCAACATTCGCTGCATAAATTATCGGTTTGTTTGTTAGTAAAAAATAATTCTTATTAATGAATTCGCGTTGTTCGCTTGATAAAGTCGCAAGTAAACGAACGGGTTTTTCACTTAAAAGTTGTTGTTCTAATAATTCAATTAACGCGAGTTCTTTTATCGCATCTTTATCATGACTGACTTTTGCCTTAGCTTCAACTTTTCCTTTGCGTTTGCTTAATGTATCCAAGTCACTCATCACTAATTCAAGATTAATAATGGCAATATCACGAAGTGGATCAACACTATTTTCTACATGAATAATTTCCGCACTTTCAAAGCAACGGACAACTTCAATAATTGCATCACATTCCCGAATGTAGGCCAAAAACTGATTGCCAAGTCCTTCGCCTTTCGAAGCGCCACGTACTAGCCCAGCAATATCGTTAAATTCAAATGTCGCATAGATTGTCTTGCGTGGTTCAAATAATGCACTCAACCAATCAACCCGTTGATCTGGGACTTTTACAACGCCGGTATTTGGAGAAATTGTGGCAAATGGATAATTAGCGGCCTCAACATTTGCCGCCGTAATCGCGTTAAAAAGTGTCGATTTTCCGACATTCGGTAGTCCAACAATTCCGGCTTTTAATCCCATATACCGCTCCTAAAAAAATTCATAGATTTATTCGCCTAATTATAGTAGATAATGCTTGAAAGATAAAGAAAAAGCCACATTTAAGTGGCTTTTGTGTTCATGTATTAAATTCTTACTTAGAAGCTCTGCGAATGTTCGCTGCCCGTGGGCCGCGATCGGAATCTTCTAAGTCGAATTCAACAGGTTCGCCCACTTCGGCGGTTTTGAAACCGTCCATGACTAGTGAGGAATAGTGGAAAAAGACGTCTTGGCCTTCTTCAGTACGAATGAAGCCATAGCCCTTTTCCTTGTTGAACATCTTGACATTACCTTTCATCGGAAACAACCTTTCTTCTAAACTTCGCGAATAGATAGTTGTAAATTAATATTTCTACTATTTACTGATACATGATAACACAAATTTAAAATGTATAGTCAATAAATGTTTTGAAACATAAAAATTTATTTTAAATTACAGAAAACCTCAAATTGTTTTATTTTTTTACAAATCCTTGGCGGTTTTGACTTCCCCATGTTCCACTTTCTTTTAAAGCAGAGAAAGTTGATACCATACGATGAAGACTCATTATTTGCCGATACCCGAAATTTTCTAAAATTGCTAAAAAAGTGATAATCAAAGTTTCTTTGTTTGAAAAAAACGAAGATCTCCGCTCAGTAATTAATACGGAGAATAAAGAAATCACTACTCCATAAAGAATAGTTGCTACCGACATTAAAATCACAATTGGTAAATTGAGCAGTCCAAATGCAAAAGAAATAATGATTGATAAATAAGATACGGCTTCGAAAAATGGCCCGAGCATTTCAAATATAAAGAAATATGGGAATCCGAGTAGGCCCGGCTGCTTATAACGCGGATTAAAAAGGATGTGCCGATGATAGCTCAAAATATCGAGTAAACCGCGCTGCCAACGATTACGCTGCTTTAATAAACTGCGCATCTCTGATGGTAGTTCGGTATAACATTGTGCGTGATGAACGTATTTTACTCGATAAGGTTGTTTTTCTTTTAAGGCGCGATATGTCAAGCGCACAACTAATTCCATATCTTCACCAACCGTATCTTTTTTTAGTTGACCAGAAATCGTTAAATAACCACCAATTTTAACTAAAGATTGACGGGAGAATAATCCAAATGCCCCAGAAATTATTAATAATGAATTTAATTTCGACCAACCGATACGGCCGGTAGTAAAGGCCCGCAAGTATTCGAGTGTTTGGAAGCGAACAATCGCTTTTTTCCCTAAGCCCGTATGCTCGACCTTACCCCGATCAACCTTACATCCATTAACCGGAACAATGTTGCCACCAAGAGCGATATGCGCGCGCGCATCATCAAGCGTCGTGCTCATAACTTTTAATAACGCTTCTTCTTCAAGCAATGAATCGGCGTCAATCCCACAAACGAATTCGTACTTTGCTGCATTAATTCCTAGATTTAATGCATCTGCTTTCCCGCCATTAACTTTATCAATCACAATCAAGTTTGGAGTTGTTGTTGAAACATAAACGCCCCGTAATGGCTTTGTGCTTAGGGGAAGAGTAAAAAACGGATGTTTTCTTTCAAGCTTGAAGTGATTAATAAGCACTTGCATTGTTTGATCTTTTGATCCATCGTTAACAACCACAACTTCATATTTGGGATATTTAAGGTTTAAAAGCGAAGTAACGCTTTCAATAATCGATTTTTCCTCGTTATAAGCTGGAGCAATAATCGAAATGCTCGGTAATAAATCGTGTTCAAATAAAAAGTTTGCCTTTTTGATGTCCCACATATTAAGTGATTGTTCACTACCAATCACAGAAAAAATTAGCAAAGAAAGATAAATTGAATTAATTGCTAGAAAATAATAAACAACATATTTATTAATATAGGTGAGCCAATCAGCAAAAAAATTACCATTATTTATTAATTGATTAAGTTGGGTAACTAAAACTAGCAATGGTAATAAGATGATAGCGACACTAATCCAAATGGAAATCCAAATAATTTTACTTTTTTCCCGGGGTGCCTTTTCCCGGCTAATTAACGGCTGGGCTTTTTTAATTAATCCGATTTTTTTAAGAATGTCCGCATTTAGATAAATCGTGAATTGGTCGAGATAAAATGGGTCAATTAAAGCGTACTTTTTAATCAATACCAGCATGATACGCTCAATTTTTATCTATTATATATAATAAGGCCAAATGAAAAAGAAAAATATACACGCCATCAAAGTTGGCTATTAACGCTATAAAAATGAATCTTCATATTTGATATAAATTAAAAATATTACTATCTTACCTATAATGGTTGAATGTAAATGGGCAATTATTAAATAGATTTATCCTTGATTTTTATAAAATGTCGTCACCACTTTCCCACTCAAAAAACTGAGAATAAAGGCCACACTAATCATGATAATTAATGGCTTAATATAAAATTGATATTGACCGTTTGTATGAAAATATGTTTGAAATAATTGATGAAAAGTTATTTGAAGAATCAGTAATTCAAAAGCAGCAATGCAAAAACTAATTCCACCGATTATTGGAGAAAGTAACATAAAAAATCTTTGTTGTTCACCGCGAGAAATACCTAGCTGATGCAAAAGACGACCAATCGCTTGCTCTTCTAGCATTGTTAAATAACTCACTACAATGATTAGCAAAAAGGCAATAATAATTGCTGTGCTCGCAATAACAAGAATGATTTTTTCAATTTGCGCGGTGGTTAAAACCACAGCTTTAGTTAATTCGCTTGTTGGAATAACAAAATTTAAATACGGAAATTGCTCGTTCAATTCACTAACATATTTTTCTAATTCACATTGCTCATTAACTTTAAGCATAAATCCAGTTGGTTGTAGCTCAAAAGCATCAATTGCTAAAACTAGTGAATAATAAGTTATTAGCCAAGATGGCTCTTGATAAATAAACATTTGATTGTCCTCAACTAGTCCCGTAATCTGCAATCTTTGAAATTTAAAACTATTCGTGATTATTGAATTGGTTGTAAAAACACTATTATCTGAAACAGCAATATGGAGATTAGTGTTAATTACATCAAGATGCCCAAATACTTTTTTAGCAAGCGCAGTGGAAATAGCAATTTGATGAATATCTTCGGGTTGTTCTCCGTGATAGACGTTTTTTAAGGTGCTGGAAAATCGTACATTATTATCTGAAAGCCCTTTTAAGGAGCCAACCGCCACATGCGGTGGAAAAATTATGTTTTGTTCTTTTTTTGCGGTCTCATTTAGTAAATTATTTTCAGTAATAACTAATAGCTCTTCAATGCTTGCAGAAATTAGCATCGTACGAGTAAAGCCGACCATTAAAGCTTCGGGAAAAGCCAAATATGCACCATTACTGGTTGGATAAAAAGTCATAATATTATTACTTGATGTATAAATTAATTCGATATCAGAAAAATTTACATTATTAGAGTTTTTTTGAAAGACGCGGATTTGACTTGGTAATGTGCTCAATTCTTCTTCTGATTTGCGGAGTGGATGTAGAATAAACGGATTAAATTGTGGGTTTCTTATAGCCATATCAAGAAATTTTGCAGAATTTTTAACATCGAGAAAATATGCTTTACGCAACGTCCAAGGCAAATTTACCGGTTGAATGAAATCAAGTGTTGATTTTAATCGCATATTGTCTTCAAAAACCGTTTGATTCCACAGCGGATTATCATGCGCGACCTGTGGGTGAAGACTCGGGTAAATGCCAATAATTTGAAATATTTGTTGATCTTCATAATGCCAGTTATCATTTTTTAGTTCAAAAGCGACTTGAACATTATGATGAGTTAGATACTCGCCAACATCAGCAAAAGTCGTTAACGGATGTAAATACAAAGCCTGTACTAGTGTGTTAAAGTCGCTGATTGGCAATCCAAGAATCAATTGGTCCTCTTCCATAATAACGGGAGAAGATGGATAAATTTCTTCCTGAACAGCGGGCAGCCAACAATAATCATTAATATGACGAATATTAAATGAGACCAAAGGAATCTTCATCGCAGTTGATGCGAGTACAAGTTTATTTTCATCCGGAAAAAACTGTTCAAAATTCGCCTCATAATTAACACCGATCCGTTGTACATCTAGGGGATAGGTATCCGCTATTTTTTGAACTTGATCTTGTGGTATAGCAATTTTTGTCTGCGCCTTTTCACTTTGATTTTTAGCGCTAACCATAATTTGATGTGATTCGAATAAGCCATTAAGCATCATCTGAATTTGCGTTGATACACTATTGGTAATCAAAAATGATAACCCCAAGGCGACTAATCCCAGTGACATGGCAAATTGAGCGAGTAATGTTCGTCCCCGTTTATGTTTTAAAGTGTGATAGTGATGGAGAATAATCAAGTTAAGCGGAAGATGAAATTTTGGATATTCTTTGTTAATCCGTAAGATAGATAAATGACAACGCGCTTTCTCAATTAATGGTTGTTCATTTAACAAAATTAAGTCCCCGTTTTTTAGCTCTAAAATCTTACTGGCATATTTTTCCATTAAAGCAAGGTCATGACTAACAACAATAACTAATTTTTGCTGAGCAATGTCGCTTAATAGACGCATAATTTGTTCTTTGTTTTCTTGATCTAATGCGCCTGTTGGTTCATCCGCTAAAATAAAATCTGGATTAATTACTAAGCTACGGGCAATGGCCACACGCTGCTTTTCACCACCGGATAAAGTATTGACTGTCCGCTTTGCATCAACATCAAGACCAACAATTGATAACAGTTCATTCACGCGGCGAAGCTGCGTTTCTTGATCAAAATTACGCAAATATAAAAAAGGCAATAAAATATTGTTTTTTATTGAATCAAGCGGTAAAAGTTGAAAGTCTTGAAAAACAAAACCAACATGAAAAGCACGATAATCACTCGCTTCTCGCGCTGAGAAATATTTAATTGATTGCTGATTAAAGAAAATATCACCTGTGTATTTTTGATCTAAACCTGCGATAAGCTTAAGTAGTGTCGATTTACCCGCGCCACTATCGCCAATAATGGCAAATAAGCCGCGGGCAGGAAAAGTTTGTGATTTGATATTTAGCAAGATTTTCTCCCCAGGAAAAGTCTTTTTTAAATTATGAATTTTAATCATTCACTAATTAGCTCTTTTAAAATAATTTGGCGAGAAAAATAATTAAAGGTAAGTTTAATAATCATTACGAAAACAACAAATGTAATTACCCCTAGTCCAATAATTAAACCGTACTCAAAATTTAATAATCGCCAGGGCACCACAATAGCTTCTTTAATGCCAGTAAGCTTTAATAAAAAAGGATTAATGTATTGTAAAAGATTCGGAATAATTACAAGCGTTAATAAACTCGCCGTAATAATCAACGCGCTTTCACAAATAAATACAGCTAGCAATTGGTAATCACTTGCTCCTAAACTCCTTAAAATTGCTAAATGTTTTTTGTTTGTCACAAGTTTTGCAAAAGTAATAATGCATATAATTGCCAAAACACCTGCAAGGCTGATAATTAAAAAGCCTTGAAAAGCCATATTAAGAAAAGTTTGCAGACTTTGAAAGGTTTTAATACCGCTCGCGCCACTATTAATAAAATCTAATTTTGTATTTTCGGCAATTTGATAATTTTGTATATCAGTGATTAAACTCATGATGTATCGATCAGGAAAAATAATTCTTTGTGCATAATTGAAAAGGCCGGCATCTTCTTCAGTGTTCAAATATTCTTCCCAAGTGATATCTTTTTGGATTATTTCACTCATATTAATCATTGGCGATTGTACTAAAGTTTCTAAATAATCTTGCGTGAGAAAAATTTTTGGTGTTTCCAATAAGGAGGCCTCTTGGATTATTCCTTTAATCTCTAAAGAAAAAGTTTTATCTAATGTATCGATGATAATTTCATCATTTTTTTTCGGATGCGGTATATCTAA
Organism: Bacilli bacterium; assembly: GCA_028705995.1. Lineage (GTDB taxonomy): Bacteria > Bacillota_I > Bacilli_A > RFN20 > CAG-826 > JAQWCH01. The sequence continues at coordinate 45,498 of JAQWCH010000006.1, read as the reverse complement.
CTGAAAACCAAGAGAAAAATCAAGAAATTTCCCTTGACCGTCTTCTTCAATTGTCGATAAAAGATAGCGATTTGCCTCTTGATTAATAACAATAGCGTCATTTTGCGAAGGATAAACGCCACTCACAAGAAGTTTTTCTCGATCAGGATTTATTCGCCATTTATCAATGGTTACAACTTCAATTTCTTCTAATGCGTGCTGACCATAACTAACTTTTAAATGTTGATTAATGATGTAGTCATAATTAAATCGGTAAGTAATATTTGGATATTTATTAGATAACCACTCTAATACATCTTTTGATGGAGACGCAACGCGGCTTAACACAAGTGGTGAGTTATACATCTCGACAGTATGAACTTCTTGGACTAACGCGGTGTTCATATCGAGATATTGATAGGGTAAATTTTGCGCAAACTTATGCACACCTTGATTAAACCCTAAGGTAAATATCGTAGCAAAAAACGCTAAACTCAAAGCACCGATTGTGAAACCAGTGCTCGTTTTCTGTTGAAATACGCGTGATTTAATTAATAAAAACGTTAGTGATTTATCGGAGCGTTTTGCTAATTTTGGAGCGACTATTGAGCTTTCAATAAAATGCCAATTTTGTTGATAAGTTCTCGGAGAATTTAAATTGATAATTTGCGTGGCGTAAGCTCTTGCAATTTTTTCATTATGAGTAACAAAAATTACTAATGATTGTTGAGCACAGGTCGATAAAATATCCATGATTTCCATGGCGGTTTGCTCATCAAGGGCCCCTGTTGGTTCATCAGCAAAAATAAGTGGCGGTTGATGAATAATTGCGCGCATGATACTAATGCGACTTTTTTCACCCCCAGACAGAGTGTGAACTTTGTGTTTTGCTAAATAATCTAAATTAAATTTATGTAGAAAAAAATTAATTAAATCTTTGCTTTCTTTTGCTTGATAACCTTTAATTTTTAGTGCCAAATATAGATTTTCTTCTACGCTAAGGTATTCAAAAAGATAATGATTTTGAAAGATAATACTCATTGCATAGCGATGATAACCGGTCAACTGCCTGCGGGATAGTTGACTAAGGGCTTGGTTCTGATAATAAACGTCGCCTTGTTCAGCTTTTTCCATCCCCGCTAATAAATGCAATAAAGTGCTTTTCCCAACTCCAGATTGACCCATAATTGCCACCATTCCGCGCTTTGGAAAAACATAAGAAAAATTATTGATTACGAGTTTGTTACCATATTGCTTTGATAAATTTTTGGCCACCAGTAGCGACATAAAAAATCTCCTATAAAATACATAGGAGATTGATTAATATTTAATATGCGTTATTTTTGTTTTTTAAATAAAGGCGCTTCAGCATGTTCGATAAACTTTTTAACACGATGGTTAAATGTATCCCGATCCATCAAAATTACATTACCGCAGCCTTGACACTGTATTTTTAAATCTGTTCCAAGTCGTATGACTTGAAAAATCTTACTGTGGGTTGAACACGGATGAGGTTTTTTCATTTCGACAAGGTCATAAAGCTCAACAATTAAATATTTCATGCTGTCTGCTCCTCAATCAATATTTTAACAGCATTGTAGATTTCCTCACTAGTTTGATACCACTGGACCGGGAGTTGTGTCCGATAAAATATTAATTGCCTTTTTGCATAATTACGCGTGTGTTGTTTGATTTTAGCAATTACTTCACTAAGATCTTCTTTTTGCTGATAACCATTAATAATTTCTTTATATCCAATCGCTTGAAAAGCTTGTTTGGCCGTTGGATATTTATCATATAGATGAAGAACCTCATCAACCAGTCCCTGCGATATCATTTGATCAACGCGGTGATTGATTCGTTCATAAAGTTCTGGGCGATCATTCATCAAGCCAATAAAATGCACAGGATAAAGTAGTTGATGCTTTTGTTGAGATTCTATGGCGCTTTTACTAAGGCCTGTTTGATGATAGATGGCAAGCGCGCGTAACACGCGTCGGCGATTATTCATATGAAATTTCTCCGCGGAAAGCGAATCAACTTTTGCTAGTTCTCGATGCAATTCTTCGTTATTTAAATGATCATAAATTGAGGTGTCAAATTCTTTTTGTGTTTGAAAGTCATAATCAAAAAGCGCCGCTTTCACATATAAGCCATTGCCGCCAACAATAAACAAAGGATGTTGATCATTTTCCCGATTAGCAATCACTTCCCGTAAGTATTTTTGATAGTCGGCTACAGAGAATGGTTGATTAACATCAAGAATATCAAATAGGTGATGTGGAACTAAAGCTTGTTCATCGGGTGTCGGTTTTGCTGTTCCAATATCCATTCCCCGGTAAACCTGATAAGCATCGCCATTAATGATTTCGCCATCAAAATCTTGGGCTAAACGCAACGCTAATGCCGATTTGCCGGCGCCAGTTGGACCACAAATCACAAAAATCATAGACCGGTTCTCTTAAACCATTTAGCAAGTTCATTGCTATCAATATGAATAATTGTTGGACGCCCATGCGGACAAGCAAAGGGGTTTTCACATTTTAAAAGTTCTTTAATCAAGTATTGCATTTCAACAATATTCAAGTGGTGATTAGCTTTGATTGAAGCTTTACATGCCATCGTCGCAATCGCGTGTGTGCGAATCTTGTTGAGGTTAAGCATTTGATCATTAATTGCTTGGTCAATAAGATCATTCACATAAAGTCGTTCATCATATTCGCTTGCCCATAAAGGAATACTAACAACTTTATAGGTATGTGGGCCAAATTCAATTAATTCAATACCGACACTTTTCAATAAGGCAATTTTTTCTACTGTTAGACGCGCGACATCTCCACTCGATAAGTCAATCACTAGCGGGACAAGTGGTTCGCGTGTACGCATGGTAGCATTTAATGTTTTTTGAAAATCTTCATAATTAATACGTTCTGCCGCAGCGTGTTGATCAATTAAATAAAAACCACCCTCACCATCATGGGCGATAATATATGTGCGACCAATTTGTGCAAATGGTTCGATATAAGGCGTATCTTTAGACTCTAAACCCACATTATCATTACTATTATCACTTAGATAAGTTCTTGTTGTTTTTTGATTTGGTTCAAAACTATCATCATGGTTTACCGACGCGTCTTTTTGATTAAATGAATGGTAATCTAAATCAAGCGCAATTTGTTCATCGTTAAATGGTGTATTTATCGCTGCGGGTTGCTCGCGTTGTAATTGCACTGTTTGATCATCTTCGCGTAAAGCTAAAGGAATATTTACTAAAAGCAAATTTTCCAGTTCTTTTTCTTTTGAAAACCGCACTTCACGCTTGCTTGGATGGACATTAACATCAACAAGTGTCGGATCAATTGTAAAATGCAGGACCACAAAGGGGAAACGACTTGGAGGAATAAAGCCTTGATAAGCATCAATTATGGCCTTCTGAATGCGTGGCATATAAACATTACGGCCGTTGAGTAGTGTAATAATTGAATAGCGATTGCTCTTCATTAATTCCGCTTTCCCAAGATAGCCAGTTACACTGAAATCGTTATGCTTTATTGCAAAAGGGCGCATCCGTTTAGCAACAAAACTCCCATATAAGTTCATAATCACTTCCAGTAAGTCCGCTCGCCCAGTTGTTTGAAAGACGCTCCGATCATCGATATACAATTGAATCGCCACCTCTGGATGTGCCAGCGCTAGACGTTGAACGACTTCGGTAGAGTTCGCATTCTCTGTATAGTCTTGTTTTAAATATTTCAGGCGTGCTGGTGTATTAAAAAACAATTCTTCAACAACAACAGTTGTACCCTGCCGACTCGATGTTTTTTCATACCGAAGTTGATTGTTTTCAATGATAACTTTCGTCCCCGCACTCAAACCAGTTGAAGTGGTTAATGTAACTTTAGCAATTGAGGCAATTGAAGGCAAAGCTTCACCACGAAAACCCAGTGTTTTAATGCGGAATAAATCAAATTCATCATGAAGTTTAGATGTCGCATGGCGTTCAAATGCTAAAACAGCATCACTTTGTTCCATTCCAGAGCCATCATCTTCAACAATGATTTTTGTCCGTCCAGCATCAAAAAGACGAACAACAACACTCGTGCTCGCCGCATCGATAGCGTTCTCTACCAATTCTTTAACAACTGATGCTGGTCGTTCAATGACCTCACCGGCGGCAATTTGATTAGCTAATTCAGCAGATAAAACTTCAATTTTACTCATAATTACATCTTCTTCTTTAAGTTAAAAAGAAAATTTAGTGCTTCCATTGGCGTCAACGCTAATGGATCAAGTGTCCGCACTTCATTAATCCATGCTGGTTCAATGTTTTTGTGTTCTTTCTTTGAAGCAAGTACAGTTACTGGTTTTTGTTTTTCCAGTTGTTCCAAAATTGTTTCAGCGCGTAGCAACAATTGATCAGGTAAATGCGCTAAACGAGCTACATTAATCCCATATGATCGATTCATCGGGCCGGGTTTAACTTGATATAGGAACGTTACTTCTTGATTATGTTCTTCTACTTCAACATGAATATTTTTCACTAGCTGATTGATATCAGCAATTTTGGTTAACTCGTGATAGTGTGTCGAAAATAGTGTTTTCGCATGGATATGATCAGTTATATATTCAATGATTGATTGCGCTAACGCCATTCCATCAAAGGTCGATGTCCCGCGACCAATTTCATCAAAAAGCAGTAATGAATTTGTTGTTGCATGCCGTAAAGCAAAATTTGTTTCGCTCATCTCGACCATGAAAGTCGATTGCCCACTCACGAGATCATCACTGGCACCAATCCGTGTGAAGATTTGATCAAAGAGCGGAATATCGGCTGATTTTGCTGGAACAAAACAGCCGATCTGCGCCATGATTACAATTAAAGCTAACTCACGCATATAAGTTGATTTACCACCCATATTTGGACCAGTAATTAAAAGCACTTCTTCATTTGGTTCCATTTTTACTGAATTAGCAACATAATTTTTGGCTTTTAATACTTTATCAACAACTGGGTGTTTACCATCAATAATAGATATTTGTCTTTGAAAGTTAAATGCGGGGCACACATAGTGATTACGGGCAGAAACAAGAGCAAATGATGCCAAAACATCAAGCCGCGCTAGATGGTTAGCGAGTCTTTGAATTTTTACTGTTTCTTCGCGTACTTGATTGCGCAAGGCGAGAAACAATTCATATTCAAGTTTTTTTCTTCGATCATCGGCATTAAGAATTAATGTTTCTTTTTCCTTTAATTCTTCGGTAAAGAAACGCTCTCCGTTGGTGAGGGTTTGCTTACGAATATAGCCAAATTCATCTTTCACTTGCGAAAGGTAAGAATTTGTTACTTCGATATAGTAACCAAAAACTTTATTAAAACCGATTTTTAAAGTTTTAATTCCCGTGCGTTCCCGTTCTTTTGCTTCAAGATTAGCGATGTAGCGTTTTGAATTATGCGCAATATCAATTAATTCATCCAACTCTTGATTATACCCGCGATTAAAAATTCCCCCTTCGCGAATTGTTAATGGGGCATCCGGCGATATTGCCTCTAGTAATAAAGCGCATAGATCAGTAAAATCATCAATGCTATCGGCGATTTGCGTGAGCGTTGAATTATCTAAATGGGTGATGAGTTTTTTGATAGCGGGAACTGTTTGTAATGATGTTTGTAACTGTAAAAAATCACGACCATTAGCATTTCCATAAGAAATACGTGCGATGAGGCGTTCTAAATCATAAATTTCATTTAATTGTTTACGTAAATCTTCACGTGAAAGAAAGTTAACAATTAAGTCATTAACTATACTTTGCCGGGCAGTAATTTCCTGCAAATCATAGGATGGTTGATTAATATATTTTTTTAATAAACGCGCACCCATCGCGGTTTTCGTTTCATCAAGCAGCCAAAATAGTGAGCCGTATTTATCTTCACTGCGAATTGTTCGTGTGAGTTCAAGATTTAAACGAGAAAAAGCATCAATTTGTAGATAGCTTTGCGCTTTTTGCACGACTACTGGTTGGAGATAATCTAATTGGCGTTTTTGTGTTTTCTTTAGATAATTAATTAGGCGAGTGATTGTCTGCATTTGATATAAATCTTGGACATCGCTCAATAAATATTCGTTTTCAATCTCCATTTGGGCGTTGTCTTCGATTGAAAAAACAATTGAACGACTGCGTGTTAAATCTTCACTTAATGAATTATCAAAACTTGAAGTAACGACAATTTCTTTGGCGGCAAGATTATCAATCGCACTTAAAAGTGATGGACGGTCATGCTCAACATTAAATACAGCAAGTTCACCAGTTGATAAATCGCTATAAGCGACTACGTAATATAGCGGCGTTTCATCAATAGCGACAATAAAATTATTATCTTGGTCTTCAACGTCCATAAACGCTCCTGGAGTGACAATTTGAATGACATCGCGATCAACAATACCAACAGCTTCTTCGGGATCTTCAAGTTGCTCAACAATGCCAACTTTATGGCCATTAGCGACTAAGCGTGCTAAATAACCTTTAATCGCATGATAAGGAACACCACACATCGGCACACGTTCTTTTTGTCCAGCATTACGACCGGTGAGCGTGAGTTGCAGTTCTTTGGAAACAAGTTTGGCATCATCGAAAAATAGTTCATAAAAATCGCCTAAGCGAAAAAGAATTAAAGTATCGGGGTGTTTTTCTTTAATTGCCAGATATTGCATCATCATCGGCGTATATTGAACTTTTTCCATGTGCGTTTAGATTTCTCTCCAAAGGTTATTTTAACATAGTTTAATAGTGCAAAAAATCTCATTTTATTGATGAAAAAGCATCAACTAAATAGCATTAACTCGATTTGGTCATCTATTCAAGTTGTGTTTTAATTTGTGCCAATAAATCCGCGATTTCAATTTGAATTTGCATAAAATTGGCAACTAGCGGATGATTTTCATAAGCAGCTTTCGCCTGATTGTAATCATCTTTCGCCTTTTGATGAGCGCTTGGTGAAGGAAAAGCCAGCGTTAAGACTTTTTGTGCTTCAATTAATGCCCGATTAAGTTTTTGCACTTCAAAATCGTTTTCTAGCGCGGATTGATAGGCAAAAAACGCTTGCACGCGTTGATCATCATTAAGCGCTTCTTTGAGTAATTGAAGAGCCTGTTCAAAATTAAGCTCGGACATATTCACCTTGTAAAGAATAAACTTTTGAATCGATAATTTTGACTTGAACAATTTGCCCAACTAGGGCAGGTTCGCCGACAAAATGTACAAGTTTACCATTTTCCGTATATCCGGATAAGCGATTCTTGTTGCGTTTTGAAACGCCATCAACTAAAACCGCGTATGTGCCGCCCACCATTTTCAGCGATGAAGCGGTTGTTGAAGCTTCCGTGTGCTGAATAAGGCGTTCATAACGCTCGTGTTTTTCCTCAGCAGTAACATCATCAATCATTTTCGCTGCTGGTGTGCCCATGCGCGGTGAATAAATAAATGTAAACGCACCATCGTAGTGAACAGCGTCAACAAGCGTCAGTGTTTCTTCAAATTGTTCTTTTGTCTCACCAGGAAAACCAACAATAATGTCTGTCGTAATCGCAATATCGGGAATCTTTGCACGCATTTCAGCGACAAGTTTAAGATAATGTTCCCGGGAGTAACGTCTACCCATCCGCCGCAAAATCTCATCACTGCCTGATTGAACTGGAAGATGAATCGCCTTCATAATATTTGGATAAGATGCAATCACATCAATCATTTGTGAAGTAAAATCCCATGGATGCGAAGTGACAAACCGCAAACGTGGAATACCTAATTTAGCAACTTCACGTAACAAATCAGCAAAGTCACCTTCTGCTGGACGATCTTTGCCGTATGCGTTGACGTTTTGCCCCAATAAGGTAATTTCTTGATAACCCGCATCAATTAAAATTTGACATTCCGCTATAATATCCGCTTTTGTGCGTGAACGCTCACGCCCGCGGGTGTAAGGAACAATGCAATAAGTGCAAAACTTATCACAACCATAAATGATGTTTACGTACGCTTTTTTATCATCTAAACGCCGCACAAGTGGCGTTTCAATAACCGAACCCTGAATGCTCTCTACATCAATCACGCGCGTTTTTTCTTCAATTACTGTTGTCATTAAATCTAGGATTTTATGAATATTGTGCGTTCCAAAAACAATATCAACTTGTGGATATTTTGTTTTTACACTTGTGACAACGTGTTCTTGCTGTGGCATACAACCGCCAAGGCCAATAATTAAATTTGGGTTTTCAACCTTTAATGCTTTCAAGCTACCGATTTCGCCAAAAACTTTATCTTCTGCATTTTCGCGAATCGCACAGGTATTAAGAAAAATAACATCGGCTTTTTCAAGAATGTTTGTATATGTGAAACCCGCATATTCAAGTAAACCTGCAAGATTTTCGCTATCGCGTACATTGGCTTGACAGCCATAAGTTCGTAAATAAAAAGTTTTACCACGGGCAAATTCGCGAAGCGCGTGACTTACTTCAATTTCTGGATAAACAAGTTCAATTGGCTTTTTCCGCCGATCACGCGCTGAACGCATATCGGGGGTGGCAATAATTTTTAAATCTTTATTCATTTTATTCGTGCTCCAAGATATATAATGGGGTAATTTTTGTCGCAAGATTAGTATTTTCATCAATTGTAATCACAACTGCGGAAAGTAATCCTGCGGCTTTATCATCATAGTCAAAAAACTTGTTCTCACCATGCCAAAATCGCCGAATAGTAATATCGGGAATCACACCCAAGACGCTTTCTTCCGCTCCAGTCATGCCAACATCACTGATGTAAGCTGAACCGGCTGGTAAAATTTTGGCATCGCGGGTTTGAATATGCGTATGCGTTCCAATAATCGCACTAACGCGACCATCAAAAGCATAACCAAACGAACGTTTTTCCGCGGTTGCTTCGGCATGGAAGTCAACAATATGGATATCGCCTGGTTCAATTGTTGTTAGTAATCGATCAAAGGCAATAAATGGATTTTCAACTTTTTCTAAAAGAAATGCACTTCCCAGCACGTTTGTCACACGAATACGTATACGACCATTATCAAAGAGCGCACTACCAACGCCAGGATAATCATTTAATAAATTAATTGGACGTATAATATCGGTTGCGGCATCTAAAAACGTGCGAATTTCATCACGATCATCGTAATGATTACCAAGGGTAATAGCATCAACCCCCGCTTGCTTTAATTGTTGATAATGATTATAAATAATGCCTTTACCGTGCGTAGCATTTTCGCCATTAGCAATCACAAAATCAATTTGGTGTTTTTTCACCAAATCGGGTAGTAATTCTTGCACCATGCGGCGACCAACTTTAGCTACGATGTCGCCGATAAATAAAATTTTAATCATTTTTATAGATAAAGAGGGGGATTGAACCCCCTCAGTTTAGTAACTATTTGGCGGTCTCTTGCGCCCGATATTCACGAATCACAGATATTTTAATTTGACCAGGATAAGTCATTTCATTTTCAATTCGCTCACGGATATCGCGGGAGAGTTTATGGGCAGCGAGATCATCAATCTTTTCTGGAACGACCATCACGCGCACTTCACGTCCACTTTGCATCGCAAATGAGGTTTGAACGCCATCATAAGAATTACAAATTGACTCAAGTTGTTCAAGCCGTTTGATATAATTCTCGAGCATCTCACGCCGCGCACCCGGGCGCGCTGCTGATAATGTATCAGCGGCAATTACTAATTGCGAGTATATAAAGCGCGATTCTGTATCACCATGATGCGAACTAATTGAGTCGATAACTTCATCGGGTTCACCATATTTCTTGGCAAGACGAATTCCAAGTTCGACATGGCTTCCTTCCATTTCAAAGTCGACTGATTTACCAATGTCATGTAGTAAACCACAGCGTTTGGCTAAGTTGACATCAAGCCCAAGTTCAGCCGCCATAATGCCGGCTAATGAAGCGACTTCAATACTATGTATGTAACCATTTTGGCCATATGATGTCCGATATTTTAAGCGACCAACATAATTAAGTAATGCCTTATTGATTCTTGGTAAGCCTAATTGGAATGCGGCATCTTGACCAGCTTTGGTAATAACTTCATCCATTTCTTTTTGCACTTTAGCGACCACTTCTTCAATCCGGCCTGGTTGAATGCGGCCATCTTTAATTAAAACAGCTAAAGAGCGCGTAGCAATTTCCCGCCGGATTGGATTAAAACAACTTACAGTAATTACTTCGGGTGTATCATCGATAATTAAATCAACACCAAGCATTTGTTCTAGCGTCCGAATATTGCGGCCTTCACGACCAATAATCCGGCCTTTCATTTCATCGTTTGGTAAGGTTACCGTTGATACTGTATGTTCGGTTGTCACTTCTTGTGAATAGCGATTAACCGCTAAAACAAGTAAGTCACGTGCCCGTTCATTGACGGTCGCTTCCGCTTCTTCTTCCTTGTTTTTAATGAAAGCGGCAATCTCTTTTGATAATTTGCTTTCAACACGCCGGAAGATTTCATCACGGGCGTCATTTGTTGACATTTGTGAAACGTGTTCTAATTCGACAATGATTGCATCAAGTTTCTCTTGATACTGATCATTTTTCTTCTCGACTTCTTTGCGTTCACGGGCTAAATCTTCGGCTTTTTGTTCCAGCGTTGTTTCTTTTGCAAGTAGCGCGATATCGCGCCGATCGATTGATTGTTCCCGTTGGGATAACTGATTTTGAAGGACAGCAATCTCTGCCTTCTTTTCCTTAATCTGCTTGTCAGCTTCATTGCGCATTTCAATGCTATTTTGCTTTGCATCTAATTCAGCGTTTTTAATAATATGTTCCGCTTTAATATCTGCATCGCGAATGATTTTGTCTGCTCTTGACAAAGCTTTTTTGGCTTTAAATATTGGGATTAAATAAAAACCGATGAGTCCGAGGACTATCCCAAATATTAAAGACAGCACGATTAGGAAAATGGCTAGCTCTAATGGCATAAATACATTCTCCTTGTGATGTAGTTGATTCCTTACGGACTAAACCGTATAACCCAGGAATTACAGGTTTTAAAATTCATAAAAAGGCAAAAAGAGCCATTTATGGCCCACAATTTTACTCCTATGATAGCAATAAATAACGTTATGTTTATTTAAATTCCATGATGGAATGCGATTTACTCATCGAGCAAAATAATGGGTTTAAAGCGAAACAATAATGTTTCACGTTTACATTATAGTTTAATTACATTTCTTTGACAAAGAAAAAGGGAATTATATTTTAATATTTATAATATTTAGATAAGGCAAAACAAAAAACCTAGGCGTTTTGCCTAGGTTTATGATTAAAATAGAAACTTTTTATTTACTTAAAAACGCTTTAACACCCGCATAGCCCGCAGCTGAAGCCCCGATTATTGCAAAAATGCCACCAAGAATTGGGCCAACACCTAAATTATATGTTGTGTTAAGAATGCCAGAGAAATCGTTCACAGATTTAAATAAGACAGCTTCAAGAAAAACAAGAACGGATCCGGCAATCGCAACACCCGCACCAACTAAAACAAGAATACCTAATTTTTTGTTGAGCGCACCGATTAGTGACATGACACCAGCGCCAAGCACAAACATCCAGCCAATAAAAACACCAACATTAAATTTTAATTTTGGATCTTCTGATTGTCCGAAAACTGCTTGTAAACCAGAGTATTCAACCGTCAAATCACCAAGTGGGCTTGGTGTTCTTTGAATAACTCCAGGTAAGAAAATCATCACTGCAGCAATAATTAAGATTACGCCAGCAATAAGCGGAAGATAGGCTTTAAATTTTTGCATAAAAAATTCCTTTCTAATTTTGTGGTTAATCAACCATGCTAAAAGCATTTTAATTAAATAGCCGCCATATTTCAAACAAATGGGGTCATTATTTTGCTTTTATCAGCAAATAATTTACATTATTTTGACAGTGTCTACTGATTGTCAAAAAAACTCCAAACAAGAAGTTGGAGTTTTAGATTAACTATCCGCGAATGGCGGCTGACACTTGTTCTTTCACTAAGCGATAAGCATCTGGGTGATCATCAAGGAAGATTTTAGCGGCTTCACGGCCTTGTCCCATCCGATCGCCAGCAAATTCATACCACGAACCACTCTTTTTGATAATGTCAAAATCAACTGCTAGATCAAGTAACTCACCAGTTTTAGAAATTCCCTTACCAAAAATAATATCGAATTTACAAGCTTTAAATGGTGGAGCAACTTTATTCTTTACAACTTTAACGTTTACCGTGTTACCAATCAAATTTGGACCATCTTTAATTGATTCTGACCGACGAATATCAAGACGGATTGTTGAATAGAATTTTAAAGCCCGACCACCACTAGTTGTTTCAGGGTTACCATAAAAGACGCCAACTTTTTCGCGTAGTTGGTTGATAAAAACAACAGTTGTTCCAGTTTTTGATAAAATGCCCGCCAGTTTACGCATTGCTTTGGACATAAGTCGCGCTTGTAAACCAACTTGGCTATCGCCCATTTCGCCATCAAGCTCTGCTTGTGGAACCAAGGCGGCAACTGAATCGATAACAATAATATCAATTGCTCCTGACGAAGCTAACATTTGTACGATTTCTAGTGCTTGTTCGCCAGAATCTGGTTGTGAAAGAATTAATTCCTTGATGTCGACACCAAGATGACTTGCATATTCGGGATCAATTGCGTGTTCAGCATCAACAAAGGCAGCTTTACCACCTTGCATTTGCGCTTCGGCAATCGCATGTAAAGCCAATGTTGTTTTACCGCTACTTTCAGGACCATAAATTTCAACAATCCGGCCTTTAGGATAACCACCAACTCCAAGCGCTTGATCTAATAAAAGCGATCCAGTTGGAATAACATCGATTGTTACTGAAGGGCGATCACCAAGTTTCATGACAGAACCCTTACCGAAAGTTTTTTCAATGTTTTTTAACGCAGCCTCTAACGCGCCATCACGCGTATCTTTTTCTTCTTTTGCCATAATCACAATTTCTCCTTTTATAAATATATAACAAATTCAAACTTATTTCGTATCGACAAGATGATCCAAGACGAGTTCAATCGCGGCCGCCACAGCGAGTTCGCGTACTTGATTTCGCTCGCCAACAAAACGATATTTTTGAACAATCGTCATTTTATTTAAAATTGATAAACCAATATAGACAAGTCCGGCTGGTTTATCTTCCATCATTGTTGGACCGGCATTACCCGTAAAGGAAACACAAACTTCAACGCCAAGATTTTGAAGGCCATTAACTGCCATATCTCGCGCACATTGTCCAGAAATTACTCCGTGTTTCTCAATTGTCTCATTAGAAACTTGAGCAAGATTCTTCTTTAATTCGTTACTATAGGTAACCAGTGCCCCTTTGAAAACATTTGATGCGCCCGGCACTGCACAAATGGTGGCAGCGAATAAGCCCCCAGTTATTGATTCAACGCTACCAAGCGTCAAGCCTTTTCGTTCTAGTTTGTGAATTAATTCGGCGTTTCTCATTGCTGGTGTTCCTTCAGTAAGTGGCGGTTTTGCACAACATAGATAACTCCACTTAATAATGATGCAAGCGCTGCTAAATAAACCAATATTTCGGTCACATTAATAGCAACATCATAGCCATAGATTAATGCAAAAGGCCAATCATTAAGAAGAACTGCTCCGATGGCTACCATTTGTAAAACTGTTTTCAGTTTGCCAAAGATATTTGCGGCAAGCACAATTTTTTGATTGGCGGCAATTAATCGCAAACCATCAACAACAAGATCACGGGCAATCATAATAACAACAGCAATTAGGTTAATTGCCATTTGCTTGGGAGTTGAAGCTGCCGCGGTCATACTTGGGACCAAAAGAATGATTAAAAGACTATTAACAAGCATTTTATCCGCAATTGGATCCATGAATTTACCATAATTAGTCACGAGATTATATTTGCGCGCTAATTGTCCATCGACCAAATCACTAAGGGCGGCAATCACAAATAACCAAAACACAATAAAATAAACTAGATTCACTTCGGCAAACACATTTGGAATTATAATTCCTAATGCTTGATATGGAAAAAGCATCATGATAGCAATAACGCCGACCATGATCATTCGGAAGGTGGTGATCTTGTTTGGTAAATTCATCGTTGTACACTTTCTAAAATGAGTATCGATCTCATAAGCCATGTTCTGTTCTAGACAATCATTTATCTATGCAATGCATACCGTCGCTGATTCAGTTCTCATTGACGATTTCCCCGACCAAAATTTGGGTTTCTCGCTTACGGGGTTTACCGCGTTCCACTTACTTGTTTCCAAGCAACTCCGTCACTGTGGCACTTTCAGGAAGGCCCCCATGCCATTGGTTTAGGGTTTCTTCCGCCGTCTCGGACTCCTCCGAGCCTAGCGTTATTTTTTCCGCTAGCGTAATCACTACGCACATCACAGTGCGTGCGAGCATGGACTTTCCTCTAATGGTTACCCACCAGCGGTTGTCCGGATCGATATCAACTATTTAATTTTTGTGGGATCGCGTCCCAGTTTATAAAGGGCTTTTTCTAAAGCGTCTATTCGCATCAAGAGTTCCAATTTTGCCTTTGCTGTATACGCACTTTTATCTAGAACTTGTACTTTCTTTTCTAGCGTTTGATAACGGACGAGAAGTTCCTCATACCGCTTTTTATAGTCGCGTAGCTTCTCAACCTCGCTAATTAGTAATGGCATTTGTTCATTGATAGATTTTTCTAAAGTGCGAAATTGTTCGCGCACTTCATCAAGAAATAAATCAACTTCTTCTGGATCATAACCAGGGGCTTTTGCCACAAATTTTTTATTTAAAATTTCAAGACTAGTTAGCGGATTTTTGTTCTTCATGCATCATTTCCTTTATTGATTAATTATACTTTTAATATACTATTAAAGCAATAAAAGCAAATCTACAAAAAACAAAAACGACCATTATCTGTATGCTATACTAAAAAAACAGGAATATAATCTATGAAGAAATTTCTCAAACAACTAAATGCCTATGAAAAGCTAATGTTTTTAGACCTCGAAGGCACACAAGAATCACATGAGCTAATTGCACTTAGTGCTATTATTGCTACTCTTGATAAAAATCGGACCATTGCGATGATGTCTCAGCCATTTACCGTATTTGTAAAACCCCAACAACGTATTGGTCATTATGTTAAAAAACTAACAGGTATTACACGTGAACTACTAGATGAAAAGGGCGTTACTTACGCTGAAGCACTCAACCAATTAGTTGCTTTCACCGGCGGCCGCGAAACATTTGACCAACTTGCTTTTGTGACTTTTGGTAATCATGATTTGCGTATTTTCCATCAATCTTTAGTTTATTCACCGGATGCTGATGTTTCAGTTGTTAAACAAATTGCCAGTAATTATATCGATTTAAGTGTCATCATTTCCGAATTCGTAAAAGATGAAAATGGTAATCCTTTATCGCTGATTAATTACTGTACAAAATTTGAAATACCCTTTACTGGCACACCACATGATCCCTATTATGATGCACTTAATCTCGCCTATTTATATGACGCTTTTTTAAAGCGTGAAGATATTGTTTTTCAGGAATATAAAGAAACATTGAAAAATATGCGTAAATTACCGACACCAATTAAGAACATTGTTCATACTTTATTAAAAGGAGAAACGGTAACACCTGACGACCTTGATAATGAGGTGCGGCAATACATCACTCCGTTTAAAGGAAAAAAATGATTAATTATCCAAACGGAAAAGCGCCATTAAGCATAAAGACCAAGAAAGCCACGGCATTAAAAGGTGGACTGGCTAATCGTGGAATGAATTTTGAAGCAGCAATTAATCGCGCGAATGCTTATTATGTTGCAGAAAATCGTGCGATTATTACAAAACGTCCAACACCAATTCGTATTGTAAAAGTTGACTACTCCCATGGTGCACACATTACTGATGCTTATTTTGAAAAACAATCAACTGCTGATTATAACGGCGTTTATCGCGGGAAATATCTCGATTTTGAAACAAAATCAACGCAGGCAAAAACATCTTTTCCGCTTGCAAACATTACTGCTCATCAAATTGCGCATTTATCTGGTGTAATTGAACATGGCGGAATTGCTTTTTTCTTAATTGATTTTGCTGTGCGTCAAGAAATATTTTTACTTGATGCGAGTTTTGTCATCGAATGTTATCGCTTCAGTAACCGCCGTTCAATCACTTACCAGACAATTAAAGAAAAAGGATTTCTTGTTCCTGAAAAAATCAATCCGGCGATTGATTATCTTGCGATTGTTGATCAAGTATATTTTTGATTTAAAGATTTTTGTTTGGTTCTTTGCAGATGCTCCGCAAATGACATTGCGTGCATTGCGGGGCACGCGCTTTACAAAAATAACGGCCAAAATGAATAAATTGATGATGTGATTTGATATATAAGTCTTTGGGAATTAAACCGCGAAGTTTTTTTTCAGTGACGAATACGTCATCATCCATTTTAACGAGATTTAAGCGCTTTGAAACACGATGAACATGAGTATCAACAGGAATTTCTGGAATGTGAAATATTTCCGCGCGGATTACGTTCGCGCTTTTGTTGCCAACACCGGGTAACGTCATTAATTGATTTTTGTCAGCCGGGACGACACCAGAAAAATTTTCTAACAACTTTTTGGTAATTCCCTTGATGTTTTTTGCTTTATTGCGAAAAAGACCAATTGTACGAATCGCGTTTTCAATTTCACTAAGGGGGGCAGCATCCAGTGCTACTAGCGTTGGATAATCAAAAAACAATTTTTCAGTGACACGATTAACACTTTCATCAGTTGTTTGTGCACTAAGCATGACCGCGATTACTAACTCATAATCTTTTTGATAAATCAATTCGCAGCCAGCATGCGGAAATAGCTCTTCAAAGTATTGTAAAATAAGCTTGATACGTTCTTGTTTATTCATCGTTTTTAATATTCTTTGTTGCTTGTTCTAACGTTGATTGTACATCTTGTTTGTATGTATCAGTTTGAACAGAAAAACCTTCTAGTTCATGATCACTTGCCGTTGACCATTGTAATAAAATCTTATCAATTGAACGAATTGAATGGCGGTTCTTTTTTAGTGCCTCTTTCAGTGCATCGATAATTATTTGCTCGGAGTAACCATACGCAAACCATTCACGAATGCGCTGAATTTCAACCGGTGATAATGAGCGACCAAACTCTTTTTGATAAACACTATAAACATTTTGCACTTGTCCTTGTAAATTTGGTTCACCAATTTCTTGTTCTTGTGCTAAATCAATTTGAAATTCGCGATAAAGTCTTTTTTTCAGTGGCAAAAGATTAGTTTGCATTTCACCTTTGAAACTCGCGTAATCCAAAAAGCCTTTATTGAGTAAACTAACAAGAATTTTATCGATTTTTTCCACAGGAAAATTCATTTTTAAAGCGAGTAGTTCGGCGGTCACAAGCCCATTACCTTGTTGAAGTAGATGATCAATAATAACAACAACTGCAAGTTGATCTTCACTCATGCCGATTTTTTTATAATAATCAAAAAGCATGTAACGGAAATCTAGTGCATCGGGAATCATGTTCATAATAAATATCCTACCTTGAGCATTTTAACATAATTAATAGTGGTTTTTTAGCCCATATTCCGCAAGTAATTGATTTGTTTTTCCTTCATCGATTAATTGCATCCGCTTTATTTCAAAATTAACTTTTGCCGGTGTCAGCTGGCTAACAAGTGGCGCATTCTTTATCATCGCCGCTTTCAAGGTTTCTTCAGGTGTGAAGTCATAAGTGATAACTAATCGCAATGCGCGCAAAATACGCAAAGGATCTTCCCGCAGCCGAACACTAGGATCACCAATCATGCGAATTACTCGTGCTTTTAAATCATTAATCCCCTGACAAAAATCGTGAATTATTCCTTTTTCGTCCAAATAAAGCGCATTTACTGTAAAATCGCGACGAACATAATCTTCTTCAATATTATCAACAAAGATAACTTTTGATGGGTGTCGCGCATCCTGGTAATTACGCTCTTTGCGTAGTGTAGTAACATCAAAAATCTTATTAGCAAATTCAAATTGAACATTACCAAAACGGGCAAAGGTTACGCGAACATTTGGCAGAAAATTAGCCATTTCTTCGGGTGTAGCATTTGTCGCCAAATCGAAATCTTGCGGCTTTAACCCAAGTAAATAATCGCGAACTGCCCCACCAACTAAATATAAACGAAAACCTTCGCTCATAAAAAGCGGAACAAGATCATAGTAAGTTTGTAAATAATAATTTTTCATCTTCTTTATTTTAGCCGATTTTACCAAGAAACAGGTAATAAAAAAGAGGGCCATGATTATGACCCTCTCTCGTCCAATTCTTAATTATTGAACTTTTTCTTTTAAGAGTTTGGATGGTTTGAAGACAACGGCCTTCGCTGATGGAATTTCGATGACTTTTCCAGTTTTTGGATTGACACCTTTCCGTGCTTGGCGTTCTCTGACCGTGAAGCTACCGAAACCTGAGACTTTGACGTCTTCACCACGAACAAGAGCTTCTTCTGCGCCTTCGACTAATGCGTTAAGGGCAGCTTCAGCTTCTTTCTTCGTAATGTGAGTTCTGGCGGCGACGAGATCAATTAAATCAACCTTGTTCATTATGATACCTCCGTGATTTTATCGGCAACCTAAAATTATCATATTATGTTGATAAATACAAGAAAATATCGGCTTTTAGTCTCTTGATGAGCCCGGTTTTCATTGACTTTTTAGACTAATTTGCCGTTTTACTGTTTTCACAAAAATATATAAAATAAGAAAAAACACTTGTTTTTTTGCCTTTTTTTAATATATATTGTTTTTTTATGCTTGAGGATTTTCGTCTTTTAATGGGCGAAACATTAATTGAAAAATAATTTTACTTGGCTTAACATTTTCAAATAAAACGGCGTAAATTGCATTTATAATTGGCATTTCTAACTTAATATTTTGGGCGATATGGTAAACAACTTCTACAGTTTTTATGCCCTCAACGGTCATCTTGTTTTCTGCCAAGAATGTCGCTGCTTCATCGTTTTGACCAATTTTAAACCCGGCAGTGAAATTTCGTGAGTGAAGTGAAGTACAAGTAACAACTAAATCGCCAATGCCACTTAGACCCATAAAGGTTGAGCGTTGCGCGCCAAAGTAAGTAGCAAAATCGACCATCTCTTTAAGTCCACGAGTAATTAATGCAGCGCGGGCATTATCACCATACCCACAACCAGCAAGAATCCCACTGGCAATTGCAATCGCGTTTTTTAATGCCGCTCCAAGTTCAGCGCCAATTTCATCTTTATTTGTATATACTCGAAAATATTGATTAGAAAATAATTTTTGAATTTTCCGACTAATTCTCAAGTCATGACTTGTCGCGGTAATTGCTGTTAGAAGGCGTTTAATAACTTCTTCTGCGTGACTTGGTCCTAATAATGAAACAAGCGGATATGCATATTTTTCAGGCATTTCTTCATAGAAAATTTCGCTCATGCGTTTGTTTGTATTTTTTTCTAAACCTTTGGCGGTATTAACATAGATTTTTTTGGTTTTAACAACTGTTTTAATCTGTTGGAGGACACTCCGAAACGCCGTTGTCGGCACAGAAAGAATAACAACTGAACGACCATCAAGTGCTTCAGCAATATCGTTAGTTGCTTTTAAGTTAATAGGCAATTGGACATCTTTGCCAAAATAATATTGGTTTTGATGATTTATGTTAATGTCATCGATTTGCTTTTGATCATTACCATAAAGTAAAACATCATGACCATTATCAATTAGTGTTTGGCCAAGTGCTGTTCCCCAAGTTCCAGTTCCAATTACTAATACTTTCATTGTTTATTTTCTCTCACGACAAATAATTTTAATCGGCGTACCAGCGAGATTAAACGAATCCCGTAGCCGGTTTTCAATAAAACGTTGATACGAAAAATGCATGAATTTTGGATTATTAACAAACAAAATAAACGTTGGTGGAGCCACGCTTGTTTGTGAGGCAAAATAAATATTAACGCGCCCCTTATTAAAATAAGGTGCCGGATTAAGTATTTGCGCTTCTTGAACAACATCATTTAAAAGCGAAGTCGAAACACGTGAATGATAGGCGGCATTAACTTCATCGAGAATAGAAAAGATTTCATGAACACGTTTCTTTGTTAAGGCCGACAAAAATACAATTGGGGCATAATCTAAAAACTTGAATTCTTTACGTATGTTTTTCGTAAATTCATTCATCGTTTTATCATCTTTTTCAACAATATCCCATTTGTTGACAACAATAATAATCGCTTTATGTGCTTCCATCGCATAACCAACGACATGTTTATCTTGCTCCCGAATTTGCTCACTTCCATCAAGGACCAGCAAAACAATATCCGACTTTTCAATCGCGCGTAGCGCACGTAAAGCAGCGTAGCGATCAACTGATTCATATATTTTCCCACGCCGGACCAATCCGGCCGTATCAATAATCAAATATTTTTGATTATTACGAATAAAGGGTGTGTCAATCGCATCGCGTGTCGTCCCGGCAATATCGCTAACAATCACGCGTTCTTGATTTAAAAGGGCGTTAACCAGCGAAGATTTACCGACATTAGGCCGGCCAATCACACAGAAACGAATTTGTTCTTCATCAATTAGTTCTTCTTCACTCTTTTCTGGCAATAAGCGGACAATTTGATCAAGCAAATCACCAATACCAATACCATGAGCGGAACTAATTGCTATTGGATCACCAAGACCTAAAGAATAAAATTCATTGATGTTATAGAGTAAATCACCATCATCGATTTTATTGACTGCTAAGATGACCGGTTTATTAGCTTTATATAACATGCGGGCGACCATCTTATCATCACCTGTAAGACCGATTTTACCATCAGTGACAAAAACAATGACATCAGCTTCTTGAATTGCAATTTCTACTTGCGCGCGAATTTGGGTTTGAAAAGGGGTTTCCACCATTTCGATACCACCAGTATCAATTAAAGAAAATTGTTTGGTTAGCCATTCTGCACGCGCATAAATACGATCCCGGGTTACACCCGCTTCATCATGAACAATGGCGTTTCGTTCACCAACTAAGCGATTAAAAACCGTTGATTTTCCAACATTAGGACTACCAATAATTGCGACAACCCCATTATTCATGTGGAAATACTCCAGTTTTTTCTTTGATAATTTGTAATACACGAATCACAACTTCTTCAATGCTCATTTTCGATGTATCTAAAAGCACAGCGTCAGGCGCCTGTACAAGCGGAGCGAAATCGCGATGCGAGTCAATGTAATCACGTCGAATAAGATCTTTCTCAATTTCATCGAGGGTGCAAACAATACCTTTTTCCAGGTTTTCTTCATACCGTCGAATGGCCCGTGTATGTACTGAAGCAACTTGATAAATTTTAACGTCGGCATCTGGTAGAACATAAGTGCCAATATCGCGACCATCCATAATTACAGAACGATGTTTGGCCATATTCCGTTGTTGTTCAACCAATGCTAAACGAATATTTTTATAACTAGCAATATATGAAACGTTTTGTGAAATTTCAATTTCACGAATAGCGCGTGTTACATCCTCATTATTTACTTTTACAATACCATCAGGTAACAATTCAACATCGACCTCAGGAATCAAAGCATTGCAGGCATTTTCATCTTGAGGATTAACGCCTCTTTTTAAAACATAATAAGTAAATGCACGGTACATCGCACCAGTGTCTATATAGGTGAAATTTAATATTTTTGCCGCCTTTTTAGCGATTGTTGATTTACCTGCTGCTGCTGGTCCATCAATCGCAACACTAATCGGTTTCTTTATTTTTTCAATCATAGTTATCCTCCCATTTGCAATTCTTTATATAAGAAGGCAGCAAGACCAATAATTAAGCATACAGCAATAATAACAACGACAATAATACCAATTTTGCGCCAGCGCTCATTAATTTTTGCGTTTTCTTTTTTTCGCAAACGCTCATCTTCTGTTTCTTGAAGCAACATTTTGTTATGAACTTCGATAATTTGATCAACCGTCATTGATGTTGTTGTTGATGTTGGCGATATGACGGTTTTTTCTTCTACTTGTGGTTTTATTACCTCACGTGGTGTGATAAAACTTTCAGCACTCTCTTCCGGATTAACCCGAATTTTTTTGATTTGCTGCCGATATTTACGATATTTCACCATTCGTGTTTTTTCAATCATAGCACCCCTTAAAGTCATTAAACATTATAGTAAAATAACTGATTATTTGATAGTGCCAAGAAACATTTAATTATTTATTTACTGTTGTTAAGAAAGTAAATTATGACTATAATGGGGTTATCAAATTGGAGGATGTCTTATGGCAAAGAAAACTCATATCGAAAAAGATTTATGTATCGGCTGTGGATTATGCACCGCAACAGTTCCGGAAGTGTTTGATTGGGATGATGATGGTAAAGCCCACGTCATCGTTGATGAAGTCCCTGCAAATTTATCGGATGCCGTTGATAGCGCTGCCGCCGATTGCCCAACACAAGCAATCATCATCGATGAATAAATAAAAATTCCGGGTAAAAAGCCCGGTTTTTTTATTGTAATGAAAAAAACAGCCGGTTTTTGCCGGTTGTTTTATATTTTATCCATTAAACGATGGACGCGCTTATACGTTAATAACGTGACAACTGAGACAATAATGTTTTTGATGACATTAAACGGAATATTCCACGAAAGATAGACATCTTTAGTAAATGTCTCATTGATTAAATGTCCACCGTAATAAACATTATACCAATCAATGATGAAATAGAAATTCGTAATAATGGCAATTGATATATGACAAATTCCACCCATGACAATCGCGATAATCGCGTTTTTAAATGTCTTGGATTGACTGTATATAATTGCACTGCTCACAACAAGCGCACTAGAATACATTAAGTCAGCGAATTCGCCAATAAATCCGGTGTTTGAAAGCGGCAATTTGATTAAAAATCGTAAAACAATCACTAGAAATCCGGCAAGTGGGCCATAGGCAAAGCCTGCGATCATCGCGGGAACTTCAGAGAAATTGACTTCAAGAAATGCCACTGCTGGAAAAATCGAAAATTTAAAAGGTGGAAAAGGCAGTAAGTACAATATCGCTGATATTGCAGAAAAGATGCCGACACGCGCAATAAATTTAATCGTGTTTTTGCGTTTTTTAGCCCGCTTGTAGCTCTGAAAATTATCAAATTCAGCGACAACAAGATTAGGCTTGGTAGTTTCTTTTTTTGGCTGTTCCGATGTTTTTTCATCCTGAACTTTTTCAAATTCTTTTTTCATTTTGCACCTCGGGAAATAAAAATCCGGATTTCTCCGGGGCAAAAAGAGATTAAAATATCCTCTTTTATCCAGACTTTACTGTCGCCACTGGAATTACACCAGTTCATGCCGAAGCTCGCGGGGTTTACCGCCGGTGGGGAATTTCACCCCGCCCTGAAGACAAACTTATTATATTCAATTAGCGAGAAATTACAATAAAATTTGTTAATTATCATCACGTAATATTTTTTCGTAAAAATTTAGCAAATCTTCATCAGTGTTAAAAGTAATCTCAATTTTTTTCCCACTTAATATTAATTTTGCATGATAATGTTCTTCAAATTCGTTTACTCGCACATCTTGTTTTTTCCCTTTAATAATTGCAACAAGGTTTTCCGTCTCACGCACATTTAATTTTTGTTTGATAATTTGTTTATTAACAGCGCGTATTTCCGCAAGCGGAAGTGTGATCATCGCTCGTGCGTGCCCATAACTAATTCGTCCGATGCTTAAATCAGCAAGTACGTCTTTTGGTAAAGTTAATAAACGCAATATATTGGTTACTTGTGTTCGCGAAAGGTGCAATAATTCGGCTAAAGCTTTTTGAGAATAATCAAAGTTTTTAATTAGTTCACGACATATAATCGCTATTTCAATTGGACTTATTTGGTGCTCATCACGGGCAATCGCTAATAGCACAAGGAGAGTTTCCTCATCGGTATATTCGCGAATCAGTGCCGGAATTTGCTTAATCCCAGCTTTTTGTGCAGCAATCAGGCGTTTCCGACCAATAACAACCTCATACGAATTATTAAAATTGCGAATAACAATGGGCTCAATATTTGGCGTCGTTTCAAATGCGGCAACTAAACGCTCGATTGCCTCACTCGAAGGAGTGTAATCAACTAAAAAATGATTGTCAATTATATCTGCGGTTAAGATTTGCAATATTGGTGTATCTCTCACTTCGCGTTGCATCGTAAAAATTACATCGCTTCGCGAATATTTAAGAATTAGCTTGCTAAGAGAAGTTGATAGAATTTTATCTTTCTTCATGATCCATGATTTCTTTCGCAAGGCTCAAATATGCTAATGAACCCGCACTAGATGGACGATAAAGTGTAACAGGCATTCCTTTTGCAGCACATTCGGCGACAGAAATATTGCGGGGAATTTGACTTAAAAATGTTTTTTCTTTAAAAAGACCGCGGATTTGCGTCGATATTTCCGTTCCAAGTCGTGTCCTGGAGTCATACATCGTTAATAAAAAACCTTCGATTTCAAGGTTAGGATTAAATGCTGCTTGGACTTGTGAAATTGAAGATAGTATTTGTGCGACAGCTTCCATAGCGAAATATTCACACTGAACTGGTATTAGTACTGAATCTGCGGCAATCAAGGCATTAATATTTAACAATCCCAATGAGGGCGGGCAATCAATAATCATGTAATCGTATTGTTTACTCATTGTATTCAAAGCGTTTTTTAATAGAAAAAATGGTTGAAGATCTATTTTTGCGACTTCAACATCAATTGAAGCAAGTTTAAGATTAGCTGGCAATATATCTAAACCTTTGATAATTGTCCTTCGAATAGCACGATCTATTGTAATGTCATTAAGTAATACTTCATGTGTGGTTTTAGTTAAGAGCGCGATATCAATGCCAAATCCGCGACCGAGATTTCCTTGTGGATCCATATCAATTAAAAGGACACGGCGATTAAAATGCGCCAATGAACTGGCGAGATTAATGGCAGTAGTCGTTTTACCAACTCCACCCTTTTGATTAGCGACAGCAATGATCCGATACATAGTAGATTTAGTATAGCAAGAGTCCGGGGGAAAAAAAAGACGCGCGATGCGCGTCAATCAAATTTTTTATTACAGAGGACGTTTTTTTATTGTTCCATATTGACGTGGATATTCAACCGGCGTACTAGTAGTTTTTTTGATAATTAAAATCGCACGACGATCGCTCTCGGTTGGAAGTTTTTCGAGGACAATTTCATGAATTTGACCACCTAAAATTCGTAAAGCATTTTGCGAATCTTGAATTTCTTCGCCGGCTTTAGCTCCTTTATATGCGATAAAGAAGCCATCAAGATGAACAAGTGGTAAAGCCAATTCCAACAAAATGTTTAATTGCGAAACAGCACGCGCAACAACAATATCGTATTGTTCGCGTTCACGATTAGCAAATGTTTCAGCGCGTTCGGCAATTACGACAATTTCGCGTAATTTTAATTGATTAATAACTTGTGCGAGAAACCGCGCTTTTTTTACCGTCGGTTCAAGTAATGTAACTTTTAAACTTGGAAAAGCTATTTTAAGTGGGATGCCCGGAAAACCAGCACCACTTCCAAGATCTAGTAAGATCTGATTATTAAGCGGTAAACTTTTTGCTAAAAGCAGCGAGTCAAAAAAATGTTTTTCAATAATTCCGGCTTCATCTTTAATTGCTGTTAAATTAACTTTCTCCGCTTCATCTTTTAGTAAAAGTAGATAGCTTTGAAATTGACTAATTTGTTCATCAGTTAATTCAATACCATTTTTATTTAATTTTTCTCTAAATATTTCAAAATTCATTTTTTAAAACCTCGCTTAATATACATAGATAAAATAGAAATATCGCTTGGGTTAACCCCACTAATTCTCGATGCTTGACCAAGTGTTAATGGTTGCACCTTAGCTAATTTTTGCCGAGCTTCTAACGCTAAACCATCTAGTTGATGATAATCGATACCTTCGGGAATCTCAACTTTTTCTAGTTTTTGAAACTTCATCGCGCTTTCTTTTTGCCGAGCAATATACCCGGCGTATTTCACAGCTACTTCGAGTTGAAAAATCGCGTCATCATCAAGATCAATGGTTTTTAACTCTTCGAAGAATAAAGATAAATCCCGATATTCAACACGTGGACGTCTAAGTAAATCAATGCCATTGAGACCACCATTAAAGTTTGGATAACCAACACTCGCTAAATAATCCACAATTGGAGTTTGATTACCGAGGTATGTTTTTGCAAGAATATCCATCGCTTGTTGAATATTATTCTTTTTATTGACGAATTCTTGATATCGTTCTGGACTGATTAGACCAATCTGATAACCGATATCTGTTAAACGTAAATCCGCATTATCGTGCCGAAGTAAGAGTCGATATTCCGCACGCGATGATAATAAACGATATGGATCAGTAATTCCTTTTGTCACGATATCATCAATCATCACACCGATATAAGCCTCATCACGGCGAAGTATTAATGGTTTTTGTCCGCGTATTTTAAGCACGGCGTTGATGCCCGCTATTAAACCCAAAGCCGCAGCTTCTTCATAGCCTGAAGTTCCACAAATTTGACCAGAAATATAAAGTCCTGGCCATTTAATCATTTCTAATGTTGGTCTTAAATCAAGCGGGTCACAGGAATCATATTCAATCGCATAAGCATATTTTAAAAATATGGCATTTTCTAAACCGGGAATGGAGTGCACAATTTGTTCTTGAACATATTCCGGCATTGATGAAGATAGTCCTTGAACATAAATTGAATCAGTTAATAGTGATTCTGGTTCAAGAAATAATTGATGCCGTTCTTTATCGGCAAAGCGCACGATTTTATCCTCAATGCTCGGGCAATAACGTGGACCAACCCCTTCAACAACACCGCCATACATTGCTGATTCTTCAAGATGTTCATTAATAATTTGGTGGGTTTTTTCATTAGTGTAAGTTAAATGACAAACAATTTGTTCTTCGAGTGGAACAAATTTCTTGGTTGTATAAGAAAAAGCGAGTTTTCCAGGCGAACCATATTGTGGAGTAAGACGCGAATAATCAATACTATTTTGTTTAATCCGCGGTGGTGTACCCGTTTTTAAACGAATTAGGTTGATATCCATTGAACGTAGATAATCAGAAAGACCAATTGATGGTTTTTCTCCATCCGGTCCGGCTGAGATTTTATGGTGACCACGCAAAATTACCGACTCCATAAAAGTTCCAGTGGTAAGAATCACCGCGCGCCCATGATATTGATCACCATTAGCTAAACTTACACCAAAAACACTTTGTTCATCATGCAGCAAACCAGTAACCATTCCTTCAATAATTGTTAAATTAGGACAATTTAAGGCTAGCTCTTGCATGTATGCTGGATATGTTAATTTATCCGCTTGTGCTCGTAGACATTGAACGCCTGGACCTTTACCAGTATTTAACATTTTCATTTGTAAATACTCGTGATCGGCACCGATTCCCATCATTCCGCCTAGTGCATCAATTTCACGTACCACAATTCCCTTTGCTGATCCGCCAATTGAAGGGTTGCACGGCATGTTTGCCATTTTACGAACATTTAAAGTAATTAAAAGTGTCGGCACACCAAGATGCGCCGCGGCCATCGCGGCTTCAATTCCAGCGTGACCACCACCAACGACAATGACATCGTATTTATTATTCATTAACCAACAGACCCTTCCATATCCAATGCAATTAACCGATTTAATTCAACAGCATACTCCATTGGAAGTTCACGACTAAATGGTTCAATAAAGCCCATAATAATCATCTGTGTCGCATCTTTTTCTGATAAACCACGACTCATGAGATAAAAAAGTTGTTCTTCATTGATTTTCGATACCGTCGCTTCATGTTCAATAAAAGATTGATTATTACGAATATCATTTTTCGGGATTGTATCAGAGTGTGAAAATTGATCGAGAATTAACGTGTCGCACTCAACATGGGATTTGCTATTTATTGCATTTGGTAAAATACGCACTGTTCCACGATAATTAGCGGTCCCGCCATTACGAACAATTGATTTAGAAATAATCGTCGATGATGTTTCAGGGGCAACGTGGATCATGCGCGCTCCCGCATCTTGATATTGATTGTGATTAGCGACGGCCACCGAAATACATGTTCCTTTAGCCCCGCGTCCGGCGAGTACGCATCCGGGATATTTCATATTGATGCCACTACCAATATTGCCATCAATCCATTCCATTTGACCATCTTCTTCAACATACGCCCGTTTTGTCGCGAGATTTAAGATATTTGTCGACCAGTTTTGTACAGTTGAATAACGCACTTTAGCGCCTTTTTTAACTACAATCTCGACAACGGCCGCGTGTAAAGATTCTTCAGAATAAATTGGTGCTGTGCATCCTTCGACATAATGTAATTCTGACCCTTCGTCGGCAATGATAAGTGTTCTTTCAAATTGCCCCATTTTTGCGTTGTTAATTCGAAAATAACTTTGCAATGGTTTTTCAAGTTTTACGCCTTTAGGCACATAAATAAATGAACCACCTGACCAAACCGCGCCATTTAGGGCGCTGAATTTATGTTCCGCCATTGGAACAACCGTGTTGAAATATTGTTTAAATAAATCAGGATAGAGTGCCAAAGCCGTATCAGTCGCTAAAAATATCACCCCTTTTTCTTCCACTTCTTGGAGCATTGAATGATATACAACTTCGGACTCATATTGTGTCGAAACTCCCGCAAAATATTTTTGCTCAGCTTCCGGAATTCCAAGCTTTTCAAATGTCTTTTTAATTGTTTCCGGGACATCATCCCATGTGCGCCCAACATGATCGCTTGGCCGGACAAAATAGGTGTATGAATCAAAATCTAAGAAAGCAAGACTTGGTCCATAATTAGGTAAAAAGATTCGGTTAAACATCTTAAAAGATTTAAGCCGAAAATCGAGCATCCACTTGGGCTCGTTTTTCATTCGTGAAATGGTTTTGATTGTGTCAACGCTCAAACCTTTTCCTGTGTTAAAAATCGATACGTCTTCATTTTGAAAACCGTATTCGTATTCATCGTTCACCGGAATGTTCTTTTTAATATCTTCAGTCATGATTTTTTTCTTTTCTTTCAATTTCTTCAATTAATTGTTTGATCCCATCATAGCTAATCGTCGCACATTTAATGCGTGCTGGCTGGCGTGCTGTATTAATAAATACAACAGCATCATCAAGCACTTCATCATTAAAATCTTCACCCGCGATCATATGATGATACTGTTCAATGATATAGCGCGCTTGTTGCAATGTAATTCCGATTAACAACTCACTCATAATTGAACTCGAAGCTGTGGATATCGTGCAACCAACACCATCAAAAGCAACATCAGTAATGATATTTTGCTGATTTGCCTTTAAGTAAAACCAAAAATCATCCGCACAAGAAGTCGAATTCATATGAATTTTATGGTAATTATCAAGATCAGTTGGTGTCCGTTTATTACGCGGGTTTTGATAGTGATCAATGATAATTTGGCGCATCATTTGCGTATTATCCAAAATAGGCATCTAAGAAATTCCCCGCTTCCTGACAAGCTTCAACAAAAGCATCAACATCTTCTTTAGTGTTATAAAAATACAGTGAAGCGCGAACGGTTGAAACTGTATTAAGGTATTCGATTAAAATTTGCGCACAATGTTGGCCGCTTCTTACACAAATACCCCGTGAGTTAAAATAACTAGCCACATCTTGGGCAAAAACACCATTAACATTAAATGAAATAATCCCGCCATCGGCATCTGGATTATAGATTGTCAAATTATCCAATTTAGCAAGTTTTTCCATTGCATAAATTCGTAATTCTTTTTCGTAGGCATATATATTATCCATACCAATCGCATTCAAATAATCAATCGCGGCTTTTAAACCAGCAATCCCCGCCATATGTGGTGTTCCCGCTTCAAATTTTATTGGTGGTGCTAAAAAATTAACATCGCCACACATGTCAAATTTTGCGGTTTGTCCACCGCCTGTCATAAATGGATCGGTGATTTGTAATAATGAGTACTTACCATAAAGAACACCAATACCTGTTGGACCAAGCATTTTATGACCACTAAAACTCAAAAAATCAATATCTGTATCTCGCACATCAATTGGCATATGGGGGACTGATTGCGCACCATCAACAACGATTAACGCTCCAAATTCATGGCAAATCGAGGCTATTTCTTTAATATCAACAACATATCCAAGCACATTAGTAACATGTGCGACGGCAACTATTTTTGTTTTTTTTGATATTGCTTTACGAAGATTCTCTGCGGTCAATTTCCCTGATTCATCAAGCGGAATATAATTGATTTTCGCCCCAGTTATTTCCGCGACTTTAAACCAAGGCAAAACATTACTAGCGTGCTCAGCTTGAGTTAATAAGATTTCATCTTCGCTTGTTAAGAACTTCATTCCGTAGCCAAAAGCAACAAGATTAATTGAAGCTGTTGTGCCTGAAGTAAAAACAATTTCTTCCGGCGTCCCATTAATAAAATCTGCGACTGCTTCCCGTGTTTCGTTAATCATCGTATCAACTTGATGTGCTAAGTCATAATCTCCACGATGAGCATTTACGGAATAATTTTGATAGTAGTCTATTTCAGCGTTGATGACCGTTTGTGGTTTCAAGGATGTCGCCGCCGAGTCCAAATAAACAAGGGGGTGATTTTGCATCTGCTTATTTTGATTGAGCATTG
Source organism: Bacilli bacterium (assembly GCA_028705995.1). GTDB lineage: Bacteria > Bacillota_I > Bacilli_A > RFN20 > CAG-826 > JAQWCH01. Next base: position 14,660 of record JAQWCH010000006.1, on the reverse strand, counting down.
GAAAATCTTCACGAATTTTTGCTACATTAATCATGGATAATTGCCTCTTGTTCTTCGATAATTTGCCTAATTCGATTTTGTAGTTCTTCATCTGAAAAACTATTGATAATCGGTTTTAAATAACCAACTGTAATTAAATTTTTCGCTTCACGTAAAGAGAGACCACGTGAACACAAATAAAATAAATGTGCATCATTTACTTTACCAACGCTAGCGGCATGACTGGCGATGACATCATTATGATCAATTTTTAAAACTGGTTCAGCTTGGGCAATACAGTGCTCATCAAACACCATAATTTTTGCGGTTTGATGTGCTTCCGCTCGATGCCCGTCTTCATAAATGTGCGATGTTCCTAAGAATCTGAGGCGGCTTTTATCGGTCACAACACCATAATTTTCCATATTTGAATATGTATGGGGCGCATAATGGGCGAATGAAACAGTAAAAGTTTTAAAATCTTTTTCCCGCGCTAATGAGGATAGTTTCCATTGAGCATGAGCACCACTTGCATTCAAATTAAATAAGACTGTTACTTGTCCTGTCCCATGGCTAAAATCCGCCATCCCAAATTGTACATACGCATCTTTAGCAAGGAAAAATTGCAAATTAATATCTTTAATTTCATCAAGGGTTGCATAAGCGATTTCCATCTTCGAATTTTCTTCAACAAAAAAAGATAAAATACCAGCATATCCACCTTCAATTAATAAATTAATATGCACATTGCTGGGAATATTTATTTGATAATTGTCCTTGATAAGATTGAGATTATTTAAATTAAGATAAAGAAAATTGTCCGCTTGATAATGTTCAATCTTGAAAATATCACTGCGAATCATGTGTAAGCGCCTCTTTTGTTACACAGAAACCGAGTGAAGAAACGTTATTTTGTTTGCGTTCTTTTTCAATATCAATTCCGTATTCAGTACGGAGCCATTCATAACCAAGCTTATCGGTTTTCTCAACGATTTCCATGCCACCCGTAATTAAAATTTTACCATTAATTAAGACAACAACTTTTGTCGGTTTAATTAATGAATATAAGCGTTCATAGTGGGAAATGACTAAAAACGCCATGCCTTTTTCTTGCTCTTCACGTATCACTTGCGCAACTGATTGTAGTGCATCAACATCAAGGCCAGAATCAATTTCGTCAAGCATTGATAATTGTGGACTGAGTAAAAGCATTTGAAGAATTTCATTACGCTTTTTTTCACCACCAGAAAAGCCATTATTTAGTTCGCGATTAGCCATATCTAATGGTATATTTAATTTTTTAGATGCTAAATCGACTTGTCGATATAATTTCATTACGCTAATGGGTTTTTCACTACGTGCATTCAGTGCCGACTTATAAAAATCAGCATTTATCACTCCGGGAATTTCGGCGGGATATTGCATACCAAGAAAAATTCCTAATCTAGCACGTGCGTCAACACTCATTGTAAGTAAGTTTTTATCATCAAGAAGAATTTCTCCCTCAGTCACTTTATATAACGGGTGTCCCATGATGGCGTTTAATAATGTCGATTTTCCATGACCATTCGGTCCGAGCAAGGCAACGGTTTCGCCTGATTTGATTGATAAATCAACACCATTGAGAATTGGCGTGCCACCAACTGAAACATGTAAGTTTTTAATTTCTAGTTTTTTCATAAAACGCCCTTCCTAAATCGTCATTATTCTAGACCATAATAGTAGTTTTCTCAATTAAAACGATTATTTAACCACGTGCAAGTACACAAACAAAGGTATATAATTACAAAGCGAGTTTAATATGTATTAAAGTACAGTAATTCTTTATTGAATTACCTTGCTCATTTAGATACAATATAAACGCTATATTTATACAGGAGGAAACTTAAATATGAAGAATCGTCGCTTAGCCTTCAGTTTAGTGACCCTTGGCTCCATCGCTGCCCTTGCTGGCTGCGGAGATGTGGTCACGGCTAAAGACGGCTTAGTCCTCACCTTCACTGATGGAAACGGTGAAGTTGTGGAATACAAAGCAGATGACCTTTACGACGAGTATAAGCGGAAGACCACTGGTCTTGATGCTTATTTTAATGCAGTCTATGAAGTGTTAGTCCGCAATCTTTTCAAGGAACAAACCTTAAAAGAAAAGGAACTATACAACAAAGCTGATAAACGTGTCGAAGAGATCAAAGCTACAGCCAAAAGTAACAAAGAGACAAACAAGTCAACTTATGATGAAGAAATGGAAGCTCTTCTCGAATCCAATGATGTGGAAGATCTTGATGAACTTCGGGAAAAATTCGCTTTTGAAGCGATGACCGAAGAAATTGAAAAACAATATTACGATAGTGAAGTTTCATGGGCCGATGGCGCATGGGATGAAATTACTGGTAAATATTTAACTGAATCGTTCCCTTATCACATCAAACATATCTTAGTGAAAGTCTCCGATTCACATAACTCCATTTATAATGGTGTTGTGAGTGCCAGTGAAGCAAAAAAGATTGCGAGCGTTGTGAAACGTATCGCGGTTCAAAGAAGTTCGGAATCATTTGGTTCGATCGCCCTTGAACAAAGTGAAGATACTGGTTCCGCAAGTGAAAATGGTGATTTAGGTATTATGGATCGCTCTACTTCATTTGTTCCAGAATTCAAACTTGGTGTTTATGCCTATGACTCAATCTTCTCCACCAATGACACAACTAATAAGCTTGGTCTTACAGTTGAAGCTCAAGATTATCTTGAAGATAAAGGTCTTGGTGAAATTCCTTATAGCGCAATTCTTAAATTAGAAGAATACGCTGAAGTGGAAACTGATGATGAAGGTTTAAAAATCAATGATGGTAAAACGGAATATTTCCCCCGCAATATCGTATTCAACAAATATTTAAACAAACACATTGTGTCAGTTATCACTCCAAACGAAGTCGATACTGCTATTAATCCTGATGATTTAGTCGGAACAGAAAACCCCACTTATGCGGCAATGCCCGGTTTCCAAGCAGTTGCTGAGCTTGGTGGAAAAAAAGTTTTGTGCGATGAAAAAGGTAACCCAGTTCTCGCCGTTCGTGCTGGCGCGGAATCATCCTATGAGGGTATTCACTTTATCGTTGTTGAACGTTCGGCACTTGTTGATGTTGTTAATGGTGTATCTTTAACCGATTACTATACAACAGAAATCCCTGGTAGCACTGACTATCCAACTGATGGTACAACTGGTGATGATCTTGACACTTATGTCAATTACCTCACTCGTGATGATCGTGAATATCGTGTGCGGGCAAAAGCCATTGAAGACAAAATTAAAGCCTTTGATGTCAATGTCAAATACACAATTTATGAAATGCTTGTCGAACATCAAAACGTGACAATTAAAAACGCTGATTTATCACAAGCTATTACTGATTACATCAATGTTAAACGTTTATCCAGTGAGTATGATGATTTAAAAACTTATGAAGAAGATTGGAATAACTACATTGAATTCTTAGAAAACGCTGACTATTGGCGTGATGCGCGCTTAATCTCCGAAGGTTGCGCGGTAAAATTCGTTACTTCTGGTGCCAATGATCCGGCATTTAAAGAAGGAGGGGCATGCTATGCGGCTAAATAAAAAAATATTTGCCTTAGGTGCAGCAGGGTTACTCGCCTTAACTGGCTGTGATAACGAAGAAATTATTGCTAAACCTACCGATTATGATAATGTCCTTATTAACGGTGTTGATGAGGAAGTTGTCAACAACATTGAAAGCGTTGTTATTGATAAACTGCAAACTTCTAGCGCAAGCGAAGTTTTAGATGAAGTCTTATTCCTTCTTGCTGAAGCAAAGTTTGGCGCATGGACTGATGTTAAAGCCGATGCGGAAAAAGCTGATTTTGTAAGTGAAGTCAATGAACGCGTTGCAACAAAAATTTTGGCAAAAGCCAATCTTCCCGCGCACAAAACACGCAATAAATTCTCTGAATACGATTTTGCGATGGCGCTGGTTAAACAATTCTATAAAGTTAACGGATCGTATGACTTGGAAACTATTTCTGCTTCCTTATGGCATGAAGACGTTGTCATCACGCCAGCAATTACATGGGAAAATGTTTGGGATGAATTGCTCAATGAAGATTTCTATCAAGAATATATTGAACTTGAGTTGATCCCTGAAATCTACCGTGAATTACTAACTGAAGAATATTTAGTCGAAAATGATTATCGTTCCTTATATCTTGCGCGTGCGCGTAAGGTTAACTACGTTTCAATCACTATTAATGATGACTATCCAGCTGATGCCAAATATTTGCTTTATGAGTTCATTGATCAAAATATTTTGGCAAATGACTCTAACAAACCAGCGGACTTAGAAATTCTTGCTAATGCATGGCGGGGTGATCAAAACGTATGGACAAACAATGAAGAAACTTTATTACAAGATGCTGGATTAATCGGCGATAATTCAACCGATGATCCCGCTACTTCTTACGTTGAATACTCTTATGACCACACCGGATTCGGTAATGTCCTTTCTGATTATGCAAAAATTAAGGACAATGTCTTAACTACTGATACCGCTATTGAACAAGAATTTACAAGTTCAGGTAGTTATCCAAAAGAAGTTGGTTTAGAAATCAAAACTAACGAAGTTAAAATCGTCGACTATACAGTTGATGGTTGGTACGTCCAATATGATGGATTGAAGACCTTACCTGATTCAATTCGCACCCGCCTTTTCTCCTCAAAAGTCGAAAAAGCTGTTGATTACGTTATCGATGATCTTGGTGACGCCGAAAACGGTGGCTATACTGAAGCTGGTGAAGACAAAGACAAGACTCGTTCAACTTATATTCGTAATATCAACGGTAAATACTATTTAATGCCTGAGACTTACGATGAAAATGATGATCGTAACTTCATTCACTATGATTCTGGTGCAAAAACCTATTACATTGTTGAAGTTGAAGAAGCTGTCAATCGTGTAAAATTTGAAGCTGACGATGCGGAAACCAACTATGTTGGTCTTGGAAAAGATCTCGGTGAAATAGTCGCTGATGTAGCGAAAGTCGTCGGAAATCGTTCAGACAAACGCTCTGAAGCAACCGAATATTTCATTGAACAAGCTGATCTTAAATTCCATGATCAAGCTGTCTATGACTTCTTCGTTAAGCAATTCCCCGATTTATTCGGCGAAGATGCTAAATAATTATTAATCTAGATGATATAATTAAGGGGACCAGTTGGTTCCCTTTTATATTTATTTAGGAGGTATTATTATGGACAATTGTATTTTCTGCAAAATTGCACGTGGTGAAATTCCATGTCACAAAGTTTATGAAGATGATAAGGTAATTGCCTTTCTTGACTTAGCACAAGTCACACCGGGTCATACATTGGTAATTCCAAAAGAACACTATGAATCTTTTCTTTCAGTTCCGAAAGCACTCATGCACCATGTCATGGATGTCGCTCAACGTGTTGGACAAATTCATATCAGTGAACTTCTTGCCCGAGGCGTTAATATTCTTACTAATTGTTATCCGATTGCGGGCCAAGTTATTCCCCATTTCCACGTGCACGTAATCCCGCGGTATGAAAAAGGTGATGGATTACGGATCACAATGATTGATCATGCGGAAGAATCAAAATTAAATATGCCTGTGCTCGCTGACAAGTTGTCACGAAAAATGGACGAGTAAATAGCACTTAAAAAGAAAACCGCCTTCAAATCGAGGCGGTTTTTGCATTGTTTTTAAACTATTATCGTTTTTTAGGCAGATAGAAATAACTATCGTTTAACGCCCAGAGACGTGGCGTCCATTCGCCATCATTAATTCCGTTAAAAGCTTTATCAAGCATCATCATCTTCGCATCAAGGTCATCAATCATCGATAAAACTAATGCTTCACGAATTTCTGGTAATACTGGCGATCCAAACTCAAGTTTCCCATGATGAGCGAGCACCATATGCGCTAATAGTGTTGGAACTTCACTAGTAATTTCTAATTCCGAAGCAACATTTTGAATTTCACTAGCGGCCATTGAGATATGACCAATAAGACGGCCTTCTGTCGTGTACTTTGGAATAATTGGCCCCGACAGCTCAATTGTTTTACCAAGATCATGTAATAAAATACCCCCAATTAACAAATCTCGATTGATTTGCGGGTAGAAATTAGCAATCCGTTCGCCTAACTCCGCCATTGAAAGTGTATGGTAAAGCAGGCCATTGGTAAACTCATGATGATTACGAACAGCAGCTGGATAAGTTAAAAATTGCTCGTAATGTTTTTTAATCAGTGTATTAACAATTAAACTGATATCTTTATCACTGAATGATGATAATAATTGTTGTAGTCTATTTTCAAGTTCGCTTTGCGGTATCGGACTAGAAATTGTAAATTGTGTTATATCGACGCTACTTGCGTCAACAATCGTGCCAGAGAGAATTTTAAGTTGCATACTGCCGCGATAATTTAAAACATCCGCTTCGATATTTACAATGTTACCAATAGCAAAAATTTCATCGTCGCTGGGACGAGCGTCCCATTTTTTTCCTTCTATTGTTCCGGTCTTGTCTTGTAACGTAATCGTCATATACGCTTGGTTATTACCGGTCGTACCTTTTGTTGCGTTAATTACTAAATATGGACTTTCCACACGCATATTTTCTATTAATTGATCAATCGTTGTCATTATGAGCCTCCAAGACTTTTAAAATGTCATTATAATTATACCCTCTTTGTAGAAGGTATCGGGTGATTTTTGCTTTTTTTTCGTAGTTGTCATTTAGTTTTACATAATGCCTTAGAGCTTTTTCATAGTCTTGTTGCAATAAAACAAAATCTCGTTCAGGACTTCTAAAGTTTGCATTTTCAACAACTTGCGCCACAATTTCGTGATCATAACCACTTTCAATTAATGCGCGGTATACTTTTTCTTTTTGTTTTCGTGAATTAACATTTCGGTATTTGTTCAACAGTTTTGCTAACTGACTGGTCGCCCGCTGCAGTTCATCCACGTCATCAAACTTTAATTGCTGCAATAAATAATTTGGAATGCCCACTTCAATTAATTTTTTAATTATTTTATGTTTACCATATCCCCGCTCTTTCGCTAAGTGGAAATAATCAGTAAGATAACGTCGATCATCAATTAAATAAGATGCTCTTAGTCTTTTAATAATCTTTTCAATATCCGCCTTTGTTGCACCTTTAATTGTTAATTTTTCCGTGATTTGTGCTTCTGTATAAGCTTTACGAGCGAATAAATTATAAGCATAGCGCTGAAGATTTGCATAAGATGATATCTTTGTTAATTGTTCAATTTTATCTAAACTTATTTCATCTTCAACAACTAAATAGTTTTCATAAAAAATATCAACCGGTAGAACTATATCGGGATGTTCATCAAAACTAATTGTGACCTTAACTTTACCAACTTTAATATCAATGACTTTCATATTAGAAATTATGCCGAACAGCACGGCGGTAAACTTCCATGATATTTGTATAAAACCGTGGCAACGAATAAGTTTCAACTAATTGATAGGCACTTTTGATCATTTCATCACGAACTGAAGGTTCTAAAAGAATAACTTTATTGAGTTGTGTTTCAAAATCTTTTTCGTTGTGGAAAAAGAAGCCGGTTTTGCCGTCTTTAATCACGTCAACGAGATTTTCATCATAACGCGCTAAAAGAAGTTTCCCAGCCGCCATCGCTTCCATAAAGGTTAAGCCTTGTGTTTCGCTGATTGATGCCGACACAAATAAATCACCAAGATGATAATAAAATGGTGTATCCTCGGGCGGAACTGGGCCAAGAAAAGTCACGTGTTCTTCGATTTTTAGTTGCTGAGCTAAAAGCTTTAAGTCTTCAAGAGCAGGACCTAAACCAACAATGAGAAAGTGTGTCGGAGTGATTTCGTTTTTTAAATAATCTGCGTATCCGCGAAGTAATACATCAATGCTTTTTTCTTTTGCCACACGACCAAGTGATAATAAAATAAACTTGTCTTCTAGATTGTGTTTCTTTTTAAATTCTAAAAGTTTTTCGTGATTAATGCGACTCGCTTCAAACCGCGAGAAGTCTACACCTGTCGGAACGACGTTAATATAGCCTTCATAACCATATGAGCGAATAATATCTTTAACCTTTTCGGATGGAGTAATAAATTCGGTGGCTTTTTCCGCTTCACCGCGTGAAAAATTACGTACAACTTGCCGTGCGAAACCTTCAATACGTCCCCGTGTAACATAGTATGTATAATCTTCATACATTGTGTGATAAGTATAAACAACTGGAAGTTGTAAATTGCGGGCGATCGTTTTTCCAAAAATACCGATTCCCGCTTCTGTTTGTACATGAATAACATCGAGTTTTAGCTGCTTAATGATTTTCATCGCTTGCGGATTGTAAATGCCGGCGATGCGATACCCGTAAAGTTGTTTGAATTCGAATCCCGGAATACGGATTATGTTATCTTCAAATGTCACTTCTTTTTCTTTATCAGAAAGTTGCGTAGTAATCACATAAGCATGATGTCCATGCGCATTAAGCACATTAAAAAGCGCATTTGTCGATGTTGCTACACCATTGATATCGGGTGGATAAGTTTCACTAAATAAACCAATATTCATCGCTCTTCCTCTTTATTATCATCGATACTATTTTTATCAATTTTCCGCGTGTGGCGTTGCGTGATTTTTCGCCGAATTTCTTGGACAGAAAGTGTAGAGGTATTAACCATCGTATTTGAAGTTGCCGTTCGAAGTGCCATTGTTTCAGCTTGAATTTCCGCAAATGTTTTGCTAGCAAATTCGGCATCGATTTCTTTCTCCATACTCGAGCGATAAAACGCAGCCACTCCACCACCAACAATTAAACCAAAATAGAAGGTTATAAACCGCCACATAATTTGACCCGCTCTTAGATAACCAATGTTGGCGGACAAACTAACTTCACTAAGCGTTGGGTTTAAAAACAAATTAGCAAATAAACGCTCATAAAAGTATTCGGAAACACCGGCCGCCCCAGGTAACGGGACAAGTCCAGTAATCATCTGCAAAAAGGAGTTAAGAAAGACAGTGTCGGCATATACGCTTTTACCAGTAACATAAGCTCCATCAACAATATGAACATTCATTGGTAGCATCATCATTTTTCCAACTAAAAAAGGAATTGAATAAAGTGCAACAAATCTGAGCGAAAATAATATTAGTAATAAAATCAAAACGGGAATATTAGATTGTAAACGCCGGAGCTCAATTCGAAAGTTTTCAACTGAAATGCGCAGTTTCGCCCGTTGCTTATCTGGTTGACGAATAATTTTGATTTTTGCTAATAACCCAATACCTTTTTCAATGATAAAATTATGAAGTTTTTTAGAATTCGACATAAATAAAAGTGCAGAAATCACTATTCCATTGATGAGAAAGCCAACTAACGCTAATAACCAAACGGGAATTTTAAAACCAAAAATATCAAGTGGGGCCGCATTCTTAATTAAAACATCAAATTTAAAAATCATCGCGACAATTCCAAATCCAACCAATGCGATTTGATAAATAATAAAATGCATAACAAGAATTGAGGCCGCTGATGATAAATCAACTTTTTGTCTTTTTAATGTTGATGCCTGGGCAAATTGACCACCAGAACTTGATGGAGTGATACCTGAATAAAATGCCCCAATTAGCGTAACCGCTAATCCGCGATGCCATTTATATCGCGTTGTATATAGGCGCGCAAGTACAAAAAATATTAATCCATCAATTGAAAAATATAAGAAAACAACCGCCAAAATTACAATTAAATAACGCCAATCAGATGAAGAAAATGCATCAACAACTTCTTGAAAGTTATCTTTCAACGACAAATAACCCGCTATAACTGCTACAGCGAGAACAAATAACATATTGAGAATATATTTGCGAGTTTTCTTCCGCAAACGTTTTTGATTTTCTTCAATCGTCATAATAATGCCTTTTTATCCTTGATATTATAACATTTACACACTGGGCTTTGGGTAAATAATCTTACTTATTGGTTGCTCTAATGAAATGAAAATGTCACCTTTTTCTAATTTGTTAAAAAAACAAGCAATAGTGTAATAATTTTTACTGAAATATCCTGTGTTTACGCCCATTTTTATGTTTGATATTGTATAATATCAAGCGAACATCTATTAAGTTAAGGAAGTTGATTTTATGGAAAAGGCTATTCCGCGCAGGCAGAAAAAGAAAAAAGGTTATTTTAAAACAATGTATGCTTTGACCAAAGGTCATCGCTTCATGTTTTATTTTGGCTTCTTTTTACAATTTTTTGCTGTGTCATTTATTTTACTATCGACATTACTAAACAAAGTGCTTGTTGACACATTAACAAATTCACCCCCAACTGGACCAATTGATCGCTTTTTAACCAACGTTCTTGGTGGACAAGAATTTCTTAGAGCAAATCTTTGGGTGTTTGCAATCATCATCCTCGGATTTGGTGTTGGACGCTCATTAATTAATGTTGCCCGCAATATTATGCGTGGCGCTCTCGAGTCTTCAATCATGCGCGAGATGCAATTAAAGCTTTTTTATCACCTCGAACGTCTTCCTTATCCCGAGATTAAGAAAATGAAAAATGGTGATATCATTCAAACCGCAACGCGGGATGAAGAAATTTTACGTGCTTTTATTATTCGGCAACTTAATATGATGACTTATACAATTGAAATGGTTATTTTTTCATTTTTGATTTTATCAACAATCTCATTAAAGATTGCTTTGAGCACAATCATTATTTTGCCGATTATGGCCATCTACTCATTTTTTACGATTCGGAAAGTACGAAAACTTTACCGCATTACCGATGATAGCGAAGGATTAATGACGGCAAAAATCGAAGAGAATCTCAATGCTGTTCGCGTCGTCAAAGCATTTAATAACGAAACATATGAAATAGATGATTTTGAAAAATATCTTACGGATTATGAAGGCAAGTTTCTTAAGTGGCGTAAGTTTGCTGCATTCTATTATGCAAGTAGCGATATTTTTATTTTTGGTCAAATCGCCCTTTCGCTCATTTTTGGCGTTTACCTTGGCTTAACAGGCGAAATCTCTCCTGGGACTTTGGTTGTCGCGGTTTCCTATACCGGTATGATAGTTTGGCCAGTCAGGCAATTTGCCCAAATTTTATCTAATTTGGCCCGCGCGGTCGTTTCTGTTGATCGAATTCGTTTAATTCTTGGGATTCCCATCGAAGATATTGATAGCGGTGAAACACCGGAAATTCACGGGCATATAGTTTTTAAAGATGCTAAATTTCATTATGAAGATGATGATGAAGCTGTTATTCACGATTTTAACTTAGATATTAGTCCCGGTGAAACAATTGCAATTATGGGTAAAACTGGATCTGGCAAATCAACGCTTGCCCACATTTTAAGCCGTTTGTATGAGTATACAGAAGGTTCAATCACGATTGATGGTGTTGAGCTTAAAAACATTCAAAAGAAACACCTACGCAGTCATATTGCAACCGTTTTGCAAGAACCATTTTTATTTTCGCGAACAATTCTCAACAATCTAAAAATTGCCAACAAAAAAGCAACGGAAAATGAAATTATTCGGGCAACTTCAATCGCTGATATTCATCAAACGATTGTTGGTTTTGAAAAAGGCTATGATACGCCAGTTGGTGAAAAAGGCGTCACTTTATCGGGTGGACAAAAACAAAGATTAGCGATTGCCCGCACGATTATCAATGAAGTTCCAATCTTGATTTTTGATGATTCGCTTTCCGCGGTCGATACCGAAACGGATATTAATATCCGCTCGGCATTAAAAAAGCGCGCGCAAAATACAACAACATTAATTATTACTCACCGCGTATCTACCGCAAAAGATGCTAATCGAATTATCGTGCTTGAAGATGGTCGCATTAGCCAAATTGGCAACCATGACGAATTAATTAATCAAGATGGCCTTTATCGGCGCATCTACGATATTCAAACACGGATTATTTAAGAAAGGAGGTTAAAATTATGGCTTACGCTGGTTATGAGGAAGAGGAAGTAAAGCTTCCAAAAAAAATAAATATTAACGCTTGGTTTAAAGTACTAAGGTATTCTTTTAAATATTGGCCGATTTTAATTGTCCTTTTATTAACACTTTTTGGTACATCGCTTTATGATTCATCTTTTACACCAATTATGAATCGTGCGGCAATTTCAGCGGTAGAAGCTTTTGGTTCAACGCCGGGAATAAACCTTGCTGATGTCGATATCACAATTAATCTGATTGGCTTTATTTTTTCTGTTAATTTCATTCAATATGTGACGATTCTTATTGTTGGATTAGTTCTTCGCTCTGGACTAATTTATGTTTCGTTTTATTTGACCGATTATTTAAATGTAAAAATTATGGTCGATCTAAGAAGAGATTCGTTTACCCAAGTACAAAAATTATCATTTGCCTATTTTGATAAAAACTCCTCTGGTTGGTTAATCGCGCGGATGCAAAACGACACAAGCAAAATATCGGATATGATTTCGTGGGGAATTATTCGTGTTGTGTGGATTGCTTTCGATATTGTGATTACTTTAATTACAATGTTTTCTATGGATTGGAAAATGTCTCTGGTAATTTTAGCTTCGACCCCGCTTGTCGCGTTGCTTTCACCAATTTTTGAAAGTTGGATTCTTAACCTATCCCGCATTGCCCGAGCAGCATATTCTAGCTATGTAAGTTGGCTTGCTGAATGCATCAGCGGGGCAAAAACAATTAAAACGTTAGCAATTGAGGATACGACATACGATGAATCTAACGCGATTATTTCCGATCTTGCCCGTAAGACATTTAAACGCGCTCGTGCGCAATCATTTTTCCAGCCAAGTGTAAATATTATCGCCGCCTTAACAAATGCCGCTATTATCTTCTTTGCTTATCAATTGCTACCTTCGACACCAGGGGGCGCCGTCGATATTGCTCTACTAGCTGTTTTCCTTGGCTTTGTTGGCGCGGTTTATAATCCAATTCAAGAGAGCGCTGAAATTCTTGCTGAAGTAATGTCAACACAAGCAAGTTGCGAAAAAATTCTATCACTCATTGAATCTGAGCCCGCAATTCAAGATTCACCAGAAGTAAGCGCCATATACGGAACACTACTTCAACCAAAAGTTGAACAATATCCAACTGTGAATGGACACATTGAGTTTACAAATGTCGATTTTTCATACTTGCCTGGTATTGAAATCATTCGTAATTTAAATCTCACAATTAAGCAAGGTCAAACAATTGCGATTGTTGGAGAAACAGGTTCGGGTAAATCGACAACAGTAAATCTTCTTTGCCGTTTTTATGAACCAACTGGTGGAAATATCTTAATTGATGGTGTCGATTATCGTGAACGCTCGGTTGGTTGGTTGCGCTCAAATATTGGCTATGTTCAACAAACGCCTTTTATATTTACCGGAACAATTAAAGAAAATATACGTTATGGTAAATTAAATGCTACCGACGAAGAAATTATTCGAGCTGCTAAAATCGTTGATCTTGATGATTTTGTGATGGGACTTCCCGAACAATATGACACGAAACTCAGTGATGGTGGCTCTTCACTTTCTGTTGGTCAAAAACAATTAATTTCGTTTGCCCGCGCTTTGATTCGTGACCCAAAAATCATGATATTAGATGAGGCTACTTCTTCAATTGATACTGAAACAGAAACAACGATTCAAAAGGCAATTAAAACAGTTCTCGCCGGCCGAACATCAATTATTATCGCCCATCGTTTATCAACAATTGTGGATAGCGACCGCATTTTAATGATGGTCGATGGTAAAATTATTGAAGATGGTAGTCATCAAGAATTAATGGCAAAAAATGGAGCCTATCACCGTCTTTATATGAATCAATTTTCGGAACTCCACATCGATGAACAAATTGCCACCTACGAAAAACAAATCAAAAAAGCTTAATCAATATTCTGATTAAGCTCATAAACAAGATTTATTAACCTCGCACGCGTAAGCGAGGTTTTTTATTAGCGGCGAATTTTTCGCTTCGCTAATTTAGATAATTTCGGGGATGAAATAATAATAACAATTATAATTAAGCCCACGACTCCAATAATAATCATTTGCCATACTGCGAGTTCAACATTAATTGTTATTGTCATTGTTTTTGTAATATCAACTTCCTGATACGTTACTTCAATAACTTGTTCGCCAACAGTTTTAAGTATTAAATCTGATTGATTGATAACGACAACTTCAACTTCACTAACTATTGCACTTGTTCCATCAAGATAATGGGCCGTGACAATAAAATCATCGGCCTTAATTGATTGTAAAAATGTGAATTTGCGATTATCGTCACGAAGATCAACGCTAATGCTTGATAGTTGATGCGGAGCATCTGGAAGACCAGCGGCAGTTGATGAACCATCAGCAAGTGAAGCGCCTGGGCCATCATAGAGTGGGTCATAAATAATTTCCGCCCATTCTGGATGATCAATAAAGGGATTGCGATTCAATTGATAGTTGTTATAAATTAGATTATTACGATGGACCTCATATTGATCAACTGGATCAAGTTCGTTCCATAAAAGCAACGTTTCTAAATCACCCGCTAAGCCGGATTGTGTATTAGATGCGACGATTGCGCTTGGTGAACCATTAACTAATTCAAGTTTGGGATGTAAGACA
>JAQWCH010000029.1 GCA_028705995.1 Bacilli bacterium | reverse complement strand
TGATTTGATTGCTGGTGGTCAACCAGTATACTCGTTCATCATTGGTGTTGAGTAATTTCTAAATAATATTTTACTAATCAAAATATACCTGTGCGCGAGTGTGCGCTAGGCGCTATTTGTTAATTATGATGGAAACATTTATGAATGCACGAGCGGAGAATACTTTTCGATAAACAAAAAATGGCACAATGGCGATGAGGTGGAACTAAATATTGGAATGCAATTCACATGCTGGAAAGGCCAAGAAATCCAAAGCGATTTCACTTCTGTCTACTATGGTCCCATCCTTTTAACCCTTGATGAATATAACCAAAATAAATCCGGTTCCATTTATGAATTTGATCGTATGTTTCACATTGTGAATACCGATTTTGCATCAGCGACTATATCAAGTGGTGCAACAAGTGGTGCTTGGATGTATGTGGATGTTCCCGTTGGTAATCAAAGCTTTATTCGCCTAATCGATTTTGCATCAGCAGGCAAATATAATGGCGCCAGCCAACCTAGTTCTTATTATTCATGGTTAACAATTGATAATGCGCCTGCCAATAACACTGGCGATGCGAGTTTTAGATGGAAAATTCCGCTTTTTTAATAGATAATTAAGTCATGGGAAAAGAATATATTAAAATATTAGATGTCTCTATAAGAAACGAAAAGCAGAGTGACAAAGTTTTTAAAGCATTGGCAAATAAGACCCGCAGAAATATTTTAAGAATGCTCTCCAAAGGGCCGATGAGTATTAAGAGTTTATCGTTTTTGCTTGAAACGCCGATATCGACAATTTCTGAACATGTCAGTATTTTACTAAAATCGGGAGTGGTATCGGTTGTTAAACAAGTGTCTGATCGTGGTCAAAGCAAAGTTATTTCACGACAATACGAAAAGATTGCTATTAACTTAATTGATAGAAGTTCAAAAGCATCGTCAAAAGATAATTACGTTTTAGATATTCCGATTGGTTCTTATACTTCCTTTTCCGCAGGAAGTATGTGTGGAATGATTTGTAAAGACGGCTATATTGGAGCAAGAGATAATCCTAATTGCTTTTATGCGATCAATAGATTCCACGCACAACTAATTTGGTTTGGCGGTTGCGGATATTTGGAATACGCAATTCCAATTGATAAAAACGAATTAAACGCGGTTAACTCAATTACTTTTTCTTTGGAATTATGTAGTGAATCACCAGGGTACAACGAAGATTGGAAGTCAGATATTTATTTTGAAGTAAACGGAGTTAATGTAGGCACATTCACTTCGCTTGGTGATTATGGGGCGAGAAGAGGTAATTTAACGCCGGCATGGTGGATTAACTCAACATCATATGGATTATTAAAAACCCTAGAAATCAAAAATGATGGGACATTCATTGATGGTGTGATTGTTTCCAATATTACACCAGCAAATTTACGATTAGAACATTCAGATTTACTTATATTTAGATTTGGTGTTAAAGAAAACGCCAAAAATAAAGGCGGTCTTAACATTTTTGGCGATAATTTCGGCGATTATCCACAAAACATAATTCTGACCATTTCTCATAAATAATTAACAGGACATTATCTTGTTATAAAATTGGGGAAGACCTAAGAAGTGCTTCTTGGGTCTTTTTTAAAAGTATTAAGCAGGTATTTTACCTAGGTTATCCTTACTAATAAGCAATTTTAATGAAAGTTAATAGTATTTTATGATTTGGTTTTTACCAATATTTTTTAATTAATTACAAATAAACTTACTAGAAACTTTTAAAACCAATTTAGGCTATTTATATTAAGAGTCAATAATCTATGCCTGCTGATGAGTAATGTTAAATGAATAGACTCTTTTTGTTATAATAATAAAATGAAACAATTGTCAAAATCTCCAAGAATTAACGAAGCGCTGTCACATCTTGCTATAAGCTCTTATTTTGATGTCCTTTATCATTTGCCGCGAACCTATGATAATTTTGCTCCGACACGCGAGAGTAATCTGGATCATAAAGAACGGGTTGTGCTTATTGGTAAACTTGCAGGGCCGGTTCTTTTTAACCGTCATCAGCGCGTTAAAGTTGTAACATTCCCATTTGTGACAAAAAACCATATTTCTTACCGGATAGTCGCTTTCAACCGCCCATATTTACTCAATCAATTAAAAAATGAAGAAATTTATACGTTAGTTGGTATTTATAATCGGCAAAAGCACGAAATCAATCTTGTTAATCTTGTGCGTGGTGAGATGGAACCGGATCAATACTTAAAACCAATTTATTCCTTACCGATGACTTTAGCTAATCACGAATATCTTCGTCTTGTGCGTAAATCTTTTAAACTTGTCGGCGAAAGTATAAGTAATGACATCCCGCAAGAGCTCGTTAAACGTTACCGATTTATTTCCGAAAAGGAGGCATTAGCTGCTGTTCATTTTCCACAAACAATAGATGATGTCTATCAAGGACTTCGTGTTCTAAAGTACCGAGAGTGCTTACTGTTTTCGTTGAAAACGCAGCTGATACGCGCAGAAAATAAATTACTAAAAAAAGGTCAAAAAGCTGAAATTGATTTACAAAAGATAAATGATTTCATTTTGACTCTCCCGTATAAACTTACAACCGATCAAGTAAAAGCTATTCGGGAAATTGTATTAGATATGAATCAGCAAAACTTAATGTATCGGCTTCTTCAAGGCGATGTCGGCACGGGAAAGACCCTTGTTGCGGAAATCGCCTTGTTTGCTAATTATCTACGAGGCGACCAAGGAGCGTTAATGGCGCCGACTGATGCACTTGCCCAGCAGCATTTTCAAACACTGAGCAAATTATTTTCTTCAACTAATATTCGCATTGGACTCTTAACGGGGAATATCTCACTTGAAGAAAAAAACAAGATTAAAAACCAACTAAGCAGTGGCGAAATTGATATTGCAGTTGGTACCCATGCGCTTTTTAGTTCCGATGTCTTTTATCATTCACTTGGTTTAGCAGTGATCGATGAGCAACATCGGTTCGGTGTGAACCAGCGTGGATTACTAGCGGCAAAGGGAGAACGTAGTGACTTACTGCTAATGAGTGCAACGCCAATTCCGCGGACACTCGCCTTAACACTTTATGGGGATTTGGAAGTGACAACATTAATGCAATTTCCCCAGCAAAAGCGCGATGTAATTACAAAGATTTTCACTTCAGATAGCAATCAAATTCATCAAGAAATTAAAAAAACGCTAGCAAAAAACGAACAAATTTTTGTCGTCGCACCATTAATTGAAGAAGGAAATGGAAATCGTTCATCAGTCGAAGCACTCGCCGAAAATTATTTAAAACACTATCCACAAGAAGTTCAAGTACTGCACGGAAAACTCAACGCGGATGAAAAACAAATAATTTTACAAAGATTTAAAAACGGGGAAAAACCAATTCTAATTTCTACCACAGTAATTGAAGTTGGAATTGATGTTGGCTCGGCAAGTTTAATGATAATTTATGATGCAGCATCCTTTGGTCTTGCAGCATTACATCAACTACGCGGACGTATTGGTCGTCAAGGTCAAAGAGCATTGTGTATGCTATTGAGTGATAATCAAACAGAAGATGAAGAAAAGTTGCAGGTGCTTGTAAACAGTAATGACGGATTTTATATTGCTGAAGCCGATTTGCGATTACGTGGTCCTGGTGAAATGAGTGGTCTTAAACAAGCGGGTTTACCAAACTTTCAATATGTTAACATCATCAGCGATTTTGCAATGTTTGATTATGCTTGCAAGGATGCTAGCGAAATTTTAGCGCATCCTAAAGATCCTGAGAACATTGCAATCCTCCAGGCAGCGCAACGAGAAATCAAATATCAACTCTTTACCAATGTATGATCTATCGTACTATATTTGTGTTTTTTCCAACAAATTGTTAAATTGTTATATGTTCACTCATATTTGTATGAAAATAGCGTAAAAAAACATGAAAAAAACAGTTGTATCACTATTTATCGCTCCAATAATGACAATAGGTGTTTTTTCTTCTATTGTTTTTTCTTATTCATCACGAGTTAGCGCTATAACTTTACCCACTAATGTCGATACCAGTTGGATGAGTGATGCTGAAGTAAATCAATATTATGATGGTGTCGAAGGGCTAAAAGGCGATCCGCTACTTGAAAGTTTATCGACGATTATTGATGGGCACCGTGAATATGATTATGAAAACAATACGCATCGCTATATCTATAAGA
>JAQWCH010000028.1 GCA_028705995.1 Bacilli bacterium | reverse complement strand
TTTAATCTTGCGAGTTCACAATCTTTTGTTTATGATTAGTTAGCAATTGTCCCCGTAGCTCAGTTGGATAGAGCAACAGCCTTCTAAGCTGTGGGTCTGGCGTTCGAGTCGCCACGGGGACGCCATTATATAACAACAGGATTAATCATATTAGTCCTGTTTTTTATTGAAGTGTAAAACGATTTAATTATCATATTATTTAGTTCAAAAAATATTAAAATTAAGTGATGCCAATGGAGGGATTATTATTGATCTAAATATATAAACCTGGTAAGCTGCAAATATGAAACATTTAGAGCATCTATTTAATTATGTTTTAGAAAATTATAAAAATAATCATAAAAATGCAGAACGAAGTGACCCAATCTATCCCGTTGTTTGTGATGAAATTCCCCTCTTATTAAAAAGTTTTATATTCCCATTAAGAAAAGATTTATTAGTTACGGGCTCCTGTGGTGTCGGTCAAAAAACTGATTTTCCATGGGTAGCAATTTTTAATACAAATATTACAAGAAGTGCGACAAAAGGTATATATATTGCTTATCTTTTCAAAAAAGATTTGAGTGGTTTCTATTTAGCGCTAAACCAAGGAATTACCTATTTTGCAAAAACCTATCGAAGAGCTAAATATGACTGTGCACAAAAAGTTGCAACATATTTTAAGAATGAGATTGAAGATACATATTTTGCAAAAGATAGGATTAACTTAGGTGGTCATAAAGGAACATTAGGATTTGGTTATCAAGAAACAACAATTTTGGCAAAACTTTATCACGCTAACAGTTTCACTTCAAATGAAATAGAATCCGATTTAAGAAAAATGATGGCGATTTATGATGAATTATCTGGGGTGTTAGCGGAAGATAATTATGATTATGATCGAGCAATCGATAAAATTCTTTTTGATTATGATAAATCCTTTACTCCGGCAACTGAAGCAATTGAAGAAATTAAGAAAGAAATCTCATCACCAATCGATGTGGATATTGTTAGAAAACTTCAATATGCTGAACCGGTCTCGAAAGCGACAAAAAAATATTCTAAATTACGAAATAATGATGTGGTTAAAAAAACAGATTATGTGCAAAAAGCAAAAACCGATGCAGAAATTGGTGAGCTTGGCGAAAAATTAGCGCTTGAACATGAAGTGGAACGATTAACACTAGCCGGAAGGCAAGATTTAGCGGCTCTAGTTAGACGCGTATCGATTAAGTCTGATGCATTCGGTTATGATATCGAATCTTTTGATTGGATAGGTTTAAAATATCGAAAGATTTATATTGAAGTTAAAACAACCGTGAATAAATTGGATGTCGACTTTCAAGTTTCAAAAAAAGAAGTGGATACCTCTACTGAAAAGAAGGATTCTTATTGTTTATTTCGAATATATGATGTCAAAAATGTTAATCCAAAATTTTATAAAGTATTTGGAAAATTAGAAGAGCATTTCGAATTGAATCCAATCACCTTTATGGCGCATTACCGTTAAAAAGTATCACAAATATTGAGATAGTATCTTAAAGGTACATACACTCTTTATCCTAAATGCGGACCGTTTTAATTAAAAGTGTTAATAAGAAAGAGCATATCTTTTAATTATTTTATTTGCCTATTAATAAAGGTTTACTTTAATATAAAAGTGTTAGATTTGTTACTTAACAATAAATCTAACAGAATCGCTAGAAAATTTGGATTTCTAGCAAAGTGAGGAATAACGAATGCGATTGATTTTAAGAATTATCATGACGTTAGTAGCGATTGTTGCCTTTTTCTCGATGGCAATTTTTGGCGTTTTCTATGCTTATGGTCAATATGGGGCTCCACTTGTTGTTACCGAACTGGAGAAAGCTGAAGATCAAATTGAACAAGATATCGAAGACAATTATCCAGGAGCGGATGTGACTGTTGATTTCGATGAAGTTTTCTATAATTTTGGTGAAGGTTCTTACTATGTAGCGTTTAAAGTCCATGCTGTGGCCGAGCTTGGTGGAATTGAAGTTGAAAACACAATTCAATATGCTGTTGTTGATGTCTTAAGTGCACTAACAGGAAATCCACAATACGAGACTTATGAAGAGAGTGAATGGCCGGCAGTTAGTGAAGGTTATAAGCCCGCACCGGAAATTATTTTTGATGGAACGGCTGCGAAGAAGATGGCGACAACTTATCTAATTATCTCCGGCGTGGTCTTTGTCGCGAGTATTGTCGTTAAACATACGGTATTACGAAAAAAGATTGCTTAATCTTCTTTCATCATCTTTAGTAAATATCTCTGGCCTTACTACCTATTAGTTAAGGCCTTTTTATTAGGCTAATGATTTTATGGAAAATACTTTTAATCAAGATGTATACTTACTCAATGTAGAGGTAATGAATATGGAAGCCATTATTGAAGTTCACGCACTGACGAAAAGTTATGGTGATATTCGCGCGGTTAAAGGTATTGATCTATTAGTTAAAAAAGGAAGTTTACTCGCTTTTGTTGGTCCGAATGGAGCAGGTAAATCAACAACAATTCATATGCTCACTACACTTTTAAAACCCGATAGTGGTGATATTATCATTGCCGGCTTTAAAGTTGGTCCCAATGATGAAAAAATCAAACATGAAATTGGTATCGTTTTCCAAGATAGCGTACTTGATGATTTATTAACCGTTCAAGAAAACTTAATGATTCGGGGAAGTTTCTATGGTCTTACACGCAAAGAACTAAATATAGCGGTTGCTAATGCGATGACAGTTACGGATATCCACGATATCGCTAAACGGCGATTTGGAAAATTATCCGGTGGGCAAAAACGTCGCGTTGATATCGCCCGCGCCCTCATTCATCAACCAAATGTGCTTTTTTTAGATGAACCGACAACAGGCTTAGATCCGCAAACACGGCTAAAAGTTTGGGATACAATTGAAAAATTACAAAAAGAAAAAGGTATGACCGTTTTCTTAACAACGCACTATATGGAAGAAGCGGGGAAAGCGGATTATGTCTATGTGATCGATGATGGTAAAATCGTTGCCATGGGTTCACCTAATGATTTAAAAAATCAATATTCAAGTGATACATTACAAATTAAACCGCTCCATAAAAAAGATTTCACGCCGCTGCTTGATGCTGATCAAGTGCCATATAAAATTCAAGCGGATACGGTGATTATTCCGCTAAATGATGTGTGGGATGCGGAAGCTTTAATTGCCAAGTATCGTCTCCATATCGTCTCATTTCAAGTACTTAATGGCACGATGGATGATGCTTTTGTCGCGATTACCGGGAAGGAGCTGCGTGATTTATGATTTTAACTTTAGCCTTTCGCCACTTAAAAATTTATTTTCGCGATAAATTATCGGTTTTTTTCTCTTTGTTAAGCGTAATAATTATTATTGGCTTATATGTGCTTTTTTTAGGTGAATTAGTTAATGATCCAAGTATTGACGGCTACCGGACAATGATGGATAACTGGATTATGTCTGGTGTGATTGCCGTTGGGGGCTTCACGGTCACCCTTGGGGCGTATGGCATTTTAGTTGATGACAAAGCGAAGAAGATCGAACGCGACTTTGTTGTCGCCCCGATTAAGCCACGCACACGAATCATTGCCTATATTATTTCAACCGCGGTAATTGGCGTGATTATGAGTATCTTTACGTTGATGTTTGCGCAGATTTACATTCTCATTTACGGCGGTCCATTCATGAAGTTTTTCACATTAATAAAAATATTCGGACTAATTGTGCTCAATGTTGTGACCGCTAGCTCGATTATTTTCTTCATTATTCTTTTTGTAAAAACCTCTTCATCATATTCGGCTTTAGCGACGATTGTTGGGACATTAATCGGTTTTTTGATGGGAATTTATGTTCCGATTGGCCAGCTACCGGCAATTATTCAAACGATTATTATGTTTTTCCCTTTCGCCCATGCCGGTGTTTTATTTCGTATTGTAATGATGGAAGATTCCTTGGCGTATGTTTTTAATGGCGCCCCAGCGGAGACTTTACAGGAAATTCAAGCGCTTTTAGGTATTCGCTTTTATGTCAATGGACAGCCCTTACCAATCTATACACATTTCTTAGTGCTTGGTGGCACAATTGCGCTATTTTTTCTTCTTTCAATGATTGTTTTACGCTTCAAAAAACAAAAATAAGTCTTTAAGTAAGAGAGCTTTTACGCTTTTAATTGCGATAAACATTTTTAATGGTGCGGATACCACTTTATTTTAATCATCAATTTATTAGATAAATTTTTACTA
>JAQWCH010000015.1 GCA_028705995.1 Bacilli bacterium | reverse complement strand
TATAAAGAAGTATAATCTTGAAGGTGAGAAGATTGTAATTATCTTCCCCGATGGTGGAGAACGTTACTCATGGAACTAGAACCTTGTAAATTAATAAATCGCAAACACATTGCGACGTTTGTTGAGATAATCCGGAAAGTCACCTTTCCTCATTTTTTCAAGTGTCAAAATCAAGCACGCGGATTTAAACAAGCACAGAAACTATTTAAACGTTATATTTCTGATGACCAATCAAAATTAACAGCTTTCTTTGCGCAGATTGACTTTTTAAAAAGCGCGACAACGCACGATATTGAATTCGCATTTGAAAGTGATCCGGCCTGTAATGGCTATGAAGAAATCGTCGCGACTTATCCTGGTTTTCTTGCGACTTTTTATCACCGGATTGCCCATATTCTTTATCAATTAGATTTGAAACTTGTCGCCCGTGTCGTCGCTGAAGAAGCGCATTTTCTCACTGGCATTGATATTCATCCTGGTGCGAAAATTGATACACCATTTTTTATCGATCATGGAACCGGTATTGTCATTGGGGAAACCGCTGAAATTGGACACCATGTCAAAATGTATCAAGGAGTGACATTAGGCGCCGTTTCTTTATCACGTGGTCAACAACTTAAAAATCAAAAACGTCACCCGACAATTGGTAATTTTGTCACCATCTATTCTGGGGCTTCAATTCTCGGAGGAGAAGTCACCATTGGCGATTATGTGATTGTTGGATCTAATGTCTTCTTAAGCGAATCAATACCCGCCAATCATCGTGTAACAATTGCAAAACCCTCTTTAATTATTTTGCCCCGGGCTTTTAAAAATCAGTAGCTACCACTGCATTGGTAGCTTTTTTTAAAAAGTGTTAAAATGCTAATAAGAGGAGATATCTTTTATGCGTTATAAAACTTCACTGGCGCTTCTACTTGGGGTTAGTCTTATGACTTCGTGTCAAAGCCAATCCGTTTATGCCGATTTTTTATTGCGGACACCGGATCAACCAATGTTGTTTGATGGCAACGATATAAATGCACCAGAATTTCAAACTTTCCTTGGCAAAATTAATGCTTTCGCCGCCAATTTTGTCGCGGGATTTCATGATGAATTTAGCGTTAATGAAAATAGCGCTATTTCTCCATTATCACTTTATATGGCGTTAGCGCTCGTCGTTGAATCCAGTAGTGGTCCAACACAAACCGAAATC
This sequence comes from Bacilli bacterium, assembly GCA_028705995.1. Classification (GTDB taxonomy): domain Bacteria; phylum Bacillota_I; class Bacilli_A; order RFN20; family CAG-826; genus JAQWCH01. The sequence continues at coordinate 19,074 of JAQWCH010000015.1, read as the reverse complement.
TTAACTGCGCTAGATATGGATATTACGCAAATACGAACATATACACCTTTGCTTTATGCTTTGGCTAACCAAATCCATCAAAAAGTTGATGCTGATGGGGATTTGATTACCAATGGCCTCATTGATTTATCGAATTCAATTTGGTTTGATGAACAAATCACTTTAAAAGATGCCGCTTTAGATATTCTGGCAGCCGATTATAATGCTTTCCCCTTTGCAGTTGATTTTCTTAATGATAATGCGGAGGCAAATAAAGCCATCCGCGGGTTTATCAAAGAAAAAACTCGTGGTTTAATTGATCAAGATTTTCAATTAGATCAATCAACTTTGATTGCTTTAATTAATACGCTTTATGTAAAAGATGTTTGGAATGATTTTGGCGGTGACTTGGATTTTACTAATCAATCGCACACCTTTCAAATGATTGACAAGCAAGAAAAAACTCTCCCATTCCTTCAAGGCTATTACATTCCGGGAAATATCTATCGCGGAGAAAATTATCAATCGTTTTATACCTCGACCACTAATGGTTATCAGTTAAAGTTTATTTTGCCCGATGAAGATGTCGCTTTAAATGATTTATTAATTAGTGAAACCTTCCAAACGGTTAACGCAATTCGTGATTATCAAGCAGAAAATAATGAAACAATGGAACGGATGAATACGCGTATTCTTTTCCCCGAGTTTGATGCGGAAAGTGAAAATGATGTTAAGCCAGTTTTAAAAAACGCCTTTAATATCAATACACTATTTACCGCTAAATGCGATTTCACACCGCTAAGTGAGGCGAGTATGTACTGCGAAAAAGTCATTCATAAGACAAAGCTCACCGTCGATAAAACGGGAATCGAAGGAGCGGCCGTTACCATTGTGCAAATGTGTAATACCAGTGCTCCAGTCGAAACTTACACTGATGTTTATCAAGATTTTATCATTGACCGCGCCTTTGCTTATATTCTAACTGATCAATATCATGTTCCGCTCTTTAGTGGCGTCGTCCAAGTAATCTAAGATTGTCCAGATAAAAGTAAAGAACCATCAGCTGATGGTTCTTTTGTTCTAAATATTTGTTTTTTTAGGGAAGCTGGTCGGGATTTACGCTATCGACTTCTTCGTTAGCAGCAGTGTCCATATTTTCTTCAATTTCTGCTTCAACAATTAAACGTTGAGCGCGCCGCGCGCGTTTATCGTTTTCTAAATCAGCTTTTTTGGCAAAGCGACTCACAACAATTAAGAAAATGGAAACGCCAATCAGAAATACAATTAAGCCCCAGAAACGGAAGGAAAGTTCAACGCCAATCCAATTGCTGAAAGCGGCTTCGCCTTTTTGAATCCAGTTGCTACCATATGGTTTTAAGTAATCGGCAATAATGCCAAATATCAACCAAACTAAACCACCAACACTAATTGCACCGGCAATACTATAACCAACTATTTCACCGACTGCGATTTTTCTTTGTTTCTTTTCCATAACGTCATTTTCTCCTCGTTAGTCCTTGAAAATAATACCATAACTTGCTTTTGACTCCAAGCGGAAAACTACGATCAATCAATATAAAGATTAGTTTGATCTAACTAAATCATTATAAAAAATTTGATCGGGCTTTAATTGAAATACCGCAGCAATTTTAATCGCTAATAAATAATCAAGTGTTCTTTTACCAGTTTCAATCATCGATAGGTAAGCTTTTGAAACTTTAATTTTATTCGCGAGGTCTGCCAAGGTCATCCGATGCGATTTGCGAATTGTCCGTAAACTATTTAATGTAGCTTTTTTCATTTATTACACCTCCTAGGCGAGGTTTTCTCCCTTTTTCGCCTGTGTTTTCGACCATTCAACAGCGTCATCCATCACTTTTTGGAATTGGGTCCGCCACGAAGCTTCGACTTCACCAATCAAGCCAGCAAATGCCGCTCGTGTTTCTTGATAAGTTTCCGGAAAGGTTTTGCCTGGTTCGAGTTGACGTTTACCTTCCATCAGTTCGATTAGAATAAGCGCTTTATCGACGGCCGCATTGTAACGATAATCTTTAACGTGATTATGGACTTTTTCAAAATGGATGAGGCCGTTAATTTTTTTCATATCTTCCACAACGAAATTTGTTAAAGGTCCTGGTTGACCTTTGTTTTCCCGCATTACTTTATTGAATTCCCCAAAGCGTTCGAATATTTCATCAACAAGTACTAAATGAGAAGTGACGCGGAACATGAATTCATCGGCAGCAAGTAAATCCGCCATCGGTTGCTCAAAGGCGTTTTGCTCTCTTGCATATTTTAAATAACCATTAATCACATCCATTAGTGTTTGATAAATACCAACCGTACTCTCATAAATTTGTAGATGTTGAGCCTTATCAGTAACAACTTCTTCACCGACGATTTTAACAATTGAATCCTCTTCACCAAAAACATAATTACGAAAACTAAAAAGGTTTTCTTTGAATTTTTCTGATTTTTCTCCATTATTTGCAATAAATGTCATTAACGGTGACTTGTCTTGCAGTAAAACCGCTAGCGCTCGTTTACGTTCAATATAAACTTTCGCTTGGGCTTTATGATTTTTTAATGTGTACTCTAATGAGTCGCGAACAATTAACGCCACTTGGTAAATACTTAAAATAAAACTATTGATCGAATTCATCTTTTACTCCTTGTAACTGCTGGATATAACCTGCTAGTTGATATACATATTTAATTTGTTGTTTCGCATATTTTTTGATTTTTTGCGAAGCGTGTTTCATTACAAATGAATGATTTGGAAAGGCTTTAAACATCGAGATATCATTCCCCGAATCGCCTACGACTATTATATCATCCGGAGCGATATTTAGATACTGTGAATAGGCGTGTAAACCATTTCCTTTTGATATATTTTTCGCGGTAATTTCGACGACTGATCCCGACCAAGCGCTTTCAATATCCGGATAATGTTCACGTAAATAAGAATTGACCTTAGAAGCGTACTCTTTCTTCTTTTTTGAATAGCCAAAAAAGACCATGAGTTTATACGCTTTACCTTCATTAATCATCCGGTAAAAATGGTGGTGATCAACAACAAAATCCTCAGAATATGCTCCTTGCGATTTATAAAATATTTCCATGCCTTTAATCGCTAACCACCCACGTTCAGGACCCGTGACAATAATTGGCGAATTTTCACCTAAAAGCAACAAACCGCGGACATCAAACAAATCATTTAAATCATCAATCACTTGATTAATTACTTTCGGGAGAAATGATTCAGAAACATATTTATTATCCGCAACTATCACGGCGGAATTACATCCGATAAAATCAAACGGCCGTTGAATAACTTTTTTCATTTTCTGCATATAACGATCACTGCGACCAGTAATCGCAACAAAGCGATTTCCAGCGTCGATAAATGCGCGTAAAAATTTCAAGTTTCGCTTACTAATCATCGACCGAAAGCGTTTAGGATAAAAGAGGGTGCCGTCTAAATCGGCCGCAAGCAATAAGCGCTTCATGTCATTAATCATACCAAATTATTATAAATTATAAACAAGAAAAAAAGCCATTCTAGTGAATGGCTTTCTTCTACAAATCTTGATAAACAAAATTTATTGTAATTTATTCTCCGCTTGAATGATGCCGTAACCGCCATCATTACGGTGATAAAGGATCGAAATTAAGTTATCGTCAGCATCTAAATACATGAAGAAACTATGACCAAGTGCTTCCATCCGTAAAATTGCTTCATCTAACGCCATCGGTTCAAGGAAAATTGATTTTGTCCGCACAACTTCATCAGTTTCATCTTCGATTTTTTCTTCTTGAATATTTTCTAATGCAATGGATTCTCCAAGTCCTGGACGATTAGTCCGATCGAGACGTGTCTTTAATCTACGCATTTGTCCTTCAAGCTTATCAACCGCAAGGTCAATCGCCGCATAGAGATCTTCATCTCGTACTTCTGCTCGGAAATTGAGCTTCGAAGTAAAGATTGTGACTTCAACTTTCGCCCCAACTTTGTAAGAACGAACAACAACGCGGCATGTCACATCATCATTGATCACGAAGTACTTTTCCATCCGTTTGAGTTTCTTGACAATCGCTTTGTGGATTGCTTCCGTCACTTCAATGTTTTTACCGACAATCTGATATTTCATATATCGTGCTCCTTCGATAAGATTTGTGGACTCCCACAATTTTATTTTACTGTTTTTTTTCTTCTTATGTTAAGAAAATACAATTTTTCTCAAATTTTTTTTCTCTTGATAAAAAAAGAAGTAGATTTACCACCTCTTATTTTAAGTTTTTATACTTTTTTAAAGCTTTTTTAATCGCTGCGACTTGATCGAGCTTTTCAAAAGGTAAATCAAGGTCTGGCCGCCCAAAATGTCCGTAGGCCGCAAGACTTTGATATTTAAACGTTGGTTGCTTGAGATTAAATTGAGCAATAATCGCCCCCGGGCGGCAGTCAAAGACATCATTAATCACCGATAAAATTATTTCATCGGAATAATGGGCAGTTCCAAAGGTGGCAAGCGAAATCGATTGTGGCTCAGCGACACCAATGGCGTAAGCAAGTTGCACTTCAAGCCGGTCGGCAACGCCGGCAGCTACTAAGTTTTTGGCGATATAGCGCGCCATATAAGCCGCACTGCGGTCAACTTTTGAAGCATCTTTCCCGGAGAAACATCCTCCCCCATGACGGGCGGTTCCCCCATAAGTATCGACAATAATTTTTCGGCCAGTTAAGCCGGTATCCCCGGCGGGACCACCGGTCACAAAACGGCCAGTTGGGTTAATTAAATAAGTGAAATCATTGTTTAATTGGAATGATGCGACCACGGGCAACATGATTTGTTGATAAATAAAATCGCGGAAGGTCTGCATATCTACATCAGGATCATGTTGAACCGACATTAAAACTTTATCAATGCGAATATTGTCGGCATCACTATAATCAATCGTGACTTGGGATTTCATATCCGGACGTGCCCCAGGGAAGTGTCCTTCGCGCCGTAAATTTGAAGCAACACGAACGAGTTTATGGGCGACACCAATCGCTAATGGCATATAGCCTTCACTTTCGTTAGAAGCATAACCAAACATAATTCCTTGGTCACCGGCACCTTGTTCTAATAATTTTCCCCGATTAACGCCTTGCGCGATATCCGGACTTTGTTCATGAATGCGCACATCGATTTCAACTGTATCGCTAGCAAAATCTAGTCTAGGATCAGTGTAACCAATGCGAGCAATTGTTTGGCGGGCAATCGAGGTGTAATCAACGCTTCCCCGCATCGTAATTTCACCCGAAATAAGCACAAAGTTTTTGGTCACAAAAGTTTCACACGCTACGCGCGCTTCCGGATCAAGTGCTAAACAAGCATCAAGAATCGCATCGCTAATTTGATCGGCGACTTTATCGGGATGGCCTTCTGATACCGATTCCGAAGAAAAGAGAATTTTTTGTTTAGGCATAAAATAACACTCCTTTTAAAGAAAAAACTTTCCCACAATGGAAAGTTTAGCTGTGCTAGCATTTCCGCCTCTTATCGTTCAGGGTGTGGTCCCTGCTCAGGAAAGCACTTACTCGTCAGTGAGAGTTGCTACTACGCTTTTGCATCCTTGTAGCGCAGTTCGGGATAAGAAGTATCAAAGTTTTCTATATTATCGGCTTTATAATCGAAAAAATCAAGTAAAACACAAATAAAAAAAGAGGTCATTGACCTCTAATTTATTTAAAGATTTTTTAGATTTTTAACAGTTCGCCGTAGACTTCGCCTTCAAGTCCAGCAGCATTACTTTCGTCCGTATCAATGTGCATCGCCAATGCAAAATCAGCGCGCACGCGCACGATAACATCATCAAAAATTAACGAACGACCGGCGGGGCTCATAACGCGCACCGCAACAACATCTTTATCCTTGACTTGAAACTCTTCGGCATCAGCTGGCGTCATGTGGATATGACGTTTGGCGATAATTAAACCCTCACTGATTGTGATTTCGCGTCCGTTTTGATCATTACGAATTTTAATCGGTGCACTATTTTTGGTATCGCCACTTTCCCGAACGGGCACTTCATTAACACCAAGCGTCCGCGCATCAGTTAAGGAGATTTCCACTTGGTCAGCTTTCCGTAGTGGCCCAAGAATAATGACGCGTTCAATACTGCGTTTTGGTCCAACTAGTGTAAGCCTGGAAGTTGATGCATATTGACCCGGTTGACTTAAAGGACTCCGTGGTTCTAACTGCGCATCTTCACCAAATAAATAAGCAAAACTTGCTGGGCATAAATGGATGTGCCGGGCACTTGTTTCCACTAAGATTTTACGCATATAAATATCCTCCAAATAATCTTCTATATTATACACGATTTATTGATAATCGCGCAGCAAACGTTTCAAGGTTTCGACATAAAGATAACCGTTCCAAGTACCTTTTTTCTTATAAAGACGAAGGCGGTAATCGGGTAGCTTGATTTCAAATACATCTTTATACTGAACCATCGTCGAGATGATATCACGCCACATAATGTGGTAGACAACTACGCCTTTAGTATTAATCACATCCAAATGGTCGACATACATAAGAAAACGCCCAACATCGTAATGATGTTTAAACATGTGATGATTAGCCGCCTGATGATAACGAATATTATCCACCGTCCAAACTAGAGGGTTATTCTTTGAAAACTGGGCGATATGCTCTTCGAGGGCGACTATTTGTCTAGCATTAAAGTCACTACTATTTTCCAGATGTGGATAGGTGTTATTCGGATCATCAGGATAATCAAAACGATAGTATCGATTGGCGTGTAAATGAAAATTGCAGTTTCGACAGTAGAGTTCGTTATCACGTGAATAAAAACTCTCAAATTGATGACATTGTGGACACCAGAAAAAGCCGATTTCTAACCATTTTGCCCGAAGATGGCGAGCACCCGTTTTAACATTGGCGGATTTTTGCCAAGTGTTTTCGGAGTGGACAATACCAGCGTGCATGCGTTTATAAAGCGTATCAAGTGGCGTCTTATTAATTTCATCAACACCTATCAAATCAGTGATTGCATAAGTAATTCGGGAATGGCGAGCAAACTTAGCGACCCGGGGTGAACGTAAGTGTCCACCGGTGACGCGCGTACAAACCACCGGTATTTTTAACATTTTAGCTAATTTAGCAATCGAAATATCAACCGGTAAAGTGTCACCAAACATCGAGATATCACCTTCAGGATAAACACCAATAACTTTACCATCCTGCACATAACGTTGGAGAATGCGAAAGTAGCCTAAGTCGGTGAATGTCATTCCCCGTTTTATTTGACCAAGCATTATACCGGCCAAAAAAGCGGTAAATTTGTTATAAAATACTTCTTCATTCGCAATAAAATGGGGAATACGCTTAAACATAAAGAAATTCAAATAAAAAGGGTCCCAATTGTTATGATGATTACTAATGACCAAAAAGGCTCCGCGTGGGAACTGATAACCATTACGCACAAAATGAACGTTATGGCCAAAGCGAATCACTATGTAAAGAAGTGGCTTCATAATGGCGTAAAAAAGATATTGCACCCAATAATGAGGGCGATATTTTTTATTCTTTGACTTGGAGGCGGACATTGAATTCTTTGACCACTCTTTCATAGTTTTCGGCGACTTCATCAATAATTTTTGGCCATGTTTCGGGGATGGTCCGTTGCGCTTCTTCGCCCACGTTTTTTAATTTTTCGGGATGAGCAAAAATTTCGATAATTTTATTTTTTAAATCAGGTAAAGACGCTGGGGCAATAAACCCATTCTCTCCGTCAATAATTGCTTCCGCGGTGGCCCCGCCACACGCAACAAGCGCCGGCGTTTTCATCGTTGCTGCTTCGCGTAACACAATTGAGAAGGTTTCATATAGCGAAGGGAAGAAAAACAAATCAGCTAATGCATAAATCACTTGAATATCATCGGTTTCTATTTGACCATCAATCCAATTAATTTTATTTTCGATTCCCAAACTGCGGGCATATTGATGAAGTTGGGTTTCATGGCCACCAATACCTAAGATTGTTAAAGCATAAGATGGATCCATTTCATGAAGTTCTTTAAAGGTGGCGATGGTCAGTTTAATGTTTTTTTGCTCAATTAAATGACCAACAAAAAGAAGATTTTTCTTAGCGCGATCAATATGATATTTTGTAGCATAAGTTTTTAGTTCTTCTTCACTAAACTCTCGTGGGATATAGTTGGTTCCATTTTTAATGACTTTTATCACCCCGTGATAACCGTAAGCGCGCAAAACTTCTGATGCGTAGTTTGAGACGGTCCACACTTCATCACAGGCATGATAAAAAGAAATCACATATTTCAATGCTAATTTACAAATCAAATGGGAGTGACATGTAGCATAAAAATCATCATAATATTTAGAGTGAAAGGTCGCGACCAAAGGTAAATCATACTTTTTTGCGAGTTTGAGAGCATAATGACCAACAAAGAACGGGGAATGGGCGTGCAAAATCACGGGCTCTTGATTTAGCACCGCTTTTTTGACGGCCTTGGGAACATGGACTTTCGCAATATCATATTCCAGCCATTTAAATTTCCGTGCTGGCACACGAATAACTGGGTAAGAGTAATGATCATTATTAGCATCATGATTATGATAGGACGGGCCAATAACAGTGGTCGGATAATCCCCTTTATTTAGTTCGATGGCGTAGTTATCAACAACTTTCACCACACCATCGATAAACGGATAGAAATTATCAATAAATTGGAAGGTGGCGGGTTTTTCTAAATGGATTTTCGGATGATTCTTTGCCCGTTTTTTAAATCCTGCGGAAATAATCACTAGGATTAATCCGACGATGATATAAAGATAAAAAGTTAAAAAGCGCCACACTAGCATTGCCCATAATAAATAGGAACCATCAACATAGCCTTTAAAAATCTCAGTAAAGGAAAATTCTGCACCACCAATACCACCGGGTGTCGGAACAATCGCAGTGAAGTTTATCGCGTACATGCATTCTGCCACTACTTGAAAAAAGTTGATACTATTTGGACTTATCAACAATTCACTACTAGGAACGGCCATAATGGCAAAATAAGGAACTGCAAGAAAAGCAAGATGGGCAATGATCGCCAGCGGAATCACGACAAACAATACTTCCTTATGCCCTTTGAATATTGCAATTGCTTGCTTATATTCTTGGACGAAATTATAAATTTTTTCTTTATAAATCGTGCCCTTTTTTAATTTTAAACGATCAATTAAACGATGAGACACGCGTACAACAAGATTGGAAAACCGCCGCGAGAACGTTAGTGACATCCAAGTACAGGGAAGCAAGGTTGTGAGTAAGGCACCAATAATTGATAAAATGCGTACCCAATCTTCTTCAACAACAAACGGGAACGCAATAAACAAACCAATACACACAAATAGAAACGCTAAACGCGAAGTATAAAGATTAATTAAAGTCACGCTTGATGCTTGACCAGAAGTAAGGTGGCACTTCCGCAAGTGATAGATTTGATAAGGTTCACCGCCAATCGAATAAGGCGTAATAAAATCATAATATTTACCAATAATGTGAGCGCGTAATGAATCTTTGGGATACCAACGACCATTGCTTGCATGAATTAAAAAGTTGAATCTTAACATTGAAGCAAAAACACCGATGAAAAGCATGCCAACCGCCCCGAGCAAGTAGGGCCATTGTGGAAAGAAAGTACCAAATACGGCAAAAAAATCACCAATATTAGCGGGCATATCATCTTTGAGTGCGAGATACATGACAACACCGACAATTACTAAACTAATCGATATTAAAATCCAACCAAGCATGCGTTTAAGCCGCTTGCGATTACGATTTTTTATTTCTTCCGGCGTAAGTTGTGATATTTTTTTTGCTTGTTTATTCATAAAAGCTAAACGCATTTCTTTCGAACGTAAATCACATTATACCACAGTGCATTTATTAATAAATTAGACGATAGTGCTTATTTGTCGCGATAATATCAATAATAATTCTTCGATAAACGTGATAGAATTAAGCCTATGAAAAGAATTAAGAAAGAAACAATCAACGAAATTATCCGTTTTTTAATCGTCGGCGGTGGAGCTACTGCGGTTGATTATTTATTTTATAATCTTTCTTATTATCTTGTTCTTGCAGGAATCAGCGATCAAGCTTGGTTTGATGGTTTTATTAAAGTCACCCCGCGCACTGTGTATGCGACATTAATTGGTTTTACTTTTGGTGTAATTGTGAATTACATTTTTTCTATTTTATTTGTTTTCCGTAACGTTGCTAACAAAAAGACCGCTCGTTCGATTGGTGGTTATGCTATTTTTGTGTTACTCGGCATCGTTGGATTATTTCTCAATATTGGCATTAAAGGTTTGGGTGAGATTATTATTCCTTTAAATAGCAATTTTTGGTGGAACTCTTTTGTTTTTGCGTTCGCTACTGGGATTGTATTAATTTATAACTACGTTTCTCGCAAGTTAATATTATTTAAGCCAAAAAATGACTTGAATGATACACAGGTTGAACTACAAGAAGAAAATCAAGAAAAAACTCTCAATAATCATGATAATTAATTTGCTATTCGTTTGCTTTTTGCTATAATATTTTTCGCTGCAGCCATGGCGGAACTGGTAGACGCGTACGTTTGAGGGGCGTATGGGGTAACTCGTGAGAGTTCGATTCTCTCTGGCTGCACCATCTAGAGTGAAAATTCCCCCAAAAGTTAAACTTAGGTAATTAAAGAAATTATACTAAGAAAAAACTTTGGGGGATTTTTTTATTCCCTTTTTTGAATATTTTTTTCTCTTTTTAAAAATATTATTTTAAGCCTATTGATTTTAGTATTTTGGCTGATTATAATTAGTACAGTTAATACAACAATTAATACAGATGGAGGGTCCCAATGACAAAAACCCCAATTTACTTAGAATTATTTGAAACGTATAAACGTTACATTATTTTAGGTGTGCTAAAAGCTGATGATCGTCTTCCATCGATTCGCGAATTAGCAACCGAAAAAGGTATTAATCCAAATACCGTTGGTCGTGCATATGCGCAGCTAGAGGAAGCGGGTTATATTGTGTCGATTCCACAAAAAGGTTTTTTTGTCCTCGCGCAGGAAAAAGACAAAGCCTTACTGATGAAGGCGGCACATACCGCAATTACCGTGATTAAAAAGTCGGGTTTAAATCAGGAAAAACTACTGCAAATCGTTTATGACGTCTATAAGGAGAGCAATTAACTATGATTGAAATTAAAAACCTCAGTAAGAGTTACGGACCGAAGTTAGTACTAAATAATTTGAATCTCCGCATTGAAGATCAAACAATATTTGGTTTAGTCGGTATTAACGGAGCAGGTAAGTCTACTTTATTACGATTAATGTCCGGCATCTACCAAGGTGAACAAGGAAAAGTGCTTTATAACGGTCAAGATGTTTATGATAATCCTAACGTAAAAAAAGACATCTTCTTTTTGCCTGATGACCCGTTTTATACATTTAACACGCGAGGTAAAGATTTAATTTCCTATTACCAAACGTTTTATGAATTTGATGAAATCGCTTTTAAAGAGTTGGTAAAAGTTTTTAATCTTCAACTTAACACCCCAATTAATAATTTTTCCAAAGGGATGAAACGCCAACTATTTATTGCTTTAGCGGTCGCTACAAGGCCAAAGTATTTATTGCTTGATGAAGCGTTTGATGGTCTTGATCCGCTCGCGCGTTTAACACTTAAACGGCATTTAATTGCCCTATCAAGCGACTATCATTCAACAATTATTATTTCTTCGCACTCCTTACGAGAGCTAGAAGATATCTGTGATGCTTATGGCATCATTGATCATCAAGAAATTGCGAGTTCAGGTCAACTCGAAGAAACAATGAATAATGTGCATAAATATCAAATCGCTTTTAAAGAACCAGTCGAAGCAGCGTTATTCGCTGAATTTGACAAATTATTTATTCACATCGAGGGACGAATTGTGCAAATTGTCCTCCGTGGTAATGAAAAAGAAGTGACTAAACGGTTAGAAAAATTAAAACCACTTCTAATCGATAAAATTGCGATTAGTTTTGAAGAACTATTTATCTATGAAGTGGAAAATCGGGGGTATCTCAAATGAAAAAGTATTTTATTTATTCTTTACAAAAAGTCATTTGGCCGTTTTCCATTATGTTTGTCGTCGCTTTAATCACAATTATCTTGCCGGAGCTTGCAACCGAAAACTATTATTTTGTTTATACGGCTTATGATGAAAGCATATCCTATTCGATTAATTTCCCACCGATTGATCGCATCATTGTGTTTCTAGGAGCTTTAACTTTCGTTGTCCCAGTTTTACAGTTTGAATTTAGTAAAAATCGTCGATTAGTCGATCAGTATTACTCCGCACCAATTAGTCGAAGAAAATTGTTAGCGACTAATTATCTTGTTGGTCTACTTGAATTATTCGCATTAACAATTATATTTTCACTACTCTTAATTGCTGTCGTAATTTCAAAACCTAATGTTTATGATATTGGGCACTTCTTCTTGATTATTCCCTTCTTATTATTCTCTGTGTTTGTTACATATTCATTAAACTGCTTTATCTTCCATCAAGCAAATACGCTTTATGATGGCGTTATTTTTATGCTGTTTTACGTCTTTATCTTATTAATTGCTTATCAAACTGTCTTCTCATTAATGCCAATGGAGTATTTTGATAGTCCTCCTTATGGCATGAGTATCACTCCGTTTGTTTATACACAGATGGCCTTTATGGAATTCATCATGCCACCAGTTGATGCGATTACCGGCGAACCAATTTCAAATCTTCATCGTGTTTTAGAATATGAATGGGGTGACATTGTTGATGCTATTAGTCTATTTGTGCTTGCTGTTGCAGCGGTATTTGGTTTAATTTTATACGCCCCAAAAGAAAAAGTAGAACGGGCAGGACAAATATCAAATAGTTGGTTTGGTTATAAAGTAATTAATCCGGCTTTGATTTTTATGACCACCGGTCTATTGGATATGGATCCATTTATTCAAATTTTGATTCCCATTACATATTTAATTATAATCACGATTATTTATCGGCGGACATTTAAAGTCCATTGGCGCGACTGGATTATTCCATTATCAAGCTATGCTCTTGGTATTGGCTTTAATTTCTTGCGTAATTTTATCGAAACACTTTATATTTCGTAACTATTGGTTTGCCTTTTTCCATCATAAAGTGGTAAACTTAATTCAATCGGTAGGATTTTACCGATAGGAGGCAGGAAAATGGCAAAAAAACGCATACTGAGTATTTCCAAAAATCAACTTGGGCGTTTACCTAATTATGTCCATCATCTGCAAGCGCTCCGGGCCGTCGGTATTGAAAAAGTCACCGCACCACAAGTCGCACGCGATTTAAATTTAAATGTTGAATTAGTTAAAAAAGATTTTGCTTTGGTTGCTAAGCGTCAAGGTACACCGCGTTCCGGCCGTGATATCAGTGAGTTGATTACTGATATGTATGATTTTTTAGAATATAGCCAGCATGATAAAGCTATTCTTATCGGTGTTGGATCGTTAGGCAAAGCGTTATTACATTATCGTGGGTTTGATGATTATGGCTTTAATATTGTCGCAGCATTTGATGTTGATTCAGCTTTGATTGGCAGCAAAGTCGATGGAATTCCAATTTATAATCTTGATGATTTAGAGAAAGTTCAATCTGAACATCGTTCACAAATTGCAATTATTACGGTGCCTGCTAAAGAGGCACAAAAAGTTGCTACTCGATTAATTTCCGCTAATATTGCCGCCATTTGGAACTTTGCTCCCGCCCATTTAAAAGTCCCTTCACGTATTATTGTACAAGATGAAAATATGGCGAGTTCATTAGCAATTATTAGCCATCGTCTAAAAGAAAAACAGCGGGCAAAAAAGTAAAGTAAGCCGGTTTTACCTATTATTTATAAAAATTAGACCAGATTGCTCTGGTCTAATTTGTTATTAGAATTTGGAATCGTCGTACGTATTAAGTTCTTTTGCTAGTGGACGAATCACTTTTTTCACGTTTCCATTTTCAAATGGATTCCGCAGTTTAGCATGCTTTAACAAAGTGACGAATGGATAACGGCCACCAAGTTTGCAAAGGCGGACATATTTTTTCCACGCTTTGGCATGGTTTTTACGCATTTCAATTGCGAATTGGAAGGCGACGACCTGGGCGAGTGTATAGTCGATGTAATAAAATGGGCTCGCAATAATATGATGTTGACGCATCCAACGTGTCCCCTTTTCTAAATAGGGGAAACCTGTGTATTTCTTCCAAGGCATATATTTTTTTTCAATCTTCCGCCACTCCGCATTGCGTTCTTCAATACTTACTGTTGGATTTTCATAAACAAATGCTTGGAATTCATCAACGGCAACGCCATATGGCAGGAATTCAATTGCCCCTTCAAGGTGGGAGAAGCGATACTTATCTGCTTGATCCCCAAAGAAATATTCAATATAAGGTTCCGCAAAGAATTCCATACTCATGGAATGAATTTCACAAGCTTCCAGTGTTGGCGATTGATATTCTGGTACTTTGATATTACGTGAAGCGTAGCCTTGGAAAGCATGGCCTACTTCATGTGTTAAAACATCGACATCACCAGCTGTTCCGTTAAAGTTAGCAAAGATAAATGGAGCTTTATAGCGCGGAATATAAGTCATATAGCCGCCGCCCTCTTTGCCTGGTTTTGCATCTAAATCAAGCAAATGATTTTCGACCATAAAAGTGAAGAATTCATCAGTTTCTTGGCCCATTTCGTGATACATTTTCTGTGCTTGTTGGACTAAGAGTGGCCGTTCACCGATTGGTGTCGGGTTGCCACTTAAAAAACTTAATGGCTCATCATAGAACTTCATTGATTTAATGCCAATACGCTTGGCTTGCCGTTTTTTCAGTTTTTTCACAACGGGTACAACTTCTTGATAAATTTGATCACGGTAATTTGCAACATCTTTTGCATCGTAATCTAAACGGCCTAAACGGCGGTAACCAAGTTCAACATAATTTGAGAAACCGAGTTTTTTCGCCATGCCATCACGTAGATGAACTAGTTGATCGTAAACTTCTTCCATTTCCCGTTCGTTATCTTCAAAGAATTTAATATATGCTTTGGCCGCAGATTTACGCGTTTCTGCATCTTTATCTTGGAGAAATATTCCCATTTGTGATAAGTTATAAACTTTTCCACGGTATTTAATTTGGGCGGAAGCTAAAAGACGTGAATACTGTGTCTTTAACTTATTTTCTTTTTGTAGATCTTCAATGATAATCGGATTAAAACATTTGATTTGATTATCAATCATCGCGAATAAATAACTACCAAACTCTTCTTCGAGTTCAGCACGGAATTTTGATGCTACAAGCGCATGATTGTATTCATTGAATACCGCGGAAATATGCGGTGAGATTTCATCAAGTACATCATTCGCATTTCGATAGACTTCATTAGTCGTATCGATTGTGTAACGAATTGAAATAATCGTCATATCGGATGATAAGTCTGCTGAAAAACGATTCATCTTCTTGACAGCTTTAATCGCGGCTGAAGCAGTTT
This sequence comes from Bacilli bacterium, assembly GCA_028705995.1. Classification (GTDB taxonomy): domain Bacteria; phylum Bacillota_I; class Bacilli_A; order RFN20; family CAG-826; genus JAQWCH01. The sequence goes on along the minus strand of JAQWCH010000015.1, from coordinate 3,479 downwards.
CTGCATCTTTAAGTTCCGTGATTATTTGCTTGGCTTTTTTACTGACCTTGGCCAGTTCTGGTACCCGTAGTGGGTATTCTTCAAATTTCATAAATTTTATTAACCTTTCTCAAAAATTTATTTGATAATTAGACTTTCTTCTGTCATTTCGCTTGGTTTTTGATCACCAAGCAAGTCGATAATCGTCGGTGCAATATTGGCAAGTTTTCCACCCTCTGACATCAATGTTAAACCCGGGATATTGATACCAAATAATACTGGATTTGTCGTATGTGCAGTAAATGGCTTTCCGTTATTATCAACAAGATACTCGGCATTACCATGATCGGCGGTAATCATAATGGTCCCACCATTTTTATCAAGCCAGTTGATAATTCTACCAACACATGCATCAATGGTTTCAACAGCTTTAACGACCGCTGACATTATTGCTGTGTGACCAACCATATCACAGTTGGCAAAGTTAAGAATCACAACGTCTAAATCTTTTTTATCGAGTTCTTTGATTAAGGCGTCAGTCACTTTAACTGCGCTCATTTCTGGTTGTAAATCATAGGTGGCGACTTTGGGTGAATTAATCAACACCCGTCGACTGCCTTTTAATTCTGGTTTTTCAACACCATCGTAATTAACCGTTCCATCAAAAAAGAAAGTGACATGAGCGTATTTCTCTGTTTCCGCAATGCGTAGTTGTTTATAACCATTATTGGCAAGCCACGGACCAAGGGGGTTTTCTAATGTTGGTAAAGCAAAGGCAATATCGCCATTAACCGAATCGGCATACTTCATCGTCGAGATGAATTTTATGTTTTTTAGTGGTGATTCTGGTTGATAAGGATGATAAGCAAGTGTTCCATCAGCCTTAGTCGCTGGATGGGCATAGAAAGTTGGGTTAGTAATCACTGTCGAAATTTCAATTGCCCGATCTGGCCGGAAGTTCATGAAAACGATCGCATCGTTATCAGCGATACGGCCATCGACTTGAGCGTTGAAGCTCGGCATCACAAATTCATCCGATGGATCCATTCCTAAAGTTGGTAAATAAGCGTATTGATCTTTAAAATATTGTTTATAATCATCAAATGATGGCCCTTCGCGGTTAACCATCACGCGATATGCCCGATCAACGCGGTCGAGGTTCTTATCGCGATCCATTCCCCAATAGCGACCACCGATATCAGCAATATGGCCAAATTGCATATCATCCATAGCTTGTTGAAGTTGAGCGATATATTCTGCGCCTTTTTGTGGATCAACATCACGTCCATCCATAAATGCGTGAACAAATACATCATTTAAACCTGATTGTTTTGCTAAACGAATCATCGCAATAATGTGCTTGATATGAGAATGAACGCCGCCATCAGAAACAAGGCCAAGAATATGCAGTTTCGAATTGTGTTCTTTTGCCCAGTTAATTGCATCTAGATATTTTTGGTTTTGATAAAAGGTGCCGTTTTTAATTACGGCGTTAATATAAGTTAATGACTGATAGACGATACGTCCGGCGCCAATGTTCATATGGCCAACTTCCGAGTTGCCCATTTGCCCATCTGGTAAACCGACCCATTCTCCTGAAGCGTTAATTAACGTATAGGGATAAGTTGCAAAGAACTTATCTAAGTTTGGTTTTTTTGCTTGATTAATTGCGTTTCCCGTATCTTCAATGCGGTAACCATAACCATCAAGAATACATAAAATAATTGGTTTTTTTGCTTTCATACAAAACCTCTTTTCAATGTCTTATTATAGTATTTTATGATAATAAATAAACAAAAACGCTAAATATACTTAGATTTTGTCACGGCTATGGTGATGAAATAGTTTCGAAATCAAAATTAAGATAATATTTTCCGACCAATAATTGTATGTAGCAACATTGCGATTATATGAAGCTGCTTTCCGACGAAAATTTTTTTCATTCTCGTCAAGCGAAGTTAGCAATGATTGAATTGTTAAATTTTGTAGGTAAACACTGCCATTAGTCGATAACAGTGCGTGTTCACGCATATCTTTGTCGTATTTTTTAATCAAGATATAGAAATCGGCAAGCTTGCTAACCGGAATTGTTTCTAGAACTTCAATGTTTGCAAGTTGCTTGTTATTAGCAAAATCAATCCCGATCTGATGGCATTCAATGATAAACAATTTATGAATGTCTACTCGTTGTTGAATTAAAACGCGAATCGCTTTTTCATTACGATCAATTTCTTTACGCCAGCGAAAAAGCAGTGAAATCATTGCAATAATAAAAGCTAAGTAAATGATTACTGCGATAATTAATATGAGCCGAATAATTTCGATTGGTTCCATAGTTAAACTCGATAAGTGATTATAACATATTTGTCCAAATAAATAATAAGCATCCAAGAAATATGGGTGTATTATTATTATTAAAAACAGTGGCAAAAGGCCTATGAATTAATTAAATACCTTTAATTTACAGGCTTTTTGACTAAATTCCTTACAAGTGTTAAAATTAATCGAGGAAAATTTGATTATGGCAAACAAACCAATCGTCGCTCTCTTATACGATTTTGATAAAACGCTCTGTACAACTGACATGCAAAATTATTCTTTTATTCCAGCTTTGGGAATGACTCCTGGAGAGTTTTGGGGTGCAACAGAAGAATTTTCGCACAAATATGGCGTTGAACGCATTTTATCATATATGTATATGATGGTGCATATGTGCAAAGTCAAAGGCATTGCTTGCACACGTGAATATCTTAAAAGTCAGGGACAAAACATTAAATATTTTGATGGCGTTAGTAACTGGTTTAAACGAATTAATGAGTACGGAACAGAACTTGGTCTTATCGTTGAACATTATCTAGTAAGTTCAGGTACCAAAGAAATTATCGATGGCTGCTCAATCGCTAAAGAGTTTAAAGCTATCTTTGGTTGCGAATTCCACTATGATGAAGAAACTGGTTTACCAACTTGGCCGAAAACCGCGATTAACTATACCGCTAAAACGCAATACTTTTTCCGAATTTCCAAAGGTGTCCTTGATCAAATCGATGATCGCAGCGTAAATGTCAAAACATTGAATCGGCGTATTCCTTATCGGAACATCATTTACTTTGGGGATGGATTAACCGATGTGCCAATTATGATTTTAGTTAAAGAAAATGGCGGGAACTCTATCGCTGTTTATCAAGATAGCAATAAAGATCACGTAAGTAATTTATTCGAAGATGGTCGTGTCAACTATATCGCCCGCGCTGACTATCGGTCTGGTTCAGATATCGATAAAGTCATTAAATTGATTTTAAGCGAAATATCTGTTCAAGCTGAGTTAGCAAAAAAACAAGAACAATTATTAAAGAAATAAGCAATCTTATAGCTGAATTTAAGGGGATTATATCCCCTTTTTTATTTAAAGTTGGTTTCAAATATAGTAAGATAATAGCGGATTTATGAATATCGCAGTATTACTGATGGCAGGTAGTGGTCATCGTTTCCAAAGTGAAGAG
>JAQWCH010000014.1 GCA_028705995.1 Bacilli bacterium | reverse complement strand
GAAAAGTCAAAGAAAATCACTCGGATATAAATGACTTTTTAGCGATATTTACTTAAATAAAACTTTATATTCTTTATAGCCTTCCAAATCGAGTCTTTCATATGGGATAAAACGCAATGCCGCTGAATTAATGCAGTACCGTCTTCCACCCATTTCTAATGGTCCATCATCAAACACGTGGCCAAGATGAGCATTACTATCTCGACTACGAACTTCAATTCGATTTAAATTATGACTTAAATCAAGTTTTTCGATAATTAATTCATGATTAACTGGTCGCGAAAAGCTCGGCCAACCATGACCATCATCAAATTTATCATCCGAGACAAATAAAGGCGTTCCATCAATGACATCGACATATAACCCTTTGGCGAAATGGTTCCAATAAGCATTTTGGTAAGGTGGTTCTGTCGCTCCATCAATAGCAATGCTTTTTTGTAGTGGCGTAAGATGATCTATATTTGGCTTTTTCGCACTCCAAAAACGTTCTAAATAGCCGGCTCGTCCCGATGCACGGCGATAGCCAGAATAGTATTCTGGATGTTTTTGATAAAAATCTTGATGTTCTTCTTCGGCCGGATAAAATGCTGTAGCAGGCAAAACTTTTGTTACAATTGGGTGAGGAAAACGTCCACTTGAGTTTAAAATATCACGTGAAGTTTCTGCCATTTCTTTTTGTTTGTTACTTGTATAAAAAATTGCGGTTAAATATGAGGAACCACGATCATTGAATTGTCCGCCATCATCGGTCGGATCAATTTGTTGCCAAAAAATATCAAGAAGTGTCATATATGAAATAATTTGATCATCAAAAGTTATTTCCACTGCTTCAAGGTGACCGGTTGTCCCAGAACACACTTCACGATAAGTTGGATACTCCTTCCACCCACCGGTATAGCCAGAAACAACCTGCAAAACGCCACTATATTTATGAAAAGGTTTGACCATACACCAGAAACATCCACCCGCGAAGATTGCTTTTTGTATCATATTTACTACCTCAAAATTATTATAAATGAAATTGATAATTTAAGCATTTTTAAGTGCTTAAAATAAATATTGCATAATGAAATTCATAGTTTCATAATTTTTTTGTAAAGGAGTTATCAATTATGGCTAAATATACAAAAAAAGAAATTCTAGAAATGGCTGCACATGAAGGCGTTCTCTATATTCGTCTCCAATTCACAGATATGCTTGGAACTATTAAGGCGGTCGAAATTCCCACGACTAAACTACCAGCGGCGCTTGATGGTGAAATTATGTTTGATGGTTCTTCGATTGAGGGTTTTGTCCGAATTAAAGAAGCTGATATGTATCTCCGCCCAGATTTTGACACTTGGTTAATCTTAAATTTTGAAGATATATCTTATGGAAAAGTTGCACGTTTAATTTGTGATGTTTATACCTCCAGTGGCGAACCTTTTTGGGGAGATCCCCGTTATATTCTCAAAAAGGCTGTCCAAAAATTAAACGCTGCTGGTTATGCGACATTAAATATTGGATTTGAACCGGAGTTCTTTCTTTTTAAAATTGATGAAAAAGGTAATCCGACGATTACACCAAATGACGCCGGTGGTTACTTTGATATGGCACCGATTGATGGGGCGGAATATGCCCGGCGTGATATTACACTTGAATTAGAAAAACTTGGCTTCATTATTTCAACTAGCCATCATGAAGTCGCTGCTGGTCAGCACGAAATCAATTTTCGCTTTGCCGATGTTGTTTCAGCATGTGATAATGTGCAAACTTTCAAACAAGTCGTAAAAGTTGTTGCACGTCGTCACCACTTATTTGCGACCTTTATGCCAAAACCATTTATGACTGTAAACGGTAGCGGGATGCATACAAATATGTCACTTGCGGATTTAGCCGGCAATAATATTTTTTATGATCAAAAAGACCCGATGAAACTATCTTTAGTAGCGCGTAAGTGGATTAGTGGCGTTTTAAAACATGCACGAGGATTTGCCGCAATTACAAATCCAGTTGTCAACTCTTATAAACGGCTTATTCCCGGGTATGAAGCACCATGTTATGCATGTTGGAGTGATGCCAATCGCTCTGCCTTAATCCGTATACCAGCTGTCCGCGGTGAAAGCACAAGGGCGGAACTACGTAATGTTGATCCAACCGCAAATCCTTATCTGGCTTTAGCCGTTATCTTAATGGCCGGACTTGAAGGAATCTCGGCAAATATTGATCCGCTCCCACCAGTTTATGATGATATTTTTGCTTTAACACGTGAAGAACGCGAACAACAAGGTATTGCCAATCTTCCAGAAAATTTGAAGGACGCCATCAAAGAAATGAAGGCTGATCCTTTAATTCGTGAAACACTTGGTGATCATACTTATCATAAATATATTTACGCCAAAGAACTTGAATGGGATGAATATCGTAAAATTGTGACTAATTGGGAATTAGACCATTACTTACATTGTTAAGAAATGAGGAAATTTATATGTGTGGAATTGTTGGCGGTGTCAGTTTAGAGCCTATTAGCCAATATATTATTGATGGATTAAAAAGTTTAGAATATCGCGGATATGACTCCGCCGGTATTGCTTTATCGATGGATGGTCGCATTGAATTATCGCGCGTTAAAGGTCGCGTTGATAAACTCGCGCAGGTTCTTCCGCAAAATCTTATCGCGACAACTGGTGTTGGTCATACGCGCTGGGCAACACATGGCGAACCTTCAGAAATTAATGCCCACCCACAACCAAGTATGCATCAGCAATTTACGGTTGTGCATAATGGTGTGATTGATAATTATCGGAGTTTAAAAAAACGGCTGGAAAATCGCGGTTTTCAATTTCTTTCGGAAACCGATACCGAAGTAATCTCTAATCTACTGGAATTTGAATATGCGCAAACCGGTAATGTCATGCAAAGCATTAAAAATGTTATGCGCCAACTTGTTGGTAGTTATGCTCTAGCAATTTTATTTGATAGCGATGAGGAGCATTTATATTTTGCTAAAAATCGCTCACCACTTGTAATTGGTAAAGGTCGTGATGGTATGTATCTAGCAAGTGACTATATTCCGATGCTCGCCAAAGCAAAAGAATTTGTGACAATCACTGATCATCAATATGGTTATATTACACACAATGATGTTGTTATTTACCACGATGAGCAAAATACGCCCCTACAAATTAGTTTTCATCAAACCGAACTTGTGTCAGAAGATATCCAATTAATTGGTTATCCCCACTACATGCTCAAAGAGATTGAAGAATCAACCGATGTCATTCGCCGCTTAATTGATAATTATTTTGATGGTAACCAATACATATTTGATGCACTGATAATTGAAAAAATAAAAGCGGCGCGAAATATTGTCTTTCTTGCCTGTGGCACTAGTTATCATGCGTGTCTAATTGGCCGCCGCTATTTCCGTGATCAAGGCAAAAATTGTGAAGTTCATATTGCCTCCGAATGGGCTTTTTATCCTTATATTGCTGATCAGGATTCAATTTTTATTATTGTTTCCCAATCAGGTGAAACAGCTGATTTAATCCACTGCATGGAAATTATTAATGAGCGCGGTGCAACCGTTATTACTATTACAAACACCAAAGGATCGACACTTGATCGCGCCGCTGATCATACGTTATTGCTCTTTGCGGGCATTGAAATCGCCGTTGCTTCAACAAAAGCTTATATCGCTCAAGTAGCGTTATTCGCTTTAATCGCTGGTGCTATTGCCGGTACAACAAATACAGTTAGTGATCTTGTGCAAATTATTAAAGTACAAAAAGAAATTATTAAAAAACGTGATTCATTAATACCCCATGCCCAGTTCATCAGCAAAAATAGCGATGTATACTTTCTTGGCCGTGGATATGATTATGATGTTGCCCGCGAATGTTCATTAAAACTCAAAGAAATTACATACATTCATTCCGAAGCATTCCCGGGCGGTGAGTTAAAACATGGACCAATTGCCTTAATTGAAAAAGGGACACCTGTCATTGGCTTTGTCTCTGATCCAATGACAGCTGATCCAATTCGTTCAAACTTTCAAGAAGTGTGCGCGCGTGGTGCCGATGTGTTGATTATTAGTTCAAAATCACTTGCGCGCACCGGTGATCAAATTGTTCTACCTGATGTTCAACTATATTTAACACCTTTAATTAAAGTGATGATTGGGCAATATCTTGCTTACTTCGCTGCCCTTGAGCTCGGTTACAATATTGATAAACCACGTAACCTTGCAAAATCGGTTACGGTCGAATAAAATCACCAAATGGCGATTATCGGTTAGAAGTTTTCATCAACATCGCCACGACTAGTGTCTTCGGCTTCAAAGAATTCTTCGCTTCCGAAGCCCCGGTGACGGGCGACTAAATTGCTTGGAAAAACAATGACTTTTCGATTATACATTCGCACATTACCGTTATAGAAACGCCGTGCCGCTTGTAGGTTTTCTTCAACCTCAACCGCGGCATTTTGCAGTTTAATAAAAGTTTTATTTGCTTTTAAATCAGAATCTTTTTCGACAATGAGATTGAGGCTTTTCATCGCTTCAACCATCTGGGCAGCGAAAGCACTTTTCTCATGAATGCTACTCATCGGGAGTGGTTGGCGTAATTCGATGATTTTAAGTAACGCATTTTGCTCGTGTTTGGCATGGTTTTTACAAATTGTAAGCATTTTTGTTAACAAATCGTAACGCTTTGTTAATGCAACATCGATTGATGAGATCGACTCATCAATTTTAATGCGCATCTTACGAAAATTGTTTAACGTAGTAATGTACCATAGCAAAATGATGACTAAGATGAGGGCAATGCCCCCTCCGACGATGGCAAATATATACTCTGGCTGCATAACTTATTCCCCCGTAACAAATTTTAAATATTTAACTGATCATAATAGCAAAAAGCAGTCACTCGAAAGTTTATTGTTTGGTTTAATTTTTGCTTTAAGGATTATCTATATAAGATTGTGCTAACGTGCGTAGTTCAATCGCGTGGTCGGCATCAAATAGTTCCTCTTCATAATAAGAGGCCAGCAATAGCAAACCTTTTTGGGCATCCCGACAACGCGATTTTACCAGCCATTCTTCAGCAAGTTTGTAGTTGACAGTCAATGCGCGGCCATTTAAAAAGAATTCACCAACCTTTGCCATACCACGGCCAAAACCGAGGTTAGCACTTCGTTCAAAAAACTTTAACGCTTTATGATAATCAACTGGTTCTATTTTTAATAATACAAGGCCATAAACATAAAAAGATTGCGGATATCGTCTCGCCATTCCATCGTCGAAATAGCGTTTTCCTAATGTGAGATTATGCTCATAACCATGAAGACCTAAACTATGAAAATAGCCAAGTGCGGTTGCGGCTTCTGGATTTCCGTGTTCGGCTGCTAACAAAAGCCTTTGCCGCGCATAACTATTAACGGGAGCGTTTTCCCACAAATAAATTTTATCCATTGTTTATTTGCGTTTTTGTCGCGGCAAGTTTGATTCGATCGGTGATTTCTTGGGCTTTTTGATAAATTTGATGGACATCTTCACCAACGTAGAACTGCCCTTTTTCGTAGAGTATTTTCCCATCAATCATCGTCATAATCACATTTGATTTACTTCCTGAATAAACAATATTTTTAACAATGTTATTAAGTGGCTGCATGTTTGGTTGCTCAAGATCCAGCATGATAATATCCGCTAATTGACCAATTGCTAATGTCCGAGCATCATGGAGGCCTAGTGCATCAGCGCCATTGATTGTCGCCATCTTAAGTACTTGATAAGCATCAACAACACGTGGATCATCAGCAGCAATTTTTGATAAACTCGTAACCAAAAACATCTCACGGAAAAAATCAAGCGCATTATTTGAGGCCGGTCCATCGGTACCAATTGCAATCGGAATTCCCGCTTCCACATATTTTGCTAACGGGGCAATGCCCGAGGCAAGTTTAATATTGCTTGATGGATTTGTAACAACATAGAGATGACGCTTTTTGAAGATTTCAATATCTTCATCATTTAGATAAATACAGTGAAAACCGCCGCCACCATAGTCAAATAAGCCAATTTTTTCAAAATATTGTACCGGTGACATGCCGTAGGTCGCATAACTATCACTAATCTCTTTACGCGTTTCTGCGATGTGTGTAAATATTGGTGTTTTTAACTCTTTAGCAGCTTTTGCTAACTCTAATAAAATATCTGGATTAGCAGTATAAAGAGCGTGGAAACCAAGGCGATAGGAGACAATCGATTCGGGTTGATTAATCGTGTGATAAGCTTCAACCATCTCGGCAACTGATTCTTTAAACTTTGTGACTGTCCCTAGACACACAGTGCGAAAACCAATATCGTGTGACGCTGCAGCAGTTGAAAGTGGATTGTAGTACATATCAAAGCAGGCGGTAACGCCGCTTGTTAAATATTCCAAAAAAGCGATTTTTGCTAAATGATACTCATCACCCGGTTGTAAGTTGGCTTCAAGTGGAAAAACTTTTTCGGTAAGCCATGTATGCAAATCATCGTCATCAGCGTAACTGCGTAAAAACGTCATTGCAGAATGCGTATGCGCATTTTTAAACCCGGGCATTAAGAGATTGCCCTGACAGTCAATCACGCGGTCATAATTATCAGATTTACTGCGCGCTGGACCAACATAAGAAATCCGGCGGTCCGTGACTTCTAATTCGCCAAAACTAATTTTGACATCCTCCGTTAAAGTTAATAAACGGGCATTAATAAATTTTATTTTCATAATTTTACTTTGTTTTTGTTATTTTATCACAAATAATCAATAAAAAGAAAAGCCCCGCTCAGGAGCGGGGACTTTTATACTATTTAAGCTTGTTCTTCTTCTTCGTAAGGGACAATGTTTTCGCTTGTCGCCCCACAATACTCACAGTAGTCGGGATTATCAATAATTGCACCACATACGAGGCACAAATATTTTTGTCCGCTTTTTTCTCCCATGGTTATTCTCCTTTGTATTGACTAATTATAAAATACCAAAAATCGAGGCTAGTGACAATTAATAAATATCGAAAATGAAAAGTGAATCTCTTGCTAATAATTAAGTATCAAATTAGAGATTACGCCGTTTACCGCGGGCAATGATTTTACGACTAAATCCGAGCACTTGATTGCTACGCAGTTCACCAATTAAATCAGTTAAAGTATCAATAAGTGGACGTGGATGAAAATCTAATACCTTGGATGCTAATTCATGGGAAAAACGGGCTTTTGATTGCAGTGTGTACATTGAATAACCGGTAAAAACCGGGGTCTTCTTCTTAATTTTATAATGAAGTTCGCTCATCCAGGCAAAAATACGGATAAATGCGGGGTGTAGATAAATGCGGGTTTTTTTCCGGCCAGTAATATTAGCAATTATGTCGAAAATTTCTCTGACTTGGTAATAATTACCACTTAAAATATATGATTGTCGATTTTCTCCATAAAGCGCTGCTATCTTTATCGCGTGTGCAACGTCACGCACATCAACAAAATCATAACCTCCATGCGTACCCACATTTAAATCGCCGTTAATGTAGTCGATCATCATTTTCAGCATATTGTCGTTCGGACGATACGCTCCTGGACCAATAATTCCGGAGGGGTGTAATGTCAAAACTTCAAAATCTTCACTTGCACTTTCCATTACTCGCTTAGAAGCTTCGGCTTTGGTTTTCGCATAACAACCAACAACCTTTTTGGGGTTAAAAGTGCTGGTTTCTTTTACAATGGATATTTTCTTAGGCTCACTTAACGCATGCACACTTGAGACATAAACAAAGCGTTTTACTTTAAAAGCACGCGCCATATCTAACATGTTTTGGCTACCAAGAACATTTGTTTTATAGACAAGTTTATTCATCCGGCTGGCAATGGAAATAATCGCGGCAGTGTGAATTACAATTAGCGATTCTTTTTCTTGATCATGCATGAAAAAAGGCACTAATGTCGCTGGTTTTAAGATGTCACCAACAAAAGTTGTTACACCTTGATTGTTTAATGTTTGACCTGGAACAACCAAAGCACGAATATCCGCGTTATCAATTTGTAACTCGTGAATAATTGCTTGGCCTAAATAGCCCGCCGCACCCGTGAGACAATAAATTGTTTTTTTCATACTTCCACTCTATTTGTATTGTAGCACTAAGCGCAAATATAATAAAATCATCAGCGAAACACTAATCCAACGCCTATTAAATAGCGCAATGTAAGCATTTACATTTAAAACTTATCTATTTTCTGTGGGATTAAAAACATAAATATACTAAAATGACGACAATTCATGAAAACAAAGGAATTTTTATTTATATGCAAGTCATAATTAAAAGAACAACAGCCGAAATTGCTGATCTTGTTAGTGAGAAATTTGTTAGTTTACTGGAAAAGAAGCCAAAAGCCGTCCTCGGGCTTGCCACTGGGTCGACGCCAATTGCCACTTATGAAGCTTTAATTAATAAAATTAAAGCCAAAAATCTTCCATTAGAAGATGTGAAAACATTTAATCTCGATGAATATGTCGGTTTGGAGAAAGAAAAATATTCTTATCGCACATTCATGGAAGAAAATCTTTTCTCCCCACTTGGTATTTCATCCTCACAAGTCCATTTCCCATCAGAAAAAACGTTGAGTGCTTATGATGAGCAGATTGCTGCCTATGGCGGAATTGATCTACAAATACTCGGTATCGGTAGTAATGGGCATATTGCCTTTAATGAACCGGGGACACCATTTGAATCAAAAACACATGTTGTTAAATTAGAAGAGTCAACGCGTGATGATAATGCTCGCTTCTTTGATACACCTGAGGAAGTCCCAACTCACGCCGTCACAATGGGTTTAGCAACGATTCTGCAAGCAAAGGAAATTGTCTTAATCGCGACAGGAACAAATAAACAAGAGGCCGTCCGTCAAATGCTATCCGGCGTTAATTCCTTAAATTGCCCCGCTTCTATTCTTAATCAGCATCCGCATGTCACAGTTTATCTTGATGAAGAAGCTGCGGGAAAACTCTATTAATATTAATTAACTGGTCGCAAGGCCAGTTTTTGTTTTTTCAGTTGCTTGAATAGTGTATATTATTATTATGACAAATAAGCAAAAATCACCAACATGCCCGCCCTGGATTCATAAGATTAGGGCAAAGATAAGCAACATTTATCATGTTGTTGATGACTTTTTTCATGAAATTATCATTAATCGCTGGGGATTTATTATCCTTGGCCTTGTTTTTTTAATTTTTGCCATTATCCTTCGCCTCGCCTTTTTTCCTCATATATCGGGTGACGTTTACTGGTATCTAAAACCGTGGATGCTATTTTATCAAGACAATGGCGGTCTTCAGGCCATTGGCGAATTACCAATTAGTTATTATCAAACGCCGAATAAAAATATTCCCTATGGCGGAGACATTAGTGCTTATACAGTTATTGGTATTGTTTATGGTAATTATCCTTTAGCTTACTATAACGTTCTTGCCCTCCTTTCATATTTACCAATCGATGTTGTTTATCTTGTTAAAGCATTTTCGACTTTTTTTGATATTGTTCTTGCATTAGGAATTGCTTTTATTGTCTACCAGCTAAGTAATCAAAATCGCCTTTACACACTAATCGCATGGGCAATTGCATTAATTCTCCCAACTGGTTGGTTAAACTCAAGTTTATGGGGCCAATCCGATGGAATCTATGCCGCTTTACTTGTTTGGTGTTTATATTTTGTCATCCGCGAAAAACCAAAAACGAGCATGATCTTTCTTGGTCTTGCATTAGCTTTTAAGGTGCAAACAATATTTATCTTACCGTTATTTGCGTGGTTATATTTAAAACGCAAATTTAAACTCTATGATTTATTTATCGCTCTAGGAGTCGTTATATTGACCATGATTCCAGCGTGGATTGGTGGAATGGCGTTTTTAGATCCTTTCAAGCAATATTTATCTCTAGCTGGCACATATTCAAATCCTAATATGTATTCTGGTTCTTTTTATGTCTTATTCGATGGAATTTCCGGTGCTTTCGGACAAAATGGCTTAGATATTGATATTTTTGGAATTCCCTTTGCTTTACTTGTGCTCCTACTTAGCGTCTATGCAATTCATAAATTAGAAGTTCCTACTTCCAAAGAAAATATTATTCTTGTGGCCGCTTTATTCGCGATTTTAACACCGTTTGTGCTTCCACATATGCATGAAAGATATTTTTACCTCGCCGACTTTCTTGTGCTTCTTTATGTCTTAATTAAACGCAAGCGGGTATATCTTGCGATATTTGTCCAAGTTGCCTCACTAATTACTTATTCGCACTTCTTACTTGGCGGTTATATTATCCCCGATCTTGGACGGGGGACAATGCTTTTTGCCGTCGGATTTAACATTGCCGTAATCTATTTTCTGTTTAAAGATATTGTCATTGAACATCGCATAAATAAAAAAAGCATTCCCAATCAATAAAATATTTCACTTATGATAATAAAAACAAGACTTGCTCAGTCTTGTTTTTTCTTTAAGAAATCATTGGGACGACCTGGCACTTCGTGACAATGCCGGCAGCGTGCTTCGTAACTATCACTGGCCCCAACAACAATTAAGGGGTCATTAAAATTTGCCGGTTCATGATTAACAAGCCGTTGCGTTTTTGTCGCCGGAGCGTGACAGATAACACAAACCGCGGTTAATTTCAGCACCTCATCGGCAAGTGCAAGTAAGTCGGGCATAAAGGAAAAGGGTTCACCGCGGAAATTCTGGTCGAGCCCCGACACAATGACGCGCATCCCACGATTTGCGAGTTGCTCACTGATTGAAACAACTTCATCATCTAAAAATTGCACTTCATCAATTGCGATGATGTTTGTTTTTTCATCAATATATTCGAAGATTTCCTTTGCCGCGCGAATATTCACCGATCGCGTTCTTGAGTTATTATGACTAACAACTTCATTTTGCGCATAACGATCGTCGATTAATGGTTTGAAGACAACAATATTTTCTTTGGCAAACTCCGCCCGGCGCACCCGCCGAATCAATTCTTCGGTTTTACCAGCAAACATTGGCCCAGTAATTACTTCAATCCGCCCTAATTTTTTCATAGTTTGTTACTCCTACGCTATCTATTTAAATTATACAAAAAACGGGCGGGAAATGCCGCTAAAAAATTTTAAAAAACTACCGTTTGCACGGTAGTCTTTTTGTTTAAATTCGCGGCTACTATTTTTCTTCGTTAAACTTGGCGTACGCTTTAATAATATCATCGACCATCGCTGATGGGACTTGTTGATAAGAATCAAATTGGCGATTGAAGTAACCACTACCTTGTGAGAGTAAGCGCATCTTAATCGCATAGTCGAGAATTTCAACTTCAGGAACTAACGCCACAATTTCTTGAATATCATGGCCTTTTTCGTCCATCGATAAAATGCGTGCGCGCCGTTGGTTGAGGTCATTCATGATATTACCGGTAAATTCATTATTCACATTAATTGTAATTTTCATGATTGGTTCAAGCAGCGTTGGGTTACATTTCATGTATGCTTCTTTAAACGCGAGCACGGCCGCCATTTTAAATGCTAATTCATTCGAGTCAACACTATGATATTTACCATCAGTTAAGACAGCTTTCATCCCGACGACGGGGAAACCCGCTAATAAGCCCGATTGCGTTGCTTCAAAGAAACCTTTTTCCACAGCAGGGAAATAGTTTCTTGGAACAGCTCCACCAAACACTTCTTCAGTAAAGACGTTTTCATCAGAACCACTTGGTTCAAAACGCATCTCCACAACACCATAGAAACCACTACCACCCGATTGCTTAATATAGCGACCCGGCGCCGTTGCGACATTTTTGATTGTTTCGCGATAGTTAATTCGTGGGGCGACAAGATCAACTGGAATATTGAAACTATTTTGAACTTTTTCCAGCACATAAGCGATATGCGAATCACTTAAAGCACCAAGCAATAATTGTTTGGTCTCCGCATTGCGGTTGACATCTAAGGTTGGGTCTTCCATCTGCATTTTACTTAATGCCATGTAAAGTTTTTCTTCATCTTTCACGTTTTTGACTTCTAAGGCCCGATAATAAACTGCAGTTGGATACTTCGGCCGTGGGTATTGAATGACGTTATTTTTATCGCAGAGCGTATATCCCGTCACAATCGCATCCATTTTATTTATGGCAACAATATCACCAGCAAAAGCTTCATTAGTTGGAATTTGCTCTTTGCCAAATAGGAAGAACATCTGCGAAATTTTAATTGTATCATTAATATTCGGCACATAGACTTCATCACCAACTTTAAGACTACCGGATGCAATCTTAACTACTGATGTTGCTCCGCGATATTGATCGAAATATGTGCGGAAAACAAAAGCGCTGAATGGTTCACTAGAAACTGTGCGCCGGACGATTTCACTTCCATCGTTTTTTGTAACGGTATAGGGTTTTAATTCATTTGGAGCAGGTAGATATTCAATGAGCATTTCAAGCATTGTTTCGATTCCAATATCCTTACGTGCACTACCAACTAAAACTGGTGTTAACTCACCGTTAATCACAGCTTTATGTAAACCTTGGTGGATTTCATCCATTGTTAAAGTTTCTCCACCAAAAAATTTATCCAATAATGATTCATCACTTAAAGCAACTTGTTCTGTTAGAGCGTTATGAATTTCTAAAATCCGTTCTTTTTTATCATCATGGATGATGTCATCAACACATTGTTTTCCATCGTATTTACGGGCTTTTAATGTGACCACATCAATGAAACCATCAAATTGGTCTTGATGACCGATTGGATAAACAAAAGAAATTGCGGTTTTGCCAAGTTTTTCATTAATCTCTTCAAGTAAATGATCAAAATCGATCATTTCTTTGTCCATCTTATTAACAAAAATGATTGTTGGTACGCCACGTTTTTTCAGCATGTTGTAGTGTTTAATTGTGCCGACTTCGAGGCCTTTTGTCGCATCGATAACAAGTACAGCACCTTTAACGGCGTCCATAGCCCCAATAATTTCAAAAACAAAATCATCATTGCCTGGGGCATCGAGTAAATTGAGAATATGATCTTTATATTCCAGTGATACAACAGAAAGATTACATGAGCTGAGTCGGTTTTTCTCTTCAGTTGTATAGTCGGATATCGAGTTTTTCTCTTCAACTGATCCTTTTTTGCTATTTTTTGCGACACTAGCAAGCGATTCAATTAGTGATGTTTTGCCACTGCCGCGGTGACCGACAAAAAGAATGTTGCGGATTTTATCTGCTTCGTGTTTCATAGTATATTCCTCTTTAACTAAGATTTAATTTAGACTTTCAAGAACTTCAAGGGCTTTTGCAAAAACAACTTCACGCGTACAATTACTGACATCAATCACATGACGGGGAAGGACTTCTTCTTCATTACGCCATTTCATCACATATTCTTCGAATTCTTCAATACTGCGTAATGGGTGCGTAAGGTGGACGGGATGCCGATTCTGATATAATTCCCGGTATAAAAGACGTTCATAAAGAATGTCAATATCTGCTGTTAAATAAAGCAAGGTGACTTTCATGTCATTGAATTCGCATTGCCGTTTAATTTTTTCGAGTTCAGCTTTATGGAAGTTGGCTTCCAAAATCACACTCGATCTAACCATTGTTACCCGTTCAAGAATGTGGAGCAGTAACTCAATCGCCACATTGGATAACTTACGGTTTTCTTCCGGCTTTGTATATTCAATTTCGTCACCAAGCAGTTCTTTGATGTTTTCCTTGTTGAAATAAGGAATGTTCAAATGCGTAGATAGTTTTTTAGCTAATTTTGATTTACCGACGGCTAAATCGCCGGCTACAATTATGATTTCGGACATATTATCTCCTTTTTATTGTATATTAACCACTAGTGCTAATCAGCAGATTGATGTTCTATGATAAATAGTGGTTGCCCTTTATATATATATTAGTTTATTTTCCCCTGATTAAGCAATGAAAAAATAAAAAAAGACCGAAGCGGTCTTTATTTTATTCTTGCGCGTCTTTTGATTCGCTCTTTGGTGATTCTTCATTAAGCGGGGAATTTCCATGTTCATGGAGAAAAAAATGATGATGGCCTTTTTGATCTGTGGCTTTGCCAAAAACGATGTAGCGATCATAGAGGTATTCGAGTAAGAAATGTAATACGATACTTAAGGATTTAACTAAATATTCATTCCATAAAACTGGCGCGGTCGTCAGTGCATCGGTCCAAAGTGTTGAAACAGTGGCAAAAACAACATGAAAAGCAATTGATAAAAGAAATCCTACACTAATTTTATTATTTGCCCGAAATGTGAATTCACGATTAATAAAAAAGTGAAATGTCGTTACGATACCAATTGATATTAAATGACTGAGCCAGTGATCAAGATGAAATACTTCTTCAAAAAAAAGAAATGAACCGAATTCAAGTGCGATTGCTGAACTGAAAACAAGTGCGAATTTTAAAATACGCATTACTTCTTTACGGTTTTTTTTCATTTCCTATCCTTTTAAACCAGCTGATTGCCGTTCCATATTTTCTACAACAACATCATAGAGTTCACCGAGTGAGGCGCAATAAGCAAGAATTTCCCATGGTTTATTTGTGTGAAAATGTAATTTAATTAAGTCGGAATCACCAACAACTAGTAAACAGTCACCTTCAAAGTTCTCACTAATATAGTCATTTATTTTATCTTCATCAAGATTCTTACCAGCAATTAATAATTGCGTATCAAATTTGAATTCTAACATTTTTTAAACCTCTTTCTTGTAGACATAACATATCACAGTTGTGACAAATTTATTAACATTATACTTTTGGTGTGTATTTTTCTTGTAAAGCTTTAACGGCCTGATAGCTGCGTTCAAGCAAATCACTTACGCGTTGATTAAGCGGTAAATCCTCTTTGGGAAATAGCGGTTTACCAATCGCAATTTGTGAACATGGATAGCCGTTACGCTTCCACAGTTTATATATTCCGCGTGCGGGGCGAAAAGTAATTGCCATTGGTACAATTGGCTTATTTGTATGGCAAGCAAGCGAAAACGCACCTTTTTTAAATGGGCGTAATCCTTGATAGTAATACCACATACTAGCTTCGGGATAAAAGTGCACATTCCGCTTGTCTTGCATCATTTGATGAAGCGCACGTGTAAAACTCATCGTTCCATCCATATTATCGGGAACTGGTACACCGCCAATAAGTTCAAATAAGGGACCAAGACTACGATTATTATTGTTCTTCCAAATCGTAATAAAACCGCGCTTCCATTTTAATGCCGAGCGAACAGCCATATAGTCCCAATCAAAAACGTGATTACAAATACTAATATAACCATTTTTATAAACGGATTTATTTTTACGAAATGCACGCTTCCCAAAGATGCGAATACCATGTCGCACTGTACAAATTGGCACAGCGATTAGCATAAATAAAACTTGAAAAATATTGAGCTTAACGCGGTCCCACCAACGATTACGATAATAAGGGTAATCGCGATTAAGCGGAATATTACGAACCAATTTTGGATCAATCATGTGGGCATCTGGTTGATCAGGATAATTAAAGTTTAACTGATGGCGATAGTTCATACGGAAAATAATACCATAACTTTTAGTCAAAAAAAACAGTTTGTATTAAACGTTACTTCTTGTTCGTAGTGGCGGTTTTCTGCGCTTGATAATTAGCAAATTCTTGTTTAAATATTTGGCAACTTTTTTGACTACAACTCTGGCAGTTTCCACCGCAACTTGTCTCGCCACGCTTTGTCCGCCGAATCGAAAAAATAATTACCGCAACAACAAAACTAATTGTTAAAACAGCAACGATTATTTGAATAATGATTTCATAAATTTGCATAAATTCTCTCCTTATACACGGGCTTGCCGGGGACGATGAATTACTGCACTAATAATTACTATGATCAGTAGTGTCGCTAGTAAACTCACACCGATCCACCAAAAGCGAATCGACCAATAAATAACAAGTGAAACAACATAAGAAGCGGCCAACCAAAAACCAATTGTTTCAAATACATAACGCTTCTTCGATAGTTCACCAATAACGGCACCAACCATCGCCATACAGGGAATCGTTAATAAATTAAAGGCCATAAACGAATATGCTGAAGCAAGATCCATACTACCAATTAATGTTGCAATTCCGCCGCTACCAGCTAATTGTTCAAGCGTCGCGACAACGTTTTCTTTGGCAATTAACCCTGAAAATATACCAACGACAAACCGCCAGCCATCACTACCAATTCCAAAACCGAGCGGAATAAAAATTGGTTGAATAAAACGTCCAATACTCGCGAGCATCGAATTTTCAATTGTCACCATCCCTGTCCAAAACGCCCATGAGAAGTTAGATAAAAACCAAATTACAATAATTGAAGCCGCAATCACCGTTGCCGCCCGAAATAGAAAGTGTTTAAGTTTATCCCAAAGATATTTCATTAAGTTAGAAAACTTTGGTGTATGATAACTTGGAAATTCCATAATAAACGGTGATGCTTCATTTTTAAATGCCGCTTTTTTCAATAATATGGCGGCGATAATAGCCACGCCAATTCCGAGCAAATACATTGAAAAAACAACAAAAGTGCCATGTTGGCCACCTAGAATAAGGCTACCAAACGCTAACCAAATTGGTAGTTTCGCGCCACATGAGAAGAATGGCGAAACCATCAATGTTAAACGTCGTTCTTTTTCTGTTTCCAAAGTTCTTGTCGCCATCGCGCCAGGAACTCCACAACCAAAGCACATCATCATTGGCAGAAAAGCTTTGCCCGAAAGACCAAACCGCCGGAAAGTCCGATCCATAATAAAGGCGATGCGCGCCATATATCCGCTATCTTCAAGAATCGATAGAAACAAAAATAGCATCATGATTTGTGGGAAAAATGAAAATATCGCTGCTAGACCTGCTAAAATCCCGTCAGCAACTAGCGATTGAATCCATGCAATATTAATCCAACTAGCGACAAAAGGAATCAATAAATCTTCAAGTAGATAAATTACCCAAGATTGAAGAAACACCCCGGGACTAGGGATACCACTGCCCGCTTCAACTTGAAATAGCATTGTCCAAAAATCACCATTAATTTGAAGACCAAATATACTATTTAACAATAATAAATCGCTTCCAAATGTTAAGTGGAAAATTAAAAGCATAATAAATAGAAAGATGGGAATCCCCCATAAACGATGCGTCAATACACGGTCGGCTTTATCCGACTTTGTCACTGTTGTATTTTGAATTTTACGCACAATGGCCCGCGAAAAATTTTGCGCAACGTATTTATAGCGCAAGCTAGCTATCAATCCCTCATAGTCGTCGCCAAAACCATCAACAGGAATCGTTTCTTTGATTTCATCAGCGGTTTCAATTAAATCGTGATGCTTCTTTAGTTCAAAGTCATCTTGCTCGATAAAACGGATTGCATGAAATAATGGATTATTTAACCCGCGTTCTAACAGTAACGCACTAATTTTATTAATTAATGGCGCAAGTTTACTATCTTCAAGCACACTAATTGCATCCCGCGTTTGCAAAGAAGCTTCTAAAGCTTTCTGCATCAATACATGAATGCCTTTTTCGCGTAACGCGCTGATTTCAACAACCGGAACATTAAATTTTTTTTCAATCTCTGCGACAAGGATGGCATCACCTTTTTTTGCGACAATATCAATCATATTTACTGCAATAACAACAGGAATATTAATTTCTAAAAGTTGCGTCGTTAAATATAAATTTCGTTCAAGATTTGTACCATCAACAATATTAATTACACAGTCAGGTTTTTCATCAAGAATATAATTCCGGGAAATAATCTCTTCTGGTGTATATGGTGATAATGAATAAATACCGGGCAAATCAACGATTTCGACCGGTTCTTCGAGTTTCTTGTAAATACCTTCGCGTTTATCAATTGTCACGCCCGGCCAGTTACCAACATGGGCAGTCGCGCCAGTTAAAGCATTAAATAAGGTTGTCTTGCCACAGTTTGGATTACCGGCAAGGGCAAATTTTTTCATAAATAGACTCCTTCTATTACGCGACGAGAATTTTCATAGCCACATCTTTATTAATTGCGAGCCGACCATCTTTAACTTTGATAATTAGATTACCGTGCAGATCGGCAATCACAACTAAAATCGCGCCAACTAAAACACCAAGATTAGCAAGATGATGCTTTGTATCATCGGGAACGTTTATTTTTGTGACTTGTAATTCGACATTTAATGGTGCAAACAAAATTGGCATATGTTATCCTCAAGTTAGCAGTCGCTAACTATAACTTTGAATAAAAAGGCCAAAAGGCCTAAAGTTAGCAGGTGCTAACTAACAAAATATTATACTTAGACCGCATATTTGTCAAAGGATACTATAATTTATTCGCGCTTCTTGCACGCATTAAAAAAACATCGCTATAATAACAATAGGTATAAACAATGAAAATTATTTATGAATCTGGTGAGGATTACTTAGAACGCATACTAATGCTCACAAATGAACATGGTCATGTCCGGGCAATTGATCTCGCAACAAATATGAATTATTCAAAACCAAGTGTTTCTCGTGCCCTAAAAACGCTGAAAGAAAAAGGTTATCTTTTTGTTGGTGATGATGGCAATATTGTTTTAACAAAAAATGGCCTCGCTGTTGCCAATAAAATGCTTGAACGTCATAACTTGATTAAAAGTTTCTTAATTCATCTTGGTGTTAATAAAGACGTCGCTTGGGAAGATGCTTGTCGCATTGAACATGATTTAAGCGATGAAAGTTTTCAGGCCTTTAAAAAGTTTGTTGATAAACTATATATTGATTAAATAAATTATTGTTGCCGCGAAGTTAGCATCACTTCTAGATTGCCATTTTTCGCTCTAATTTCATCAAGTAAGGCTTTTTCTGATAAGCCTTTTTTTAATGTGATATTGTAACTTAGTTCAAATAGTTGACCAAAATCAACTGTTTTAACCCGATCAAGTGCTTGATAAACACAATATTTCTGAAGTATTGCTTCAAATACTTCCTCATAGTTTAATTCTTCTGGAACAACAATCCGTAAACGCTTATCTTGTTTGGAAACTTGATTAAAACGCGTAGCAGATATAAGCACAATGATTAAACTTGTGACGAGTGTGCCGATAATTGTGTAACCGGCATAACCTAATCCACTCGCAACACCGATAAAGAAAGAAAAAATGATGTATGAAAGGTCTTCGACATTAAGCGGATCTGAACGAAACCGTGTTAAAGCGAATATACCGGCAAGCACAAGACCAACTTCTAGACCAGCGCTATTTAGTTCGGCCGAACGTAAATTTACGACCGCCACTAATACCGAAACAATCACCGGTAAAATAACAAGGGCGACAATAAATCCCTTGGTCGTTCCTTCTTTGCGTTTAATTGCTTTATAAACAAAACTTACAATAAGGCCCATAATCAGAGACACGATGATATTAAATATCACGGCGTAAAATGGAGTAAAAAGGTCAAAAGTAGATTTAAACATTGGTTTGGTCTCCTTTAGGTGTTTTAATCAATTTGTAATAAGTGCCATATTTAGAAAATGAAGTCGGATATATTTCTAGTTGATTCAAAGCGCGCGCAATCGATAACGGCAATGCTCCACTACATTTAATTTCAAATAACAGCATGCCCGGTGGGAGTAGCAACTTCCATGTTTGCGAAGTATCATCATAAACTTGTAAATCGTGGTCAAATGTTAATCGCGTAGGCGGTATAATTGTCGTTGTTACATATGCAAGACGTTTGTAATCAAGAAAAATATGTTTTAACTGGGGGGCAAACCGGTCAAGATAGACCTGCATATCTTTTAAAGCAGAGATTGATTGATAATCATCGCGTGTTGGCAATTCTAACTTTGCAATAAACAGCGCTTGTTCTTCCAAGGTGATTTCCACCCGTTTTTTATAAACCGTACCACGAAATTTATTTTTTAATTCAAGAAATTGTGTGTGATTTTCGTAGCGACGAATGCGAAGTTTTGATTTGAATTTCGGCTTGCTAATCGAATGGCGAATTACATCATATTGATCGGTGTCAAAATAGATATTACTAATATGATAAGCACGCCCATTCGGACAATATTCATCATAGACGATTTCATCTTGAAGCAACGCAACAAATTTTTCTTTTTGCGCAAACGAAATGAGGTATTTGAGTTCTTTGCGAATAAAACGTGTACTCATTATTACCTCCTGAGTATTATTTGTTCACGACATGATTAACTAGAAGTTGACTTAAACTTGAGAAATTTTATCATACTTCAAGCATAATGTCATAAATTAACTTAAAAACCACTTAATTTTATTCGACTAATTCATACGAATAATATTTTAGCATTTTTTATTTAACTCCAATTGACTAAAGCTAAAATATCTCTAATATCTCTAAAAAATATACATATATTTTGCGTATAAACATTTACGCAATTTATTGTTTATGCTTAAATTAAAATAGACGTGCAGTGTTTCCAAATGGGGAACCTTATGAAAAAGATCTTAAACAAAACATCAACCGTTTTCGCTGGTTTGAATATGCTTTAAGCAGTTCAATCATGATTGTTTTAATTGCCACTCTTTTTGGGATTAAGGATATTGGTTCATTAATTCTCA
>JAQWCH010000013.1 GCA_028705995.1 Bacilli bacterium | reverse complement strand
AATGGTAATGAGCAATTGACAATTGCGGGAATTGCCCTTGGCGCGTATGCGGCCACGCCGACGGCGATGGTTTTTGCCCCAACAATTCTTGAATCAGGTGAAGTCATCACGCAGGTTAGCTATTACAACATGCATATTTTAGTCACGACTTCACAATATCGGACCCTGGCCTGGGGAAGTAACATGAATGGGCAATTAGGAATTAGTGGAATCGGCTACACTAATCATGCTACTCCACGCGAAATAGTTATTCCGACTCTAGAAGCGATTGAACATATTAATATTATTTGTGCCTTTCATCTACATTCATTTATTGTTTCAAACTCCGGAAAAGTATTTGTTTTTGGCGTTAATACGGATTTAGAGTTGGGCATGCAAACTTCAGCCTCATTTAGTGAAACTCCACTTCAATGGCCAGAAAAAACTTTTACTTTTATCTTTGTTGTGACTCTTTATGAATATCGTTATGCGGGAGACGCGCTTAATTTAGCAGTCGATCCTTATAGCGCGAATACACTGTTTAAATTTGAAGGATATTACGCGGATATGGAATTTACGATTCCATTCACGACCACGATAATGCCAGCGAACGATATTATTGTTTACCGAAAAATATCGTATCGATCATAATTAACCAATTTTTAAATTAACAACATTTAGTTTGTTACTGATTTGTCATTTATATTAGTATAGAAAAAGAAGAACGCGCAACTTGTTTTAAGTTTTAGCTAATAAAAAGTTTGATATTTAACGTTTACATAATTTGTTATTCAAAGGTGAAGCCCGCTATATTATAATGAAAAGCATGAAACACATAACTAAACCAAAAATCACGAAAAACTTTTTCAAGACTTCGATTTTAAGCTTTCAGCACATGTTTGCGATGCTCGGTGCGACTGTTGTTGTGCCGATTCTGGCTAACCTTTCAATTCCGATTACTTTAATTACAGCGGGAATTGGGACGGTTATTTTTTATTTTGTGACAAAAAAGAAGGTGCCGGTTTTTCTCGGCTCATCTTTTGCCTATCTTCCAGCGATGATGGCAATTGTTGGTCATGATAAACCACTTGGCTCAGTGGCGTGGCAAAGCGCGATGGGTGGCCTTGTTATTGCCGTATTACTAACTGGTCTTGTCTATTTAATATTCTCGCTAATTGTCAAATTAATTGGCGTCGAAAAAGTCCGTAAAATCTTTCCACCTCGCGTTGTTGGTCCGGTGATTATTGTTTTAGGCATGTTACTAGTGCCGAGCATTTTGTGGAATAACATTGTCGCAAATTACGCTTTAAGTGGCGCTTCCTCGCTCGCATGGAAGGAATGGACAACCGCATTAATCACGCTGCTTAGTATTGTCGTCATTAGTGCTTTTTCCAAACCAAAATCATTTTTTAAAGCGGCCCCAATCTTACTTGGCTTTTTAATCGGTTATGGGTATGCCCTGGCGATTGGTTTAGTTGATTTTACACCGATTAAAAATAGTGATATCGTCGTATTCCAATCACTTGGTGAATTACTTGGTTTTTATAAGTATTTACATTTTGACTGGAGCGCGATTGTGATGATGGTACCGCTCGCCTTTGTGACCTTGATGGAGCATATCGGCGATATCAGTGCGAACTCGACTGTTTGTAAAAAAGATTTCTTTGTTGATCCCGGCATTGATAAGACATTAGCCGGTGATGGTTTAGCGATTATGGCCGCTTCCACACTTGGTGGACCACCACAAACGACGTATGGTGAAAATACCGCTGTTTTAGTGATCACTGAGAACTACGAACCAAAAAATATCTTCTACGCTGCTTTAATTGCGATTTTCTTTGGTATCTTCTCAATATTCGGGGCAGTTATCTCAACAATCCCAAGTGCGGTAATTGGTGGTGCCTCAATCATACTATTTGGCATGATTAGCGCTTCTGGTTTACGGATGCTCATTGAAAATCGCGCCGATATCGGTCGGACAAAAGATTTGATCGTTGTTTCTATTACGCTTGCAGTTGGCTTAGGTTTAGGGGCTTTTAGTGTGGCGAGCGATATCATCGGCGCTGTCACGAACTACACGGTTGATGCCAGTTTCCTGAAAGTAATGATTGGAAGCGTGCAAATTTCTCCGCTCGCCATCGCGACGCTTATTGCCGTTATTCTAAATCTAGTTATTCCAGAACCAAAAACGCCAGTTAACGAACAAAATAGCCAACTAGAAATTAAATAAAATCGTTGGAAAGAACAAGAAAAAGCAATGATCTCCATTGCTTTTTTTAATGTTTATTCCGTATTACGATATTGATGATTTAGTTAGATTTTTCCCGTTTTTCTTGATACATCGCCATATCAAGTTGATTAATGAATTGTTCCATCGGTATCGGATCATCTTTAGGATATAGTGCATAGCCCTTGGAAAAGCCAAACTTGAAAGGATAAACATTTTTATCATTGAAGCGGTCAATATTGTTTTGTAGGCGTTTTAACACGGCTTCAATTGTTGCGATATTATCGGTATCAATTACGAGAAAGAATTCATCGCCACCGTAACGGGCAACAAAATCATTAATATGAATTGATTCATGAACAATTTTAACAAAGGCGATTAATGCTTGATCACCCATTAAGTGACCATAAGTATCATTAATTTGTTTATAGTGGTCGATGTCGAGCATAATGCCCGCAAATTTTGGATTATTATCATTAATTTTCTTTCGCAAAAAATCTTCTAATGCGCGGCGATTATAAGCACCGGTTAAATAATCAATAATCATTAAGTCATCTTGAATACCGACAAATACTAATAATTCACCAAGGGCAATGGCGGGCAGAATAATTGAATAGCCATAGATAAAGGCCATTACAGTCGTGCCAATAAGGGGGATCACCGGATATAAAAGCAAAGTGATAATTTTCTTTGAGTCAATTTTATGCCGGTGTTTAATCGTAAGAATAAAGGCAAAAATTAATGGTAAAAGTGCGATACCAACAGTAATTAAGAAGAGCGGTCCACGAATATAGACGTTATTTGCATCGATATAATAATAGAAATGGAAGAAAAGATTAAGAATAACTCCTAGAAGGTGAAGCAAGAAGTAGCTTGCGATTGGAATCATCGTTTTCTTCAAAATTTTTCCATCTTCATAAACATGGCCAATCACAAACAAAATCCAAAGCAGTGCCGGCACAGGATTTAAAACGAATAGTAAGAAATTACCAAGATGGTTGGCAATTGGCACACTAAATTCGGTGGCACCATCCATCCGCCCAATTGTATCAGAGATTAATAAAGTAATTGTTACAATCACGATGGCGTTAAAAATATGATAAGTAAGCGATGTCCGGTTACTACGTAAAATTGTGCGCGACAAAACAATCACTAACATGGTGATTGTTAAGGCATTAATAACTAAATTAGCAACAAAACTCATATAACCTCATTTATACTAACTTCTTGAGAAGCATTATAACAACTAAGTGATTAATTGTCGCTAAATAAATAATCAATCATTACTTAAATTAAATCTTTACCTGTTGATCGAACAGTCAATTTAGGCGGAAAAAAACGAATTTAAAAGCCAATCTTGCATTGGCGATGGAAGAATGTTTAATAACTTCATCTTAAAAGAATGGCAAACGTTATAAACATGTTTTGGATGTTTTTTTCTGATTGCTTTTTTAAATGTTTTCAGCACCTTATGCGGACTTTTTGCTTTTTTAAGTTCACCGACCATTAACTTTTGCATTTTTGTTAATGGTTGCTTAAAATGCTTGGTTTCATTTAACAAATCGTTAAATTGAGCATAAACCTGTGTTTGCATCGGTGTTTTAAATGCCCCCGGTCGTATTTTAATCACGCGGACACCAAATCTTGCGACTTCGCGGCGCAAAGCATCCGAATAAACTTCAATCGCATGCTTTGATACGGTGTAGGGCGCATGAAATGGTAAGGCGAGCAGTTGACCGTATTCGCTACTAATGTTAATGATGCGCCCTTTTGCTTGCTCAATAAGCGGGAAAAAAGTGTGATTAATTTTATACATGCCTAAAAGATTAACTTGTAAGACATCATTAAAGAGTTCGGGTGTCGTTTCTATTACCGACCCGAGTATGACAATACCGGCAAAATTAATAATTAAATCGAGTGTTGAAGTCTTTTTTTCAATCACCGCTTTTACATTATTCAGAGTAGTTGAATCAGTAATATCAACAACAAATGGAAATACATTTTCATGGTTATAAAGATTATTGATTATTGGATTCTTATCGAGGGCAAAAATAAAAAATTCATCTTTAATTGCATCAATTACCACTTGGGCGAGGCCGGAACCTGCTCCAGCAATAAGGGCGTATTTCATATTTATATCTTACCATTGATTAGATGTGGAAAAAACGAGTTTTTATCGATAAAAAATTGCCACTACTCATTAATGAGTAAACTGAGCGAAAATTAACAAGAAAAAATTAGCAAAAGCCTTTATTATAATAGTGAGTAAAATAACTCAAAAATTGATTTAAAGCGGTCGGAGCGAAAAAAATATGGAATTTACGATTCAAAAAATGCAAGCCTTCCCCGTAATTGGTATTGTGCGCACATTTGATTATCAATTAGCCTATGAAAAGATTCCGCTTTTTTGGCGGGAATTTATGAAAAAATTTGAAAATATTTTCCACGGGCAAACACCATTAACACCAGCGGAAATGGCGCTTATCGATAATAAAATTGGTGAATTTGGTGTATGTATTAATGATGTGGGCCCTGGTCAGTTTCGTTACATGATTGCGGGGCGTTATCAAAACAAACATCTTCCAGAAGGTTTTTCGACTTATGTAATCCCGGAGTGTGAATGGGTGAAATTCCGCGCGGTTGGTCCATTACCTGCTGCTCTACAAACGCTAAATACGGCAATTTACAAAACTTGGTTACCAAGTAATCCACAGTTTCAAATTGCTTTAAATTTGAATATTGAATGGTACGCGCAAGCTGACCCCAAGGCAAGTGATTATATAAGTGAAGTTTGGCCACCGATTAAGCGAATATAATTTACGCTAAAAAGCAATTTATTATTAGGTTTTTAACGATATCAACAAACAATTTTATAGATTAAGGTAATAAACATGAACGTAATTAAAAGCAATGAGCAACTCTGGACAGAAGTTGAACAACTACGAGCCAATGGAGCATATAAAAAAGTCATTGAATTACTTCAAGCAAACAAAGTCCAATTGCTAGAAGATGATCCAATCAAACTTGTGGAAATTGAAGTAGATTGTTTACAAGAATTAAATGACGGATTAGCGATTGAAGCGCTGATCAAAGCCTATCGTGAGGGGCGCTATATTTCGCAAGTTTTTGCCGATAAGTTATCCGAACTAGAAGCAAAAGAGAAAAAACGAAAAACCGCTGATGCCCATCAAGAATTCACTTATGCAGTTATTATCGACCTCCTCAAACCGGAAGTTCCTTTTAATAAGCAACAGCAAGTTTTGCGTTATTTGGCGCAAACATCGGCACTTCCTTACTTAAAACCACTCAAAAAACTACTAATAAACCCCCAAAATAGCGAACAGCAGAAATTTGCCCTGCTTTTACTTGTTAAATCCGAACTTGATGAAGAACTCACTTATACGTCATTAATCACGCAAATTAGCATCACGGTTAATCCGATAAAACTCATGCCACCGTTATTAAGTCCGATTGAACAAAAAATAATCCATGACTTAGAAGTTCTCACTGATAACGTCACCATCAATCAAATTGCGATTGATTTATTTCAACAAATGAGTATCAATTTGTATCCCACACGCTGGCAAAATTCACAACTAAATTATCTATATGCATATCTGGAAATTGAAGCTCAGAAAATGCTCAATATCACTGGCGAGGAAGAAGAGATATTAAAAAAATACACAATCAGTAAAAGCGCATATTTATTAGAGAAAAAACTTTATCAAAAAATCGCCTGGTAAAGGTCTTTTTGTTGTGAGATAAGTAATTTAAGTTTATAATACTTGGCGTGTAGCAACTTTTAGGAGGATATCATGAAAAGTATCGTTAACAAATTAGAAAATTCACGGGTCGAAATCATTGTTGATTTCACCGCTGAAGAATGGAAAGCCGCTCAAGAAAAAGCATTTAAAAAGCTCGCGGCAAATTTAGAAGTAAAAGGTTTCCGCAAAGGAAAAGCCCCCGAGAGTATCGCCCGGGAAAAAATTGAAGGCGCCAAGATTTATTCACAAGCCCTCGATGATGTTTTAAATCCAACATTCTCGGAGGTTTTAAGTGAACATCAGCTTTCACCGATGGCACGGCCAACATATGATGTACCAAAGCTTTCGGACACCGAATTACAATTAAAATTCATCATTGTTGTTTCCCCCGAAGTCGAACTTGGAGCCTACAAAGATCTTAAAGTCGGGCATCAAGAAATCGCAGTTGATGACATCGAAATTGATGCAAAAATTGAAACTTTACGTACCCAAAGTGCTGAACTCGTCGTTAAAGAAGGAGCAGCAGAACTTGGTGATACCGCAGTTATCGATTTTGAAGGCTTTAAAGATGGTGTCGCTTTTGAAGGCGGCAAGGGTGAAAATCATTCACTCGAACTTGGTTCAAATTCTTTTATTCCGGGTTTTGAAGAGCAAGTTGTTGGTCACCAAGCCGGTGATGAATTTGAAGTCACTGTGACCTTCCCCGAAGCATATACGCCAGAACTCGCCAATCAACAAGCATTGTTTAAAGTCAAAGTTCACGAAGTAAAAGTGAAAAAAGTCCCAGAATTAAGCGATGAATTTGCTGCTGATCTCGCACTTCAAGGGGTCAGTGATTTAGCTAGTTTACGCGTTCACGCAACCGAAGACTTACGCAAAGGTAAGGAACAAGAAGAACGCAATCGTTATATTGCCGAAGTCTTAAAAACAATTCGTGAATCAAGTAAAATTGAACTTGCTAGCGAGATTATCGCCGATGAAGCCGCGCATATGAAGGAAGAGTTAGAAAAACAAATCAGCCAAAGTGGCCTTGATATGGAAAAATATCTCGAAATGACGAATCAAAAAGCAGAAGATGTCGAAAACACGATGAAAGAAGAAGCAACCCGCAATATTCAAAACTTCTTAATCATTGAAAAAATTGCTGATCTTGAAGGTTTTGAAGCAACCGATGAATTAGTCGACTTTGAAATTAGCAAGATTGCCATGCAATATCAAATGGAAGAAGCAAAAGTTCGTGAAATCTTCGGCGAGAATATGAACCGTTTAAAAAGCGAAATTCGTCAACGGCAAACATTCGATTTCTTATTAGAAAACAATCAATAAACTTCGAATATTAACCACAAATCCACTTAGCGCTGATAGGTGGATTTTTTATTTTTTTTGATGATAATCAAAAAGATGGAAAAATCATAGTTTATGCACTAAAATACTAATAATTGTATAATTATTATGAGGAGGAATACTTATGGTAACAAAACACGAAACAACCGAACTCCATTTACCACTTGTTTTCACCCGGGGACAAGTGATTTTCCCTGGTGATCAAAACGCGCAGATTGATGCCGGCCGCAAATTTACATTAAACGCGATTGAACTCGCGGATAAAAGTGAAGGTAAGAATATAGTCGTCGTCGCGCAAAAAGTATATACAACCGCAAATCCAAAATTTGAGGATGTCTTTCATATTGGAACGCTTTGCACAATTACAAAAGTTGTCCGGTTACAAAATTACGTCACAATTAATTTGACCGGGCTGGACCGCGTCATCATCCGTGATGCGCAGATTGAAAATTCCGCATGGATGGGCGACGTTGAAATTCTTGATTCGAAAATTGCTGATATTGATGAAATTCGCCCACTTTTCGATGAGTTAAGCGGAATTATCCGTGATAACCCCGAAGTCACCTATCAAATTTCACCAGAAGTACGCGCTAAAATTACCAGTGAATTATCGGCGTCAGAACTAGCTGATATCGCCGCAAACTTTTTAGTTAATTCAACCGAACAAAAACAACAAGCACTTGAAACGCTTGATGTTAGAGCACGGTTAGAATATATCATCGATGTAATCAATGCTGATCAAAATGAAGATGAAGTTCGGACGATTGCCGACGCTTTGAAAAAAGAAGGCGAAGAAAAAGCTTCCGCGCCTGAAGAAGAAGATGATGAGGACGAAGATTTAGATACGACCGAAGAAATTCTTGCGAAACTAAAAGCGAATCCTTACCCGGCCAGTATTAAGAAGAAGGTCCGGCGTGAACTTAAGCGTCTTGGTGGTAATGAAGCTGATCGGATGCGGGCTTTAGATTATATTGATTGGTTATTAAAATTACCTTATTGGCAAGAAACGGCGGATAATAATGACTTAAATAACGTGCAGAATGTACTCGACGAAGATCATTATGGCCTTGAGGATCCCAAAAAACGCATTGTTGAATATATTGCCGTCAAAAAGATGACAAATGATACACATTCACCAATTATTTGTTTTTATGGTGAGCCAGGAACTGGTAAAACTTCATTAGCGAAGTCGATTGCCCGGGCCTTAGGTCGTAAACTCGTAAAAGGTTCGCTTGGTGGCGTTGATGACGAAGCGAAAATTCGCGGTTTCTTACGCACTTATGTCGGCGCCCAACCTGGTTTAATTATTCAATCGATGAAACGGGCGGGAACAATTAATCCGCTATTTATTCTTGACGAAGTCGATAAACTCGGTGATTCGCGTCAGGGTGATCCATCCGCCGCCTTACTTGAGGTGCTCGATCCGGAACAAAACAAGCAATTTAACGATCACTATATCGAAGAAGATTATGATTTAAGTCGCGTAATGTTTATTGCGACTGCCAATAATATCGAAAGTATTCCACCCGCGCTTCGCGATCGGATGGAAATGATTTATTTACCGCCATATACCGAAGACGAAAAAATTAATATTGCGACTAAACATTTAATTCCCAAAGAAATTGAAAACCATGGTCTACAAAAATATGGCATCACTTTTACACGCGAAGCGGTAATTGAAATTATCAATCACTACACATTAGAAGCGGGTGTACGCGCCTTATCAAAACAAATCGCCTCAATTTTACGCAAATTATCCGTAGAAATTCTCCGTGATAAGGAGCCAAAACTTGAAATCGATGTCGCGGAAACAAAACGCTACTTGGGCGACGAATTAATTCTTGGAAACAAAAAACAAACAAACGATACCGTTGGTGTTGTAACTGGTCTTGCCGTAATTGGTGGCGTTGGTGGCGACATTCTTCCGGTCGAAGTCTCAGTTGAAGTACCAGGCCGTGGAAACGTCAACGTAACTGGTAACTTACGCGATATGATGAAAGAATCAGGCACGATTGCGATGGGCCATGTCCGTTCATTTGCCGCGCGTTATGGTATTAATCCACAAATCTTCGAAGAAATTAACATTCATATCCATTTCCCTGATGCCGCACCAAAAGATGGAAACTCCGCCGGTATTGCGATGGGAATTGGGATTATTTCCGCATTGACCGGTCGTAAAGTCAAAGCTGATGTCTGTATGACTGGCGAAATATCTTTAATGGGAAAAGCTTTACCAATTGGTGGCGTTCGTGAAAAACTTACGGGCGCACTGCGCGCTGGTATGAAAAAGGTGCTCATTCCCCGTGATAATGAACGCGACCTCAAGAAAGTCCCCGATGAAGTGAAGAACAACTTAAAAATTGTCATCATCGATAACCTTGAAGATGCTGTAAAAGAAGCACTTTCTGAAGAAATTAGTATTAACCCGGGAATTGCTGAACTTAGTCATAAGAAAATCGAAAAAACTGCCAATGGTCAACTTTCGTAACGCTAAATTTATTACCTCACTGGCTGATGCCCATGCTCCGCGCCCAGAAACGCGCCCGGAGCTACTTTTAGTTGGCCGTTCCAATGTGGGCAAGAGTTCGTTAATTAATGCGCTAGTTGATCAAAAAAATCTCGCGCGGACATCGTCGAAGCCCGGTCATACTCGCCTATTAAATTTATTTGATATCGATCACACTTTTTATCTTGTTGATGCACCGGGCTATGGCTATACACGGGGTGGTGGTCGCCATGTTGAACTTTTTGCCACATTGATGGAAGACTATTTTCACGATAATGCGAATTTAGTAGGTGTGTTATGGTTACTTGATAGTCGGCATGATTTATCAAAAGATGATCAAACGTTTTTTACTTTTTTACTCGCCTACAAGATTAATGTTAAAATCATCCTCACAAAAGCCGATAAACTTAATCAAAAAATGCTTGCTGAAGCGAAAAAACGCATGCAGGTGTTGTTAAAAGATTATCCGCAATTTTCCTATTACTTTTTCAGTATTGATGATGCGAATTTAATTCGTAATTTACGGAGCAAGATTTACCCGTGGTAAACGATTTTTCCCTGCATTGCTTTATATCGATCCTTTTTGTATAATATGAGCGACGTTGAAGTTAAGGAGTAATCAATTAAACTCTGATAGCGATCCTACGCTGGTGGAAAGTAGGAAGAGAAGTTGATGAAGGTCGTAACTGAGTCGATAGGGAACTATCGTAACTACGCGTTAAGTAGTAAATTAAGTGCATCACAATGTGATGAATTAAGGTGGTACCGCGTGCAAACGTCCTTATTGGGACGTTTTTTTATTTTTTTGGAGGTATTTATGGATACACGTTATAATCCGGCCGATGTTGAAAAAGGTAAATATGCCTTTTGGCGTGCCCAGCAGCTTTTTACAGCTGGTGACAAATCAAAACCGGCTTTTTCGATGGTGATTCCACCACCAAATGTCACGGGTAAATTACACCTTGGTCACGCGATTAATTCGACCATTCAAGATATTATCGCTCGGTATAAAAAAGCCCGCGGTTATGATGTTTTATGGCTACCCGGCATGGATCACGCTGGCATTGCCACCCAAGCAAAAGTGGTCGAGCGCTTACGAAAAAATGGAATAAATTATCACGATCTCGGACGCGAAGGTTTTTTAAAGGCTTCATGGTCGTGGAAAGAAGAATACGCTTCCACCATCCGTGATCAATGGGCGCGCATTGGTATTGCCGTTGATTATCAGCGCGAACGTTTTACCCTTGATGCGCAACTCGGGAATGCCGTCAATCAAGTTTTTATTAAACTTTATCAAGAAGGTTTAATTTATCGGGGCGAACGGATTATTAACTGGGACCCCGAATTACAAACTGCTTTATCAAATATTGAAGTCGTCTATCAAGATGACCCCGGCGAATTTTATTATTTTGCTTATCCGCTCGTCGATGGTGATGAACGCTTAATCGTTGCCACCACGCGGCCGGAAACGATGTTTGGCGATGTGTGCTTAGTTGTAAATCCACGCGATCAACGCTTTCAAAAATACATTGGTAAAAATGTAATAAATCCCGCTAATCATCAAGTTATTCCCGTGATTAGTGATGAATACGTTGATGTTGAATTTGGTACAGGCGTCATGAAATGCACACCGGCACATGATCCAAATGATTTTATCATTGGCCAAAAATACGCTTTAGCGCATCCTGTTTGTATTAATCCGGACGCTTCAATGAATGCTTTAGCCGGCGAAT
The DNA here is from genome assembly GCA_028705995.1 of Bacilli bacterium. Taxonomy (GTDB): domain Bacteria; phylum Bacillota_I; class Bacilli_A; order RFN20; family CAG-826; genus JAQWCH01. The sequence goes on along the minus strand of JAQWCH010000013.1, from coordinate 9,451 downwards.
TTGCTGGTCTTGACCGTTACGAGTGTCGCGCTAAACTTGTTGAACGCATCAAAAGCGAAGGTCATCTACTCAAGATTGAACATATTGTCCATCCTGTTGGCCATAGTGAACGCTCTGGGGCCGTCGTCGAACCATACTTAAGTAAACAATGGTTTATAAAAATGCGCCCACTGGCAGAGGCTGTAATTAAAAATCAACAATCCGCAAATAAAGTAAATTTCGTCCCCGAACGCTTTGAACATACGCTTATTCAATGGATGGAAAACGCTGAAGATTGGTGTATATCCCGCCAATTATGGTGGGGACATCGCTTACCGGTGTATTATCATAAAACAAGTGGCGAAATAATCGTTAGTCAAACACCACCAAGTGATCACGAAAATTACATCCAAGATGAAGATGTGCTGGATACATGGTTCTCCTCGGCGTTATGGCCATTTTCGACCCTCGGTTGGCCAGAAAATAGTGCAGATTTTACCCGTTATTATCCAAATTCAGTAATGGTTACTGCTTACGATATTATTTTCTTTTGGGTCGCGCGCATGATTTTCCAAGGTCTTCATTTCACCGGAAAGCGCCCATTTAATGATGTCGTCATTACGGGTTTAATTCGTGATGAACAAGGCCGCAAAATGTCAAAATCACTGGGTAATGGGATTGATCCAATGGATGTAATTGATCAGTATGGAGCAGATGCCTTGCGCTATTTTTTAACGACGAATTCTTCGCCGGGTCAAGACATGCGTTATAGCGAAGAAAAAGTCGCTTCATCAATGAATTATCTTAATAAAATATGGAATTCTGCGCGCTATGTTTTTATGAATTTGTCGGATGATTTTTCTGTGGTACCGCTAGATCAATTAACATTAACCGCCCTTGATCAATGGATCCTTAGTCGCCTTGATCAAACAATCACAGCGGTTAGTGAAAATCTTGATAAATACGAATTTGGCATTGCCTCAACCTACTTATATAACTTTGTCTATGATGATTTCTGCTCAGCCTACCTCGAGTTGAGTAAAGTCAGTCTTCAAAGTAGTGATGTAGCAGTCGCTAGCGCCACGCGGCAAGTATTGGTTTACACGCTGAAAGCATTAATTTTAATGATCTATCCATTCACACCATTTATTGCGGAAGAGATTTATCAAAACATTCCTGCGCATTTGCATTCAATTATGCTTGAAAAATGGCCGGAAATCAGTCATCTCAATTTAAATCAAACCGATATTCAATCAATTGATATATTGCTTGCCATGATTAAAGATTTACGCACATTCCGCGTCGATAATGCTTTAGCACCAAATGCACCACTTAGTCTATTCTTTACGCCTTCGAAATTCCCTTTAAACACGTATTTTCCATACTTAAACCGTTTTGGTTTTGCCAGCGATTATCAAGTGGTTACGCACCTTGATCCAGTTTTAACTTCCCACCTATATCCGGGGATTGAAATGGCCTTAGAAGCTAATATTGATCTAGAAGAATTAAAAGAAAAACTCTACGCGGAAATTGCCCGTTTAAGTCGCGAAGTCGCGCGTGGTGAATCGCTATTAGCGCAACCGGGGTTTATTGCTAAAGCTCCCCAACAAAAAATTGCTGAGGAAAAAGCTAAACTCGCTAACTATCAGGCACAACTAAAACACGCGCAAGCAAAATTAACTGCCTTAAAGTAAACTAATTAGGCGATAACCTTCTACTTGTTAGGTAGGAGGTTTTTTTATGCATAAGATGAATAATGAAGAATTGCGCTTAACCGCTGGCGGTGAAGTAATTACGATTACGGCGATAATGGCCGTCATGGTAATTGGTTTAATTGCCGTTATTATGTACCGGCTTTTTATGGCGAGCGAAGGCACAGCGACAATCCCCGGTGGCTTTAAGTTTACGTGGGAATGAACCATCGTCTCAAAGATATTCTCACGAGTGAACGACCGCGAGAAAAGGCTTTAAAACAAGGAATAAACTCTTTAAGTGATGGTGAATTACTTGCCCTGATTATCGGTAGTGGGATTAAAAATTCCTCGGTCATTGCAATCTCTGAACAACTACTCGCCCGATATCAAGGACTTTTTGCCCTCAGCCAAATCGTGCATCCAAATCAATTAACAATATCGGGACTTGGACCGTCGCGCAAACTCGCTTTAATTGCCGCTTTTCAGATTGCAAAGCGCATCGAAATCAGTCGTGCACGCCAGACGACGCGCCTTGCTGATGTTGAGGCGATTGTTAATCTTTATCAACAACGTTTTGCCCGACTAGAACAAGAAGTGATGTTTTTAGTGATGCTTAATGGTAAAAAGGAATTAATTCAAGAAATTCAATTATATACAGGAACCGGTGATATGGTCGACGTCAATATGCGCGAAATCCTTGTGACTTTATTACGGGCGAATACGGTCTATTACATTATGATTCATAACCATCCGAGTGGCGAAGTGCGTCCATCACGTGCTGACCGGTTTTTAACCGGTGAACTAAAAGAAAAAGCAAGCCAACTCGGTTTAAAATTTTTTGATCATCTCATCTTTGGTGGTAATCAATATTATTCTTTTCGCGAGCATGAATTTTGGGATGAATAAACGCTTAAATTGCTTTTTGCTTTTTCGACATGAACGAAACAATAAAATCGTTGCAGATTTGATATATCTATGATATATTAACTGCGTTGTCGCCTCACAAGCTGCAACCGCCTTAATCAGGTCCAAGTAATAAACGTGTTTATTCACCTGCCAAGCGAGTCTAAGTGAGAAAGAAGAGGTGCTCTCTATGTACGCAATTATTGAAACCGGTGGTAAACAATTACGCGTTGAAGTTGGCCAAACAATTTTTGTGGAAAAAATTGAAGCTGAAATCGATAGCGTTGTCACATTTGACAAAGTGTTACTAATCGGGGCTGAACAGGCAAAAGTTGGCGCTCCCTATGTGGAAGGTGCAACTGTGACTGCGAAAGTTGAAAAGCAAGGCTTATCCCGCAAATTGCGGATTGTTAAGTACAAAGCTAAAGCCAACTACCGTCGGACCTATGGTCATCGGCAACCGTACACACGCTTAACAATCGAAGCCATTAACGGCTAAGATGATCCGCGTTGTATACACGTTATCGGCTGATCGTATCACTTATTTGAAAGTGGAAGGTCATGCTGATCACGGGCCTTACGGCCACGATTTGGTCTGCAGTGCGGTCAGTGCATTAACTGTCGGTGGACTAAACAATCTCCAACAAGCAAACAATTATCAATTAACTGTGCGTGAAGGTTACGTTGAAGTAATCGAAAAACAAACTAGCGGTGCTCATGATCCAATTGTCTTAGAAACAATTCTGACCGGGCTACGCTCGATTGCGGAAAGTTATCCCGCACATATCGAAATCGAAAGAAAGGAATAATCGCCATGTTATTTATCTTAAATCTCCAATTATTCGCCTCGAAAAAAGGCGTTGGTTCAACTAAAAATGGTCGTGATTCGGCTGGCCGGCGTTTAGGCGCCAAAAAGGCTGATGGCCAATTTGCCCGTAGTGGTTCCATTATCTATCGGCAACGCGGTACAAAAATCTATCCCGGGGTCAATACTAAACGCGGTCGCGATGACACAATCTTCGCCACCACTGATGGTGTTGTCAAATACGAACGGGTTGGTAAAGACCGTAAACGCGTCTCGGTTTACGCACTCCCGGTGAGTAAGTAATAAAAAAGCCAATTTAGAAGACCACCGCTGGTGGTCTTTTTATGTTTAATTCTGTATAATAATAATCAATCACGAGGACGTATTTATGAAAAAAATCTCAATTGTCGTACCAATGTATAACGAAGAAGCGATGGTCGATAGTTTTTTGGCGCGGATTAAACAAGTAATTGATCCGCTTACGGACTATCAATTTGAGATTGTCGCCGTTAATGATGGCTCACGCGATGCAACACTAGCATTATTAATTAGCGCGCAGAAAAAAGAACCGCGCCTTAAAGTTGTTAATTTAGCCCGTAATTTTGGTCATGAACCAGCTGTTGCTGCCGGCCTCCATGTGGCGACTGGCGATGCGGTGATTCCAATTGATGCTGATTTACAAGATCCACCAGAAATCATTCCCGAAATGATTCAAAAATGGCAGGAAGGCTATTTTGTTGTTAATGCCCGCCGGGCATCACGTAAAGAAGATAGCATGATGAAGCGCTGGACCGCGAAGAAGTTTTATGATTACATGCAAAAACTTTCGGGAAAAATAAAAGTTCCGGCAAATGTTGGTCATTATCGTTTGATTGACCGGAAAGTCGTTGATGAAGTAAATCTTTTAAGCGAAACAAATCGCGTATTCCGTGTGCAAGTGCCTTATATTGGCTATAAAACAACGGAAGTGCTTTTTGCCCGTGCTAAACGTGAACATGGGAAAAGTCATTACAACTATCGCTCGATGTTTGATTTAGCGATTAACGCGATTATTTCATCATCGATTAAACCTGTTTATTGGGGACTAAAAATTGCGATTGGAATTGGTGTCATCACTGGTGTTTCTTCTTTAACTGAACTTGTGTTATTTACTATCAATTTAGTCAATAGCAGCTTATTAAATGGTATTAATCACCCGCTCTGGCTTTTACTTAATGTGCTGTTCTTTGTGACGACAATTTTACTGTTTGTACTTGGAATTATTTCCATCTATGTTGGCAAAACATTTGTCGAAGCACAAAAACGGCCATTTTATATTATTGAAGATGTTGTTGAGGTTCAGGAATAGTTATGTTTATCGATCAAGCAAAATTAACACTTATCGCTGGTAAAGGTGGCGATGGTGCAATTTCTTTACATCGCGAAAAATATGTTGATCGCGGTGGGCCCGATGGCGGTAATGGTGGCCGCGGTGGTTCAATTATCATGCGTGCTGATAGTGGCGTCACAACCTTAATTGCCTATCGCTTTGGCAAAACAATTAAAGCGCCAGAAGGGCAAAAAGGCGGGAAAAATAACGCCTATGGACGTTCTGGTCAAGATGTGTATTTAACCGTTCCTGTTGGTACGGTTGTTTATCAAGAACCAGAACATATCATCCTCGCTGATTTTACTAAACATGGTGAGGAAGCCCTTATTGCCAAAGGCGGTAAAGGCGGTCGCGGAAACGCTTGTTTTAAAAGTCCCCAAGTTCGCGTTCCCCGGTTTGCCGAAAACGGAACGCCAGGCGAAAAGAAAAGCCTGATTCTTGAATTAAAATTACTGGCTGATGTCGGGATTATTGGTTTACCAAATGCGGGAAAATCAACGCTATTAAGCATCATTTCGAGTGCAAAACCCGAGATTGGTGATTATCCTTTTACAACGATTAATCCGCAACTCGGTGTTGTTATGCATCACAATCAATCATTTGTTGCGGCCGATATGCCAGGTTTAATTGCTGGAGCAGCTGAAGGTAAGGGGCTCGGTCTACGTTTTTTACGCCACATTGAACGGACCCGCGTTTTAGTCCATTTAGTATCAATGGAAAATGCGCATAATCCTTATCAAGATTATTTAGCAATCCGGCAAGAACTCGATAGTTATGGACTTGGTCTACAAGATAAAATTGAAATTGTTGTCGCAAGTAAGATGGACGAAGATGGCGCTGAAGAACAACTAAAAGCCTTTAAGAAAAAACTGAAAAAAACACCTGTTTTTCCATTATCAGCATTAACTAATCTTGGGCTAGATGAACTTCTTAATCACATTGTGCGCACGCTAGAAAATGCACCTTCGCCACTACTTGTTCAGCCTGATGTAAGTCGCGACGTCAAAATTTATGATGCCTCGACAATGCTAGCGAAGCAACCATTATTTACAATTCGCAAAGTCAAAAATGGATATTATGCGATTGAAGGTGAAGAAATTATTGCCAAATATCGGCTTTATAACTTATCAGATGAAGACGGCATTCGCCGCTTGTTATATTATTTAAATAAGGCTGGTGTTGATGCCGCCTTAGCAAAAACAGATATTCAAGATGGTGATACGGTCTTACTTGATGATTTCGAATTTGAATATTTCCGTTAGGAGGTACGTCTAATGCGCTTAAACACCTATTTACAACAAGAAGTCGAAAAATTCTTACAAGAAAAAATGCGTGGATTTTCTGGTTATGTCCTCGGACTTTCCGGTGGTGTTGATAGTGCGCTCGTCGCGGCGCTTGTGCAAAAAGCCTGTGGTAATGATGCGCTTTTAACACTCGTACTACCAATTGATAGCGCCGAAGAAGATTTACTTGACGCTGCTCAAATGGTGAAAAAATTTAATTTAAACTCGCTGACAATTGATTTATCATCAAGTTATCATCATTTGCTTACCGTCCTTGAAGAAAAAGCCTTAGAAAATGGCAAGCCACTTGACCATCTTGCAAAAATCAATCTTAAAGTACGGCTTAGAATGGTGACGCTTTATGCTTTTGCACAAACGCACCACGCGCTTGTGGTTGGCACCGATAACGCCGACGAATATTATACCGGTTACTTTACAAAATATGGTGATGGGGGCGTTGATTTATTACCAATTGTCCACCTTACCAAAGGTGAAGTTATGCAAGCCGCGCGCCTTTATGGCGTACCAGCTTCGATCTTGAATAAAAAGCCGAGTGCCGGTTTATTTGCTGGACAAACCGATGAAGGCGAAATGGGGCTTAGCTATCATGATTTAGATCGCTATTTATTAGGTGAAGAAGTTTCCGACGAGGTTAAAACGCGGATTGAACAGTTACATCAAATCAGTGCGCACAAACGTGAACCTTTACCCCGACCAGGGGCGTTTCAACGAGATTAATCATGGGTAAAGAACGCTTTTCTGCGAGTTTACTTGCCGCCTTAATTGCCGCCTTTATCTTGTTAATCGTCTTAATTTTCTTTATTCTCATTACTTAGGAGGCAGGATTTTGCTTTATCAACTAAAAGGATTTGTTCGTGATGTACAACCCAATGCGATTGTGCTCGATGTCCATGACGTCGGCTATCTTTTATATGTCGCCCATCCAGAAGATTTTCCCCTGGGCGCCTTAGTCGATGTGCTGACACAAATGGTCGTACGCGAAGATGACATTTATCTTATCGGCTTTAGTGATGCAAAAGAAAAACAAGCTTTTAACGACTTAATTAAAGTAAGTGGTATTGGTCCCAAAACCGCGCTTAATGCCCTAGCATTTACCCGGCCTGATACTCTTTATCAAGCAATTGCCTTAAAGGATGTGCGGTTTTTGAAAAAACTGCCGGGGATTGGTCCTAAAGCCGCCAATCAAATTATCCTCGATATTAAAGGCCAACTTGTTAATGAAACCGCACTGCAAGAACAACGAAAAGAAGTTGTCAGCGCCTTAAAAAATCTTGGCTTTAAGAATCAAGAAATTTCCAAAGTTTTAACGCAAGTTGATCAAAAAAATCTCACCGATGAAGAAGTGCTTAAAGCCGCGTTAAAAGCCTTACGAAAATAAGTTATGGAACATATTTTAAATCCGCGATTAGCGAGTAATGAACAAGCTGAAGAAATCTCATTACGGCCGCAAAGCCTTGATGATTTTTTAGGACAAATTACGCTTAAGCAAAATTTACGCGTTTTTATTGGTGCCGCTTTGCATCGCGAAGAAACGCTTGATCATACATTGCTTTATGGTCCGCCGGGCCTCGGTAAAACAACTTTAGCATTAATTATTGCCAATGAGATGCACGGTCATATTCGCACAATTAATGGACCTTCAGTGGAAAAACCTGGTGATTTAGCGGCGATTCTTTCAACTTTAGAAGCGGGGGATGTTCTTTTTATTGATGAAATTCACCGTTTACCCCGCGTCGTCGAAGAAGTGCTTTATGGAGCGATGGAAGACTTCCAATTATCAGTGATGATTGCAAGTGATGGTAACGCCAAAGCATTAACAATTCCTTTACCGCCGTTTACGCTTGTTGGTGCGACCACGCGGATTGGTGATTTATCTTCACCCTTGCGCGCGCGTTTTGGTATTAGTGAGAAAATCAATTTTTATACGGTGGAAGAAATTACCCGCATTATTGAACGGACCGCCCTTGTTTTTAATACGTCAATTGCTGCGGAAGCGGCTAGCGAAATTGCGCGGCGTTCGCGGGGAACACCACGGATTGCCAATCGACTTTATCGCCGAGTTCGCGATTTTGCCCATTATCACAAAGCTAATCACATCACCTTAGCGGATGCTTTATCTGCCCTTGAAGCTTTACAAGTTGATGATTTAGGACTTGATGAAGTCGATATTCGCTATTTACGCACAATCATTGAACGCTTCCACGGCGGACCAGTTGGGCTTGAAGCAATTGCTTCTGCGATTGGTGAAGAAGTGCAAAATTTAGATGATGTGATTGAACCGTATTTATTACAAATTGGTTTAATCAATCGCACAGCACGCGGGCGGATGGCGACACCAAAAGCTTATAAACATCTTGAAATTACTCATCAAGAAAGATTATTCTAATTGCGTCGATAAACGGAGTGATTAATCTATGACATTAACTGCTGGTTTTATTGCCCTGGGAATAACAATCTTCGTAATCGCGATAATCATCGGATTACTTTTTCGTTTACGCAACCGTCCACAACTTCAATGGTTACGACATACACTCGCTTGGATATTAGTACTTATCCCAGCATTTTTTTTGCTTATCATCAAAGATTGGCAGTGGGCTGCTCATATTGATCCAGTGTCACTGGCCTTTAATTGGTTCCATTATCTATGGATCGCCTTATTAGTGCTTACTAGCGGATCGTTTATTATGCTCGCCCGTTCCGAGCGTTTTCATCAAGAACGTTTTGGTTATATGAGCCGCCTTGATTTATTTACATTACGCTTTGGTGTTTTGCTTTTATCGATTGAAATCGTCAAACAAATATATTTTGCCAACCTTTTTATCGGGCAATATCAATTTTATTTGCTGCCATTTCAATTTTGTTCGGTTCCGATGTTTGTATGTTTAATCGCTCCCTTACTTAAACCGGGCTACTTTAAAAAGATGCTTTATGACTTTCTTTCCTTATTTATGTTTATTGCCGGCTTTGCTGTGATGGTGTTTCCAACGACCGTGTACACACAAGCCGTCTATATTTGTTTTCACACGATGATTTGGCATGGTGGGATGGCGGCGGTTGGTATTTATATCATGACCGCTCGGCGCGTTGGCACATCATTTAAACAATGGTTACGCGGCGGTCTCCTCTTAAGTGGTTTTGTCTTAGTAGCGACACTTACCAATATCTTAATCCATTATTTTGGTCGTCCGGAAATGCAAGGATTTAAAGCGTTCTTTCTTGATCCCTGGGCGCCCGATGGCTATAGTGCAATTTTTTTGATGAGTTCCTTTTATAGCACATTTATCTATCAGTGGGGATTACCAATTATTGTTGGTTTCCCATTATATTTAATCGTGTATTTAACGGCTTTTGGACTTGGTAGCATGATTGTTTTTCTACTCGCACGGCTTTGTATTTG
>JAQWCH010000027.1 GCA_028705995.1 Bacilli bacterium | reverse complement strand
TCTTATAGATATAGCGATGCGTATTGTTTTCATAATCATATTCACGGTGCCCATCAATAATCGTCGATAAACTTTCAAGTAGCGGATCGCCTTTTAGCCCTTCGACACCATCATAATATTGATTTACATCAGTATCATGAAGATCAACAATATTTATATTTGTCGGCATTAAATCTAAAGCAACACTTTTTATCACTGGATGTAAACTCGTGAAGGCGAGTAATGGCAAGATTATAAAAGCGGTAAGTCCGCGTTTGTGTTTGTTTTTCATTGTAAATCCTCTCATAAAAAATAACATATTTTCTCCATTTGGCCTAATAATATACGTGTTAGCAAAATAAAAAGGCGACTAAATCTTATTTATATTTACACTAAAATAAACAAAACTTGTTTTTAAAAAACAATTTTACCAATTGGAATTTATTTTCGAAAAAAGATAACTATTTATATTTATTGCGTCTTTTAGATAAAATCTTCGGTTTTTTCTTGTTCTTTTTATTTCCAAAAGCGATTTTAAGGAAACCTTTAACTACTTTCCCGTTCATCACATCAAGCATTCCGCTTACTTGGTGATAAGACAACACACCCATTGACGCCATTGAAGCTAGTGGCATTTTTAAAACGGTGAGTTCGGCTTGTTTTATCATATCAGGATTGCCATGGGCAATTTTCTTTGCCTGTCTTTTTACTTGTTTAATTAATACACGGGTTCCCCAATAAAGCTTACCATCTTCAAGTGTATTGACCAAACCAAAAGGGCGATCAACACGCGGAAGATAATGTGCACTAGCAATATTTTCATCTTGGAAAATTGCTTCAAATTCGCGGAAACGCACTTGGAAATAACCACTCTCCGGCAAGTTATAATAAATCGGTGCGGTTTTCCGATAAGAAATATGTTCAATGTGTTTTGTTGAATTAATTACAACTTTAGCACTTAATTCAATATCGCTTTCTGAATAACCGATTTGTACACGATGAATACCATTTTCAACTGCAAAGTCATGAATTTTAATATTGTAATAACTAAAATCATCCGCTAATAAAGTGAATTTAAGCGTTTGTTTTTCACCTTTTTTCAAAAACACCTTTTTAAATGCTTTTAATGTGCGCACGGGGCGAAAAATAGCGGGATGATCTTGACTAACATAAAGTTGAACAACATCTGCTCCCGCGAGGTCGCCGGTATTGATGACATCAACACTAACTTGAATTTGACCATCTTCATCAATTGTCTCTTGGTCTAAGATTAGATTTTCATATTTAAAACTTGTATACGATAGTCCATGGCCAAATGGAAATAGCACTGGACGTTTCGCCCGCTCATAATAACGATAACCAACAAATATTGATTCCCGATATTCGACATTAATTGATGATCCAGCAAATTTGCGCGCTGAAGGAACATCTTCATATTGAAGTGGGAACGTTTCGGGAAGATGTCCTGATGGATTAACTTCCCCACTTAGCACATCAACAATCGCCTGTCCACTTGCTTCACCGCCAAGATAATTAAATAAGACTGTCGGCACATCATCAATCCACGGCATTGTCACAGGGGCACCGGCAGTAATCACAACTACAACATGCTTATTTACACTTGTTATCGCCTCCACTAAAGCGTTTTGCCTTGTTGGTAAAGAAAGTGTTGTACGGTCGTAGCCTTCACTTTCCGTTTTATCTAATAAACCTAGGAATAAGATAACTTTTTTGGCGGCTTTTGCAAGTTCTTGAATTTCAACTATTTTTTCATCTTTAATCTCATCGATTTGGCTTGAAAATCCTTCGATATACTGATAATTGAGGCGGCTAGCTTTTAAAACTTCAAGTACGCTAGTAGAAAAAACAGGATTTACTTGTGAAGAACCGCCACCTTGCATGTGCGGCTTTTTAACATATGGACCAACAAATAAGACTTCTTCTTTGTTTTTTAACGGCAAAATATTGTCAGCGTTTTTCAGTAAAACAAGCGCTTCACTTGCCGCCTTTTTTGCTAAATCAAAATGCGCTTGATAGTCAACTTTAGGTACTGGTAAAGGATCAACCTCGTGAACTTTTAAGGCCGTTTTTGCAATCCGCGCAACTGATTGATTAAGGGCGTTAAGGGGCATTTTATTTGTAACAAGTGCTTCTTCAACTTCATATAAGGGTTGAAGACCACCCGGCATTTGTAAATCTAAACCGGCTTTAAGCGAATTAAGCGGATCTACATAAGCCCCCCAATCGCTCATCACTAGTCCTTGGTAATTCCATTTTTTCCGTAAAATACCATTAATAAACTCTGGACTTACATTAACGTGTTTACCATTAACGCGGTTATACGAGGTCATTAATGCCCAGGGGTCACCTTCTTTAATTGCAATCTCAAATGGTTTTAGATAAATCTCATGTAAAGCGCGTTCATCGATAACTGAGTTAGAAATAAACCGTTCTTTTTCTTGATTATTCGCTAAGAAATGTTTTACTGTAGCGCCCACACCCTGACTTTGAATACCACGAATCATCGCTGCACCAAGTTTTCCGGATAGTAAAGGATCCTCGCTAAAATACTCAAAGTTCCGGCCACAAAGTGGGTTGCGTTTTATATTAACGCCAGGCCCAAGGACAATATGCACATTATGTGCACGTGCTTCTAAGCCAAGGGCGACACCGATATCTTCGACAATTTTATCGTTAAAAGTGGCGGCTAACGCACTCATTGGTGGAAAACAAGTGGCTGGATAGGACTCTTCTAAACCAAATGAAGTTTTTTTAACTTTCCGTAATCCATGGGGTCCATCACTCATGGCAATCGCAGGTAAGCGTAAGCGTTTAATATCATACGTATACCAATTGTGATGCCCGGTTAATAGGCGCACCTTTTCTTCCACGGTCGCTTTTAATAATATTTGTTCTATTTGATCCATCGTTTCTATTCCTTTACAATCATTTCGCTAATTAAAGTAAATATTTCTTCATCATCTTGGCCAATTTCATCGTAATCAATCTGATTAAAAAAATTATCAGCCGCCGCTTTTTGTGATTTGCGATTTTTTTGATATTGACTAGCTTTTACAAGCATTTCATGTAAAGCATGCTCACTATCGGGCGTTAAATATAAGTTATGTCCGCGCCCTTGATAAGCAATTGCACGAATATGGGTGTGTTGATTAGCAATATCAACATATTTTTGTCCACTATTAGTAAAAGCAACCACGCGGTCGCGTGTACCGTGAATCATTAGCGTTGGTACAACGTTATAACTAATTGATTTAGCTGTTGTTATTTTAGCGTATTTACGATATTGAATGTGGAAAAACCATGAAATAAGTATTTTTAACGCTTTTGTTGCGTGCATAACATCACTGAATACATCAATAAAATTATTTGGGGCGGCCAGCGCAATAATACCTTTAACCTGGGGCAGCATCTTAATCGTGAGAACATTGCTGACAATAAAACCACCAAGTGAATGACCAACTAAATATATATCGCGATTTTGACCAATTGGCGATAATTGCAACTGGTTGAGGATGATTTGGGTTTCCAGTAGGCTTGGATAAATCCCCGAGAATTTCTTTCCGCTACTTTTACCAGCGCCAGATAAAGAAAACGCCACAACCGGACACTGGGTCTTTAGTGCTAATAAGCGGATTTCTTTTGTGTATGCCTCATATCCGGCACCAATTCCATGAAAGAAAACAATTATTTTGTCTTGAACAACTTCTTCGTTTCGCGAAGTAACTAAGACACCGTCGAGGGTGTTATTATTTACTATCCAACTTAAGTGCTTACACTCGATGTCGGAAAACTCTTCGGGCACAAAATACTTGAGACCAGAAAGCCCTTTTTGCGGACGATGAAAAGCGTGATTAATAAGAAGATACACGCTCAATGCAAAAATAAAATATAAAACAATTAACGTACCTAATAGGCTTATGCTGATGATTAGGATTAACTCGATGTCCGTCATTTTGTCTTTTTCCTTTGCTCTTATTATATAAAAAAAGCCCCAACAATTTAAGGGGCGTTAGTTATGAAGGTAATGAATAATACTATTTTTATTTATAACGATAAGAAATACGGCCTTTAGTTAAATCATATGGTGATAGTTCGACTTTTACGCGGTCGCCAACAACAATCCGAATGTGAAAACGCCGAATGTTCCCCGTTGGCATACATTTTATTTTAACGCCATTATCAAGTTCAACTTCAAAAGTTGAATTTGGATATCGTTCAATAACTTTGCCATCAACAACAATCATATCTTCTCTTGCCATTACTTCACCTCCTTAATTAATCTTTTGCATTATAGCATAAAGGCCTTTTTTCGCCTAATAAAATTAAAAGGCTACCGAGTGGTAGCCTAACTGATTAATAATATGTGAAGATGTATTCGCCAAGCGTGTTTTCTTGTTCGGTATTGATAAAACCTAAACGTGTATAAAGCGCTATCGCATGCACATTGGTTTTGACACAACTGAGGCAGATTGGAGCACTTGGATCAAGTGAACGCATATAATCAATTAACTGTTGTAAGAAGCGTCGACCATAGCCTTGGTGCTGGTATTTAGCATCAATCATGAGATCATCAAGCCAGAGTTGTCGCTCATGCCGATTATGACGGATAAGCGCATATCCAATGATAGTATCATCGTCATTTAGTGTTAAATGGATACAACTGTCCATTCCCATGTGGTCTTTAATAATTTGATCAACAGGGTCAATAAAATCTTTTTGTTCGTCGGTTATCTGAACCCGTAATAACTGGCTACATCGATCAGGATCTACTTCGACTAAGCGAAGCATAAATACGTAAGCGACCTCCACCTAACCATTTCGAAGGTCAAGGTGTTTCCTTTCCGTAGAACTCGTTCTACTTATTAACTAGAGAGAAATCTCATTAGTTAATCCGTCTATAATATTAATACTTTTCTTAAATGTGACAAGGGGGTGATTAAAGTTGTTTTAAGAAATTAATTGATACACCAAAGTTACTAATAAAATAAAAATATAGTTGGGCTTTTTTGAAAAAACCCCCTATTTTCATTGTACCAGTTGGTCCAATTTATAGGGGGAGTTTCAAACAAATGTCTTT
>JAQWCH010000005.1 GCA_028705995.1 Bacilli bacterium | reverse complement strand
ATTATGAAAAAAAACGTTAAAAAGGTATGGCTAGTATTAACTGCAGTTATTGCTGTTGGTGCAGGTTCTTTAGGCGCTATCGATTTGTCTGGTTTTAATGGTTCAGATTTAGGAGTTGGCGCTGTGATTACTTCGAATGATGTACGTATCGCAGTGGTAAGGCCTGTTTTTTGGGATGATGCTGGTGCATACCAACCTTTAAGAATTGCTTCAACAGAAGCGGATCTCACAAATAATACATTTGCTAATATAACGTATATCACTAGTGAATCTTACACTTCTGATACCTATTATGTTGCTGGTGGCGGATTTAAAGAATACGATACTGATGGCGTAATTTTTTACGATGTTCCGCTTGCAACGTTAACGGGAAAATATTTCGATTTAGCGCGATTAAGCACTACTGATGAATCAACAGCAGCGGTATGGAATAGAACCGCACCAGAACTTTTTAATTCTTCCATGCTACACAAAATTTGGCGGATTTGGGATAACGATTATACAATACTTATAAAAGGTATTTCCCGTCCAGAAGGTTCCACCGCTGAATCTCGTAATGTTTCAAATGTTGTCATTAATTCATTACTTTATGGTTATTTGACTTGTAGTCCTTCTACGACAAATGGTTATGGAGCTTTTGGTGCCTTGGATGCGAACTTTAATTTAACGGGTCGGACATATACTGAAGTTGATACCGTGTTAGATTTTATCAATGAAGCGGATTATGAAAAGGGTCGTGGCACAGGTGTTACTGTATCAACCAGTGTTAAAGTCGCTATGATGCAGGCGATGACTAATTCTTCTGGCATGAGTACACTACCACTATTAGATGATAAGAAAAATTTAAATACAATCTTAATCGTTGGTCTTTTGGGCTTAACAACAATTGCCGGCCTTTATATTAGTAGTAAGAAAAAAATTAAAGTCTAAATTAGAGCAATTCTTTTAAATAAAACAGCGTTCATTTCTGAGCGCTGTTTTTAATCTCCGTAATCTGATCCCCGTGATATATCATTAACATATATTTGTAAAGGATTGGTGATGTCGCTAATCTCGCGATAGATAAAGTCTTCTTTGTTAATAAGTGAATATTCGAAGTCACCAGTGAAAACAACTTTCTTCTCTTTTTTAACAATTGCGAGCATAAAATTAACAATCTCTTCTTCTTTCATTGGAAAGCGTTCAATAATTCTTGTTAATTGGGTGTAAAAAATAGGCTCAATATAGAAAAGTTCTCCACTTGATAAAGAATAAAGTCTTGCAAGTAGTGGCTGGTTGCTGTTTAATAATGTTAAATTGTGAAATTCTTCATAGTTCATATATTTTTACCAGGTGTATTTTAGCATATAATGTTAGATAAAAGGAGGATTATACCTTGAATAGTCATGCTGACAAAATCAAAATAGTGGTTACCGATATTGATGGAACCCTATATTCTCATAATTCAAACTCCGTCCCTAAAAGTGCGGTGGACGCTATAAAAGCCCTCCAGAAAAAAGGAATTAAGCTTTTCCTTTGTTCGGGACGTAATTATTATCTTATTCGTAAGTCCGGTGTTTTGGATTTCATCACGCCGGATGGTTATATCACGATGAATGGAGCGAACGCAATTATCGATGGTAAAATTATTTACCGTTATCCCATTCCCGAGAGCGAAGTAGATGCCTTAATCAAGTTTGCCAAACGGTTAAAGTTTGGTCTTACTTTAATTGAAGAAAACGCTGGACACATTAATATGGTCGATGAACGCGTACTTTCTGCCCATGAAAAATATAATACGCGTTTCCCACAACCGCGGTCATTCCCTGATCACTATGATCGGGTAGTTTATCAAGCCATCGCCTTTTGTGATGAATTAGATGAATCGCTATTCCTTCCGCACTTACGTGACTGCAAAACAGCACGGTGGGATACCTATGCCGTGGATATCATGCCTAAAGATAGCGATAAAGCCAAAGGCATTCTCGCAATTCTTGAGCACTACAATCTTCAACCAGAAAACGTCTTAGCGTTAGGTGATGCTTTGAACGATGTGGAAATGCTACAATTCTCGGGCATCTCGATTGCGATGGGTAATGCCCGACCTGAAGTCAAAGCTGTTGCTGACTATGTAAGCGATGATATTGATGAAGACGGCTGGGCAAACGCGATTAAACATTACGGCATAATTGATTAATGATAGATTCACTTCTATCGTTTTTTTAATTTAATCCCCTATAATTAATAACGAGGTAACAAACATGAAAAAAGTTCTTGAACAAGATTTTGTCTTAGCTAATGGCGTACGCATTCCAAAACTCGGTTTTGGCACCTGGCAAATACCAGAAGGTGAAATTGCCTATCAAAGTGTGTTATTCGCTTTAAAACATGGTTATCGACACATTGATACCGCGCATGCCTATGAAAACGAAAAATCCGTGGGAAAAGCAATCCGCGATTCCGCGATTCCGCGCGAAGAAATCTTTGTAACAACCAAACTTCCTAGTCATATTAAAGATTACGAAGGGGCTAAAAATCATCTAGCGCAGTCACTAGCAAATCTTGATATTGGTTATATTGATTTATATTTAATTCACGCCCCCTGGCCTTGGAGCAACATTGGCCAAGATTGTCGCGCTGGTAATGGAGAAGTGTGGCGTTATTTTGAAGAAGCTTATGAAGCGGGCCTCGTGCGTTCAATTGGTGTATCTAATTTTAATGTCGCTGATTTAGAAAACATCTTTGCACACGCAAAAATTCGCCCAATGGTTAATCAAATTGCTTACTTTATCGGTTATACCGAGGATGATATTACGAAATTTTGTCAAGATAACAATGTGCTTGTTGAAGGGTATTCACCACTCGCTACTGGTCGAATTCTTAATAATCCCGAAATTCAAAAAATGGCGGATAAATATCGTGTCACTTTGCCCCAACTATGTATTCGATATTTACTAGAACACAATGTTCTGCCTTTACCAAAATCGACACATGAAAACTATATTATTGAAAATAGTCAATTAGACTTTAAAATCTTAGCGCAAGATCTCGCCTATCTAGATCAACTACACGACACTGTCACTAAATGGAATTAAGAAAAAAGGGCATCAGCGTTGATGCCCTTTGACTATATTATTTTTTCTCCGGTTTGGCTGCTGGTGGCGGCGTCACGACAACTTCTTTCATCGCGGTTAATAAACCAGCGACATTTTGAATTTCGCTTGGAATAATAATCTTGGTTGATGGATCATTGCCGATTTCTTTTAGTGCTTCAAATCCTTGCAACGTTAAATAGGCCGGATTTGGGTTCGCCTCATTAATCATAACGATTCCCGCTGCACGCGCTTTTGTCACGGTCATGATTGATTCCGCTTCACCTTGGGCGACAGTAATCTTTTTAATCTTTTCGGCTTCCGCGCGTAAAACCGCGGATTGTTTTTCACCTTCGGCGATGAGAATTGCGGACTGTTTACGTCCTTCAGCGATAAGGATTGATTCACGTTTTTCCCGTTCAGCACGCATTTGCTTTTCCATTGCTTCTTGAATATCACGTGGCGGAATAATGTTCTTTAACTCTACACGGGTTACTTTGATACCCCACGGGTCGGTTGCCTCATCAAGAATTTGCCGCATTTCACGATTAATTTTATCACGTGAAGTTAAAGTTTGATCTAACTCTAAATCACCGATAATATTCCGTAATGTCGTCGCGGTAAGGTTTTCCATTGCAGATAAGGGATTTTCTACACCATATGTATAAAGTTTTGGATCACTTACAACAAAGTAAACAACGGTATCGATTTGCATCGTTACATTATCTTTGGTAATTACCGCTTGTGGTTTATAATCTGCGACTTGTTCTTTTAGTGAGACGGTTTTAATCCGCCGTTCAAAAAACGGAATTAAAAAATGGATACCAGCATGTAATGTGCGGCGGTATTGGCCAAGCCATTGCACAATAACATTAGATGCTTGATCGACAACAACGATTGAGCGAATAACAATTATCAATAAAACTAAAAAGACAACGGAACCAATAACGATTCCCGCAATTTGACCATCGGTTAATAAGAAATTAAGCATTTTTTTCCTCCTTGATTTCGACTGCTTCTACTTCTAGTCGATTCCCAGCAATACGAATAACTTTAACTTTTTGACCAGCATCGATTGGCTGATCGGATACGACATCCCAGATAACATCGCGTACTTGGACTGTCCCTTTTTGATTGTTCATAATCGGCGTGCGTAGTTGATAGACTTGGCCAACAATCGCATCCGCGTTTGTTGGATTATCGCCTGCTTTATTTTTGAGATATTTTGTATATATTGGGCGTGATATCACTAAGGCAACAACGCTAATCACGACAAACACTGGCACTTGAATAAACCATTTTACATTAAATATCGCTAAAACAAGACTGACCAAGGCTCCGAGCGCAAACCAAATACTCACAAATGATGCAGTGGATAATTCCATGCTTAGGGCAATAATAAAAACAATCCCCCACATCACAATTAAACCAATTTGTAATGGCTCCATCGTAATCCCCCTTTCTAATACGTTTTACATATTAAATATAGACTATTTTCCTTGTAATTACGAATAATTAACATTATTTATGATATGGCTCGTTTTTAATAATCCGCCAAGCGCGATAGATTTGTTCTAATAGAAATAAACGCATAAGTTGATGAGGAAAAGTCATTGCGGAAAAAGAGATAAGTTTCTGCGCGCGGTTTTTAATTGTTGAACTTAATCCAAGTGAACCGCCAATAACAAATGTAATTGTTGCTTGTCCAAGTACGAGCATGTTCATTAATTCACTACTAAAGGTCAATGAGTCGTAACTTTGTCCTTCGATTGCCAGAGCAACAATATAGTCTTGTGGTTGAATTAATTTAAGTATTTTATTACCTTCTTGCTCAAGTACGCTATATTGTTCTAATTCACTCGCGTCACGCGGAATCGCAACATCACTAACTTCAATAATTTCCAGTTGTGCATAAGGCCGTATCCGCTTTTCGTACTCGCCAATAAGGACGTTCAGTGCTTGTTGCTTAATTTTACCGACTGCAATAATTTTAATCTTCATCATCGCCGCCAATTGTTATTTGCCACTGCTGAGCAGGATAAATTTTTAACCCATTGATATCTTTCCGCTGATGAGCAAAAATCCGTCGATAGGCCGCTAAAGCTTCATCAGGCGTATTCGCTTCTTCTGATATATGTGCTAAGACAATTTCTTTCGTGCGGGGGCCGATAACCTCGCTCATGTACATCGCACTATCTTCGTTCGATAGATGCCCATAATCACTGAGAATTCGTTGGATTAAATCAAAAGGGCGATCAGTTTTTAATAGCATCCGCACATTATGATTACTCTCAACGATATAGTAATTAGCGTTTTGAATAAGTTTTAAGTTTTTTTCATTAATAAACCCCGTATCGGTAATGTAGACCAGTTTTTCGTCTTCACATTCAAAAATATAACCAAATGTTCCTGGGCTATCATGGGATAATTCCAGTGGGGTTATTTTAAATCCATATAAGAGATATGTTTGGTAAGGTTCAAGAATTTGTTCTTGTTCCGCATGTATTTTTTTCAGTGTTTGTCGCGAACCATAACAGACATCATGGGGAATACTCTTAAAAACTTTAAGATGGTCGCTATGCGCATGAGTGTAAAAAATCGCACTAATGTCAGTAACAGAAATGTTTGTCTTAGCAAGACGCGTGTAAAAATCGTTTAACGCGAGCCCCATATCAATGAGAATATTTTGTCCGCGATGCGTTAAAAGCGTGCAATTGCCCTTTGAACCACTCGCAAGAATGTAAAACTTCATCTTTTAATCGTCTTCAATCGCTGCCGAACTTGTTAATGGTTTTTCATATAAAAGCGTATCGAACCGGCCAATTGCTTTTGAAAATAATAAAGTAGCGATACCGGTCGGACCATTACGATTTTTCGCGATGTTGACTTCAACTTCGCTCGGGTCCATTGGGTTAACTGGTGCGGACTTGCGATCTACTTCTTTTGTATCTTTGCTTGGATCGTTTTGATAATCGCCACGATATAAGAGCATTACTAAGTCGGCATCTTGCTCAATTGAGCCCGATTCACGCAAATCACTAAGAACTGGACGTTTATTTGTTCGCTTATCAACTTCGCGTGATAATTGAGAAACAACAACAACTGGGATTTTTAATTCCCGGGCAAGTTCTTTCAGTGTGCGTGATATTTCACTGACTTCAAGTTGCCGCGATTCAACTTTCTTGTTTCCAGAAGTAATTAGACCAATGTAGTCGATGACAATCATCGAAAGATCTTCATGGGCGGCTTTAAGTTTTTTTGATTTCGCAACTAAATCTAAAAGCCGAATACCCGGGGTATCATCGATATATAACGGTAAAGCAGCAATATTGCTAATCGCTGCCGCTACTTTCTTTTGTTCATCACGGTTCAGACGATTGATTTGTATTTTGTCCAGTTGAACAGTTGAATGACAGGCAATTAAGCGCATAATTAGTTGTTCAGCGGGCATTTCGATTGAGAAGATACCAATTGCTTTATTGGTCTTTAATGCGGCATTAAATGCAAGATTCAAGGCAAAGGCAGTTTTACCAACCGATGGCCGCGCTGCAATTATTACCATTGATCCACGTTGGAATCCATGAGTTAATTCGTTGATACGCGAATAGCCAGTCGGAACGCCAGTGACTTTGCCATCACCACTAAGTTTGAGTGTTTCCATCGTCTTTGTTACAACACCGGAAATATCAGCAGCAGAACGGAAATCAGATATTCGTCTTTTTTCTGTCACACGATTTACTTTATCGCCGGCAATCGCAACAAATTCTGAAAGATCATCAATTTCGGATTTTTGATAATCATCGTTAATTTCTTCCATCGTCAATAAAAGTTGCCGGAGGACAGAATTATCTTGCAAGATTTTAATATAAAAATCGAGGTTGGTATAACCAATTGAGGAGCTTGCCACTTCATCAAGATAATCAAGCCCGCCAATCGCTTCAATTTCTTTCATGTTTGTTAACTCTTGAAAAACGGTTTGAAGGTCAACTGGTTGGCTGCGTCCTTGAAGATTTTTAATTGCCGTGAATATTGATTTATGGGCTGGTGAAAAAAACTCATCTTCGGTCAATGATCCAAGCCCAACCGCCAACGCTTCAATGTTTAAAAACATCGAACCTAAAACTGTTTTTTCGGCATTTAAATTGGCAGGTAGTTTAATTTTTGCCATGATTATTGTTCCTCAACTTGAACAGTGATTGTCCCAATAATGTTTTTATCTAATTCGATTGCTACTTGACTCTCACCAATGCGGTTAATCGGTTCATAATTCACAAACTTGCGTTTATCAATTGTTATTTTATGTTTATTTAATAATTCACTTTCAATCTGTTTTGCGGTAATTGTGCCAAACATTTTGCCGTCTTTGCCAGTTTTAACTTTAAATACTAACGTCACGTTTTTAAGTTTTGCCTGAATATCAATTGCTTCCGCTTTTTTTGCCGCAGCTTTATCTAAAACATCTTGCTTTTGCCGATTTAAAACATCCACACTGCCTTTTGTATAAGGAACAGCGAGTTTGCGTGGTAGCAAAAAGTTATTCGCATAGCCATCATTGACTTCAATCACTTGATTTTTTTTGCCAACAGATTTCACATCCGTTAATAAAATTACTTTCATGTGCGTACCTCACTTCTTCTCGTTAACTCGGGCATCCGCTAAATAAAGTTGTAACACTTGCATTAAACGGCTTTCGACTTTATCCACGGATTCACCAGGAAATGCGCCAGCTGCTGCCGCTTGATGGCCGCCTCCGCCGAGTTTTTCCATGAGAATTTGAACGTTAATTGTTCCATCGCTACGGGCCGAAATTCGTGTTTCTTTTTCGCCGGTAACACCAATAACAAATGCGGCACTCACGCCTTTGATTTGAATACATTGATTAGCGACCTTTGCCAATGTCGCCGGATCGACATTATCATTCGCATCAGATTTTGCAATAACTACGCCAAAAAATGGTGTGCGCAATGTTGACATAATTTTTGTTTTCAAAGCATATTCTTCATATTCATCTTTGAGGAAATCATCCGCTTCACTATTATCAGCTCCATAATCTTTTAATACCATGCAGGCTTCAAATGTCCGCATCCCGGTCGTGTTGTTACGGAAATAATTTGTATCGAGGAAGATGCCGGAAAGCATTAATGTCGCATAGGATTCTTCAAGCTCAAAATCGGGGAAATTTCCGTATTGAATAAGTTCGGTGATTAATTCGCTAGTTGATGAAGAACTCGGTTCGATGTATTGGAATACAGGGGAAGCAATAAAGTCTTCCGCTCGCCGATGGTGATCAATAACAGCAATTGTATTAAACATTTCCAAAGCGGCTGGATACATGACGTTTTTCGGCCGCGAAACATCAACAATAATTAGTAGTGTGGTTGGTTTGATTAAATTCTTATCGGCAGCTAAATCACGTGGAGAAATAAAAATCTTTTCGGCTTCTTCTTTGGAAAAAGAATTTGTGACTGCTGTTCTTGTTTTATTTTCCGTGTTATTGGGATCATAAATAATACGGGCAGGTATAAACTCTGTGTCTTTTTCGCGCTTTTTTTGCTTAACATAGTCGGCAATTGCTTTGACGCCGAGCGCACCACCGATGGCGTCCATATCCGCGATGGCGTGCGCCATGATTATCACATTATTTGCATTACGAATTAACGTTGATAAAGTATCTGCGGTTACCCGTACTTTAACTTTGTTGCGCTTTTCACTAGCGACAGCCGCTCCACCAAAATACTGGTACTCGGCACCGTGTTTTGCCACAACGACTTGATCGCCACCGCGTGTCATTGCTAAATCAATCGCTTTTACTGCCATTTCATTAAGTTTAACAATATCGGGGAAATTATAGGCAAAACCCATTGATAACGTAAATGGATTTTCTTGGTTTTCTTCAAAATTACGCACTTGGTCTAATAATGAAAATTTTTCAGCTTCTATTTGACTGAATTTCTCATAGTTTCCGATTAATAAAAACGCATCATCACGATAACGACGAACAAGAACATCATATTTTTTGCAATACTCATAAATTGCCGAGTTAATTAACGCTGTAATCGGATTGCTGACTTCGCGGTTAACATTCAAATCTGTGTAGTTATCAATCATGATAATACCGACAAAAACTGATTTATCGCTGATCTCACGATAAAGACCCTCTACTTCGGTAATGTCTTTAAAAATAAACAGATCAGCCTCGCTTAGAAACTTAACTTCATAATTACGGGAATTAATTTCAATTTTTACTGTCCGTTCAGCATCTGGATTTTCAATTGCTTCATCGACATTGACTAATCGTGTTAGTGGTTTTTGCCAATCAAGAATGTTTTTATCAAGAATATTGATTTGGCGATTAGAAAAAATTTCACTCGCCCATATTACATCAAATTTTTTATCAACAACAACGAGGCCAAGCATACCAAAGTGATATGCTTCTTTCACGTCACTGCTAACAATTTCTGCTGCAGTGTAACCATTTTTTAAACGTAACCGGTGAAGATAAGAAATCGTCATCCAGATGAACAACAAATCAAGGACAAGTAGTATCGCAAAGAGAATTAAAATATAATCAATCCGGAAAAAATCAGCTTGATTTGGCCAGAAATCTAATGGATATAAATAAAGAAAAGCAACAGCACCAATTAAAAAAACTTCTGTTAGGAACAGAATGATGGCGTTGCGTTTAGATTTCTTAATTGCTTTAATCATGATGTATACCTACGTTAGTGATAATTATACATTAATTCCGGGCGCGCGTGTAGTCGCACATTATGTACTCCTAATAAAAAACGTCGGATTTTATTTGTCCAACGTTTTATTGTCTTGTTTGCGCCGTTGATGACGAATCCGCTTAGTCAAGGTCATAACAACGTGCGGTTGAATTCTAAAAAGTGAATCAAAAATGCCAAGTAAAATTGTGATTGGCAAAATCATAAGACAAACAATCGTGTTCAATAAAGCGATTCTTTTATGAAAGCGAAAAGCAACAAAGCGATTAACTACTGCATTGCCCTCAAAGAAATAAAGAGCAAATCCGACAATAGAGATACTAATGGCGACCAGTATTGTCATTTCGGCAAAATTATTCGGGTTTTGCGTTAGTTTTCCAACAAAAGCCCAAGCTACAATGCTCATTGATATATACGCTGTTGTTAAGCAAGTTGGAATCATAAACGGCATTGAAGTAAATGTGTGGCCACGTTCTAATCGGAAAACGCGCGTTGCAAGTGAATGGACCATAATGTGCGTGATCATCGCTTCAAATATGCCAACAAGAATTACCGCCGCATAAATCGAACCGGTGACCAAACTACCAGTAGCGATGTAATTCGCACCGCCTTCTTCCATCCCTAATAAAGTTGGTAAAAAATGGGCAAAATGCTCAAGCTCAGTAAATACATTAAAGTGGGCATCTGGAGCGAATACCGAGAAGGCAAAGAAAACAACAAAGTTCAATAGTATCTCCGACAATGAAATATAAAGAAACCCTAATTGCGGACGATTATCCATTTCATTTGTTACTTGTCCGTGGATAATACCAGCAATCATTGCGACCGGTAAAAGAACATAGCCGTGAAGCAAAAATTCACCATGAACCCATGGACCAAACAAAATAATGGCAAACGCCGGTAAGAGTGCACGGATCCAACTATAGCGAATTGTATAGATTGCAATTGGTAAAGCTAAAAAGAAAACAAAAGTGTGTTCTAACTCAAAAAGTGAGAGAAGTAAAAATCCAATAATCGTCAACGCAAAAACAATTGCCGCATCTGTATAGATACGTAACGTCGAGGCCGGTGGACGGCAGCCATGAGCTATGCGTTTTATTTTTGGATTTCTACTCATCTTCTTTGTCCTTTACATATAAAAACCCCGGCAACACCGAGGCTTTTTTAAATTAAATTTCTACTAGTCTTCAAAATATGGAAGAAGACCCATGAAACGTGCATTTTTAATCGCCCGGGCTAATTGCCGTTGATATTTTGCACTTGTTCCAGTCACACGCCGTGGGGTGATTTTGCCATTTGGAGTAATATATTTTTTAAGTAGTTCGACATCTTTATAATCGATCCACTTAACATTATTTTTTGTGAAATAGCAAACCTTTTTGCGTGGACGCATTTTTTTAAAAGCCATAATATTTTTCAACCTTTCTTGTGTTGTTAGAAGGGTAAATCATTACCCACAATATCGATGGAATCGAGATTTCTTGAATCATCTTCAGGTTGTGAATAATCATCGTTGGTATCAACTGAGGTATTATCGCTACCTTTTGGTTCAAGGAATTGAACGGTATCAGCGATAACTTCAAACACTTGAGCACGACCGCCTTCGCGACGTTCGTAAGTGCGTTGAGTTAAACGCCCATCAACGCCAACAAGTGAACCTTTTCTTGTGTATTTAGCAACATTTTCTGCTAATTGATTCCAACAGACAACCGGAATAAAACTGGCGCTTTTCTCACCGCCGCTCCGACTGCGATTATCAACAGCAATCGTGAACGTGGTCACAACTAAACCAGACGCGGTTTTGCGCATTTCTGGGTCGCGGGTAAGACGGCCAACTAAAATAATTCGATTAATCATGATTGCATCCTCCTAGATTATTCGTGATCTTCGGTGATCAAATGACGTAATACGTTGACATTGAGTTTTGCACGACGATCAAATTCGTCGATTGCTTGAACTTCAGCCGCTAATTTCATGACAACATAGTAACCTTTTGTTTGATCTTTAATTTCGTAAGCGAACTCACGAAGACCCCACTCATTAACGTCGGTAACTTGCGCGCCTTGATCAAGCAATATTTGGCTTATTTCGGCCATCACTGCTTTGCGGGCTTCGTCATCGATGTTCGCGGTTAAAATGTACATAATTTCGTACTTTTTCATGACTGTGAACCTCCCTTTGGACTTCGGCTAAACACATGTGTGCTAGCAGAGAGTAAATTTATTAAGGTGTAACTTAACGGACGTATTATATATTATATACTTCTATTTGTAAACTATATAAGCGCGCCCGCGAATCAAAAAACCGAACATCTATCTAATTAACAAATAGAATGTTCGGTCACATAAAGTATCGATAGTGTTTAAATTTTAACGATCGCGCATTGTTGGGAATAAAATAACTTCGCGAATACTTGCTTGATTTGTTAATAACATAACTAAACGGTCAATGCCAATACCAATACCACCAGCGGGCGGCATTCCATACTCAAGTGCTTCTAAGAAGTCTTCATCAATTTCGTTTGCTTCTTCATCGCCAAGTTCTTTTGCCTTGAGTTGATCTTCAAACCGGTCCCGTTGATCAAGTGGATCATTTAATTCTGTATAGGCGTTTGCCATCTCTGATGCGTTGATATAAAGTTCAAAACGCAAAGTAAACCGGGGATCATCACTTTTACTTGTGAGTGGAGATACTTCAATTGGATGACCATAAACAAATGTTGGTTGTATTAAATCGGTCTCACAAAAGGTTTCGAAGAATTCATTAATAATGTGACCAATTGTAAAGTGTTTTTCTAATTTAACATCATGTTTTTTAGCAAGGTCAATTGCTTCTTGCAATGTTAGATGCTGCCAGAAATCAATTCCGGTTTTTTCTTTGATTGCATCAACCATATGAACGCGTTTAAATGGTTGGCCTACATCAATTTGTTGATTACCATAAGGTAGCATTGTCGATCCGGTTACTTTTAATGCCACTGAACGAATGAGCCCCTCGGCTAAGTCGAACATGTCATTTAAATCGCCGTAAGCCAAATATGCTTCAACCGTAGTAAACTCCGGATTATGCCGAGTATCCATACCTTCATTACGAAAAAGGCGCCCAATTTCGTAAACTTTTTCCATCCCACCGACCATTAAACGTTTCAATGGTAATTCAGTTGCAATGCGCAGATAAAAATCCCGATCCAAAGTATTGTGGTGGGTGATAAAAGGCCGGGCGTTTGCTCCACCAAGAATTGGTTGAAGCACAGGTGTTTCAACTTCAACATAACCTTGATCATCAAAATAATTTTGAATTGCCCGAATAATTTTTGGACGTAAAAAAGCAACTTTCCGGGCCTCTTCATTCATAATCAAGTCGACATACCGCCGACGATAACGTTCTTCAATATCTGTTAAACCATGAAATTTTTCTGGTAATGGTTTTAATGCTTTTACTAAGTGCGTATATTCGCTAACACGTACAGTAACTTCGCCTGTTTGTGTGCGCATGATATGGCCTTTAATACCAACAATATCACCCAAGTCAGCTGATTTAAAAATATCGTAAACTTGCTCACCAACAATGTCGCGTTGAATAAAAGCTTGCATTTTACCGGTTTGATCTTGAATATTAAAAAACGATGCTTTCCCCATTTTACGAATAAACATTATCCGTCCAGCTATGGCAACCGTGTGGGGGTTTGCTTCTAATTCTTCTTTATCTTTTTCCAGTGCATAAGCACGAATTGTTTCCGCGCTATCTGTCCGTAAATAACGACTACCGAATGGTTTAATACCTGCTTCGATTAATTTATTGATTTTGCCACGTCTTACAATTTCTTGTTCTGTTAAAATTCGTTCCATCAGTTTTTACCTCATCTATTCAACTATACTACATTTATCGCCCTTTTTTATACACTAAGCGCATCTTTTTCGACTTGAAGAAGAATATTTTCAATGTCGATTATTGAAGTTGCTTGACTCGTAATCGCGACACGATATTTTTTTGTGTGGGGATAACCCGTAAGAAATTTTGGTAGTGTCCCGCGCATTTCGTTGAGTGTCCGTTTTTCCCCGCGATCTTCAACCGATAACTTTAAAAGATGTTTCATTGCAACAATTTGTTCTTGTAAAGAAGCGTCGTTTAACTTTACTCCTGTCTTATAGTAATGATCAATTTGCTGTATTAAATGCGGGTGACCGACGCCACCACGTGCGACCATGACCATTTCTGCACCGGTGATGTTGCGGGCCTTTACCGCGTCATCGAGCGTAAATATATCGCCACTAATTATTAAAGGGACTCGCATTTTTGAGCGTAAATTCTCAACTAATTCATATTTGCCAAAGCCGGAGTACATTTGTGCGCGCGTCCGCACATGTAGGGCAATTGCAGCAACACCAGCCTCTTCTAATCGATGAATTATTTCAAAGAAATTAATACTATTTTCATCCCACCCAAGACGAATTTTCGCCGTTACTGGTTTCGGTGAGTTCTTCACTAAAAGGCTCATCATCTCAAATAATTCTTGGGGACGTGTAAGCCAACTTGACCCACCACCATTTTTAGTAACTTTTGGCATCGGACACCCGAGATTGATATCAAGAATATCGTATGGCACTTGTTCTTGTTCAATAATTGCAAGTGCTTGAAGTAATGTTTCTTTGCTACTACCAAAAAGCTGGAGAGCAACAGGATGATCACTCTTGTTCGAAGGTAAATACGTGAATGTTTCTTGATTGCGATAAATAATTCCGCAATCGCTAATCATTTCTGTATACGAAAGCGCAACGCCATAGGGTTTCATAAAGCGCCGGTAACTTTCAGTTGTTATTCCGGCCATTGGCCCAAGCGCGACAACGCCATCGATTTTGATATTCCCAATATACATAAAACAAAAGAAGGAGGAGGTTTTATTCCTCCTCCCCACTTAATATTCTTTTTTCATCAGCAGTTTCTTCTTCAGAGCTTATTTCGCTACTTTCAGTTTTTTCAACATCGGGGGAAGATCCATTGCTATTACCATTTTTGCGTGGAGGTAACGTCCGATTTTTTAATAAGAAGTCAATTTCTTCAGCTGTAATTGTTTCGCGTTCTAATAAAGTGTTAGCAATTAGTTCTACATCTTCACGATGTTCCGTCAATAAATTGCGTGCAAGATTATGGGCATTTTCAATAATATCGCGAATCGCCATATCAATTTTAATTGCGACTTCGGCTGAGAAATGTTTTTGGCTCGATGTGTAATCGCGACCCAAGAAAACCGAACCGGTATCTTTTTCATATTGAATTGGTCCAAGTTCACTCATTCCATATTCGGTAACCATTGCCCGTGCGATTGTTGTTGCTACTTCGATATCGTTGTGTGCACCAGTTGAGATATCATTGAAGAAAATTTCTTCTGATGTGCGTCCACCAAGGTAGCCAACGATGCGTGCTTCAAGTTGTTTTTTCGTCATGAGGAAACGGTCTTCTTCTGGCGTCATTAAAACATGACCGCCCGTGCGCCCACGAGGAATAATTGTAATTTTTTGCACTTTGTCCGAGAACGGATGGAATAAACCAATTACCGCATGGCCCGCTTCGTGGAACGCAACGATTGTCCGTTCGTGTTCACTCATACCACGACTACTACGCGCCGGACCAGCAATACGCCGATCAATTGCTTCATCAATGTTTTCCAGTGAAACTTCATCTTGATTCCCCCGCACTGCTAAAATAGCGGCATCATTGAGGATTGATTCAATATCCGCGCCGGAAAAACCAACTGTCCGCTTTGCTAATGCGCGGAAATCAATATCAGTTGAGATTTTTTTGTTACGGGCATGTACTTTGAAAATTGCTTCACGTCCATCTAAATCTGGTAAATTCACTGTAATTTTACGGTCAAAACGCCCAGCCCGCATTAACGCTGGATCTAAGACGTCCTCTCGGTTTGTTGCCGCAATCACGATGATACCTGAGTTATCTTCAAACCCATCCATCTCAACGAGAAGTTGATTTAATGTTTGCTCACGTTCATCATTACCGCCACCAAGACCAGCACCACGTTGACGACCAACTGCATCAAGTTCATCAATAAAGATCAAACATGGAGCGTTTTTCTTTGCTTGACGGAACATATCGCGAACGCGGCCAGCACCGACACCGACGAACATTTCAACAAAATCAGAACCAGAAATGGAGAAGAACGGTACGCGTGCTTCACCAGCAACTGCTTTTGCTAACAACGTTTTACCTGTCCCTGGAGGGCCAACAAGTAAGACGCCTTTAGGAATCTTCGCACCAAATTTACTATATTTTTTGGGTGTTTTTAAATAATCAACAATTTCAACCATTTCAGCTTTTTCCGCTTCGCATCCTGCAACATCACTGAAGCGTGTTTTTGAAGTTGATACCATTCGCGCCCGTGACCGATTGAAATCCATTGCTGAGCGATTTGAAGCATTGGCAGATGAGGCCATTTTTGAAAATAAGAATAGCACAATAACGACAGAGCCGACCAATAGTAATAATGTTGGTCCCCAAGTTTGGAACCAATTTGTTTCAAATGCGTTTTCAACAATCCAGGTTTCTAATGTTAATTCACTTTGTAATAAGCCAGAAATTGTATCGTTATAATAACCATTTTCTACAATTGCTTCAAAGTACTGTTCTGTTCCACCGGTTCCCAAATATGTGCCTGTTATATATGTAACGGATGTCGTAATCCGTGTCGTAATCGCAGTAATGCTATTATCGTTAATGAATTTCTCAATCCCTTCTTGCGTAACTGAAAGAACATCTACCCTTGTACGACCAATAATCATCCAAACGAAAAATGCAATGACTAAGGCCATAATAACGTAGGGAAGAATAAACGAAATTATCCCGCGTTTTCTCGGAGTAAGTGGTT
Source organism: Bacilli bacterium (assembly GCA_028705995.1). GTDB lineage: Bacteria > Bacillota_I > Bacilli_A > RFN20 > CAG-826 > JAQWCH01. The sequence continues at coordinate 60,918 of JAQWCH010000005.1, read as the reverse complement.
GTTTTGGTTGTTGGTTCTCGTCCATAAATTAGTCTCCTTATATATCGACTTACTAACTAAATAAAATATAAACTTTTCTGCACTTATCATAAACTAATTAAATGCTCTTGTAATTATACAAGTTAGATTAGTTATTAACAAATAAAAGGCAAATGAATAACTAAATCGCTATCGAGGGTTTTTTTATAATCGGCACGATAACGTGGTATATAAACAATAACTCCGCTTTTATTGACAAAAACCGGCCAAATATCGCGTATATGCCGCGGCATTTTCCAATCAATAAATAGGCGAAGCACCGATTTTCGATATCCACCAACCAAATAATTATCATCGCGTTTAGCTGGGCGAATTATTAATGGATAATCTAAAAGTCTAATCCCGTGATGTTCGGTCTTAGTAGTAAAGTCGAGTTGAATAAAGTCGCTCTGAAACTTTTTAGGTCGATCAATTGTGTACTCATAACTTGGCATAGGGCCCCGTGGTAATAAGTATAAATTTTTATACGCCTTGGCAAACATCCATTTATCGTTGATATTCCATTCGATGTTTGGCTTAGCTGAACTCAACATTTTTTGTAATTCGATCAAAGATTTTTTACTCAAAGGGCGGAACAAAGAACGCGTTTCTAATAACATGAAGATTAGATTAGCAAACTCGTCATCATTGAGTTTTTTTAATTTGGTTATATCAAGTGGTGAAGAAAAATCAAAGTCGCTTTTTAGTGTGCTGCGTAAGTTCTCTAAATTTGCATTTCTATCTTTAATTTCTTGAAGTAGATTTGTGCGTTTTGCAACATTCAATTTCGCAATATATTCGTGACGGATCTTGTTGCGTTCGTATTTTAAATCATAATTTGTTGAATCATCGGAAAACGGAATTTCGTTTGCTAAACAATACATGCGTAATTGCGATTTGCTAACTTCCAATAATGGCCGCAAAACCGGCATATTATTAATTTTAATTGCGTTTTGCATGCCATAATAAAGTGGTCGATTCCGCCTTCTTTTTTGTAGCAAATAGGTTTCTAATACATCATCTTGATGATGCGCAACTAGTACTGAATCAAATGATTTTTCTAAATCATAAATATGTTTAAAAAAGTTGTATCGCTCTTTGCGCGCCCAACCTTCAAAGTTTCCATATTTGGTTTCGTAATGCGCATTGTGTAAATGTACATAAATGTTGTGCTGGGTTGCAAACGCTAGTAAGTTGCGTGTTTCTTCATCGCTTTCAGTTCCGCGGTAATGATAATCCACATACGCAATTTCAAACAAATAGCCGGCTTCTAGAAGCATACCAAAAAGTGCCATGGAGTCCGGACCAAAACTACATGCTAATAAATATTTTTTTGTCTTATCAAGACTTAAGTACATTTAGTCCTCCGTGCGTTCGATAATTTCATCTTTTAACAAAGTATAAAAAGTAGAACTTTTTTGTCTTGTTGCTATTTCATCTATATTTTCAATTTTCACTTCCAAGCGATGTCGACCCAAATTCAAAATAATGATGTCGCCAATTTTAACTTCGCTTGATGGTTTTGCTGGTCGACCATTCAAAATGATTCTTCCATTTTCGACGACTTCTTTTGCAATTGTTCTTCGCTTAATCAGTCGTGATATTTTTAAATATTTATCAATTCGCATATGTTTCACCTTGGTGTTTCTCGTACAATTTGTGGATTTCGAATACTGTTTTTTCAAGAATCTCAAACCAATCATTATCTTTGTTGATATAAATCATCAACTCGCGTCCAACAACGCGCACTTTGAGCTGTGATTGATATTTATTGATTCGTTCAAATAGTTCTGTACCAATGCGTGGAATTCGCATAAATTTGTTCGAAAGCGTTAGTGTAATACTGTTTGAATTTTCTTCAAGACCAACAAACTCTTCGCTCTGCATATTGATATCTAGTGCTTGTTGTCTTAATAACATTCTTGTTTGTTCGGGTATCCGTCCATATATGTCTCTTAATTCGCCTTCAACAACGGCCAATTCTTGATGTGATTTACACGCACCGATGCGTTTGTATAAGTCTATTTTATCAAACTTCGTTGCATACTCATTCGGTATATAAGCATCAACTGAGAGGTTTGGTGCGCTTCTAACTTGCTCTTCTACTACTGGTACACCCGTTTTTTCTTCGCGAATTGCTTCATTAAGTAGTTTCATATACATATCAATACCAACCGTTTCAATAAAACCAGCTTGTTCCGCTCCGAGAATATCACCAGCCCCGCGAATCATTAAATCGCGTTGTGCAATTTTATATCCGGAGCCAAGTTCGGTAAAGTCTTGAATTGATTTCAAGCGTTTACGGGCGATTTCATTGATGTTTTTTTGCGGATTATAAAGCAAATAAGCATAAGCAATCTGATTTCCTCGGCCAACACGCCCTTTGATTTGATAAAGTTGTGCTAAACCGAATTTATCAGCGTTTTCAATAATTATTAAATTGGCGTTAGGTACATCAATCCCGTTTTCGATAATCGTCGTACTTACTAAAATATCAATTTCATTTTGATAAAACTTAAGCATCACGTCTTCAATGCTATCGCGATTCATTTGTCCATGAACAACACCAATTCTCGCTTGGGGAAGCATATCTTGAATTTGGCGGGCTTTGGATAGAATGCTATCAACCTGATTGTGTAAATAGAAAACTTGTCCATGACGAGCAAGCTCGCGTTCAAGCAATTCTCTTACAACTTCTTTGCGATAACCCATTACATAGGTTTGAATCGGCATCCGCGAATTTGGTGGGGTATTGATTTGTGAAATTTCACGAATTCCAATCAACGACATTTGTAATGTTCGTGGGATTGGTGTAGCGGATAAAGTTAAAACATCGACATCAACTTTTATGCCTTTAATTTTTTCTTTTTGTTCAACACCAAATCTTTGTTCTTCATCAACAACAAGTAATCCAAGGTTGGGATATTTAATTTCTTTTGAAAGCAACCGGTGCGTACCAATCACAAGATCGATTTTCCCGGCATTAATGTTACTAATCGCTTGGTTTTGTTCGCTATCCAAAACAAGGCGTGATAGATGGGCGATGTGAATGCCAAAACTTGCAAACCGATCGCGGGCAACTTCGTAATGTTGACGGGCAAGCAGTGTAGTCGGACATAAAATTGCTACTTGTTTACCCGCGCTAATTGCTTTAAAAGCTGCTCTAAACGCTAATTCAGTTTTTCCAAAACCAACATCACCACATAAAAGGCGATCCATCGGCTCGTCTTTTTCCATATCCTGTTTAATTTCTTTAAGCGCCACCCGTTGATCCGGCGTTAATTCAAACGGAAATTGATTTTCAAAGGATAATTGCAGTTCATCATCGGGTGGAAATGCGTATCCCGGTTTTTTTGCACGCAAAGAATATAATTTGACTAGTTCTTCGGCAATATCTTTGACGCGTGATTTAATCCTTTTTTTAGTGCGTTCCCATTCATTGGTATTTAGGCGGTTTAGTTTTGGTGCCGCCCCCTCGCGACCAATGAACTTCCTAACAAGGTGAAATTGGGCAAGTGGAACATACAATACATCACCAGCAGCAAAGTCTATATGTAAATAATCGCGGTGAACATCATCAATTAATAATGTATTAATATCAGCAAATTGGCCCACGCCATAAATTTCATGCACCACATAATCACCCGGCTGCAAATCCTCATATGAACGAAGAATTGTCGCTTCACGGAAACGTGAAACAAAACGCGAAGATTGTGTTCTGTGGCTGAGTAATTCATTCATCGTTAAAACAACTAAATTAAAATCTGCAAGCTCGAATCCGTGTTCGAGATTAAAAAGCGTTATTCCAATGTTTTTGCTTGGAATTTCGAGCCCGGTTAATTGTTCAAATTCAATATTTTGTGATTGGAGCGTTTTCATAAAAAGAGCCCCTTGTTTAAGATTCTCTACGGCAATCAAAATTCTTTTTCCCTGATTATGATAAGTGGAAATCAAGTTCAGTGCGCCATCGAGATTAGTGCTCTGGCCGATAATTGGCCTAACCAGTAAAAACATATCGTTTTCATTTTCACGATTCTCATAAAAGTAAATACACCGTTCGGCGTGACTTAGTATATTATTGCTTGTTTGATAAAGTTGTAAGTGTGAAATATTCTGGCCGTTTTCTTGAAGTTCAATTAGATATTTTATTGCTTCTTCATGAAGCATTCTCTCATGAATAATAAATTGATCATGATTGGCAACAATTACGATTGGTTTGTTAATGTAATCAATAATTGAAAACGCTTTTTCCCCTGCAAATCCGTAGTATTTATATAATTTGCTGGAATAATCGTATGATAAAATACGTTCGATGTCTTCATCGATGTGCATATCAAGTTTCTCAATTCCGATACCTGATAAATGCTTTTTATCTTTTGTTATTTGTTCTTTGATTTTTTCGACAAGTTGTTTAGCGTTTTCTTCAGATAGTAACAAGTCTGTAGCGGGATACACTTCAACACTAGCAATCTCTTGATAAGAAGTTTGCGTTGCTAAATCAAAAACACGAATACTCTCAATTTCTTCATCAAAAAACTCAATGCGAACAGGGTTTGTCGTATTAACACTAAAAATATCCAAAATATCCCCGCGAAGGGCAAATTGTAAGGTTTGATCTATTTTATTAACGCGTGTGTATCCGCTTCTAATTAATGTTCTTTTGATTTCTTCAATAGAGTAACTATTCCCAACTTTTAGCCGCAGTGTTTGATCACTAAAATATTTAGGCTCCGGTAAATACCTCAGCGCGGCAGCAAGATTTGTAACAATTATTTTCGGTGTATTTTCTTGAAGTTTACTAAGGACATATAGGCGTTGTGTTAACATCTCTTTCGATGCGGCGAGTGATTCTGAACGCAAGAGTTCATCCATCGGGAAAAACAGCACTTGTTCTTCGCCAAGAAGTGATACAAGGAAATCAAAAACTTGCTGGCCGTTATACAAATTGGTCGTAATTACAACATAATTATCTGGTTTGTCTTTATACGAAGCAGCAACTAATAAACTGGTACCAATAATATCATCAACGACGAAACGCCCCCGTTTCTGATTTAGGAGGGGGGTATGGGGATTCGAACAGAGTAAGTCTAGTAAGTGCGTATCAGCTATCTCCTTTATTGAATTTATTCATCGCTTCAGAAAAACCAAAATCAAGATAGTCAATCAAGGCATCACGCGCTTTGATTAATGCTGGTGATATTTTGTCCCAATCTTCTTTTGATGGTTTACTGAGTACATAATCAACAATCTCACCAACTGGTGGTTCGCCAGTCCCAATGCGGATACGTTTTATTTCATTTGTATGGAGAAGAGTGATGATGTTCTGTAGGCCTTTTTGGCCGCCGGAACTACCTTTTTCGCGCAATCTAATGCGACCAGCGTCGAGTGCGATATCATCGAGCACGACAACAATGTCGTCAGCATCAATCTTAAAAAATTGTGTAATTGCAAGCACGGCTTCACCCGATAAGTTCATGTATGTTTCTGGTTTGAACAAAACAACATCTTCATCATTACGTTTAAAACGGGCAAACTTGCCTTTAAAATCGTTTTTATCAATATCGACTTTAGCCCATTCTGCAAGCAAATCTAAAACTAAAAACCCCATGTTATGTCTTGTTTTATCATACTTTTTACCTGGATTACCCAAACCAACAATGAGCTTCATAAAAACCACCATCCGTAATTGGTATTATATCATTTTTCAGTTAGGAGATTTACGTAAAACTCGTTATACTAGACAATATAGGAAAAAAACTATGCGGCGAAACATTCTTAAACAATTAATTCAAGGCATTATCATTGGGTTTGCCTTTATAAGCGGTATGGGCGGAGGCACTGTCGCTGTTTTAATGGGAATCTATGATGATCTTGTTCGCGGTGTCGCAGATTTTAATAAAAACCCAAAATATTCAATTAAAATTCTTTGGCCATGGATTGTTGGCGCTATTATAGGCGTTGGTGCTTTAGTTTATCCAATTCAACTTGCTATCGAACACTTTCCGATTCCAACCACTGCTTTAATTGTTGGATTGACGATTGGGGGTCTCCGTGAAATCACCAAAATAACGCACAAAAAAGCAAATTATAAAAATATTTTATTCGCATTTATCGCAATGCTCTTCGCAGCGGCGATTGGTGTTATTTCTTGGTTTTCCTCGTCATCTGGCACACTTGCCAGCCTCGGCGCGAACGAAATAATTATCGCATTTGTTATTGGATTTGTAGAAAGTGCTGCAATTGTGGCTCCTGGGATTTCTGGAACGCAGTTTCTGCTGGCGATTGGATATCTTAATGCCGTGCTTGCGCTTGTAACCGGTCTATTTAGTGGTGGTAGCATTGTGACAAATGTTGTATTAATCTTCATAATCGCAATTGGCTTTCTTGTAGGTGTGATTGCTGTTTCGAAGATTATGAAATTCTTCCTAACTAAATATCGGATTCCAACCTATTTTGTTTTGCTTGGCTTCATTGTCGGCTCAATTTTTGCTTGTTTTGTTAACGGCGATATAAAGACTTCTTATGTCATTTTTAGCCCTTGGACAAGCGCTAGTTTATGGACAATTATAGTAAGCGTCGTGCTTCTTGTGAGCGGATTCGTGCTCTCTTATTTTTTGCTTAAATACGTTGAAAGCCAAAAATCAGAAGCAAACAATAAAAACGAGGAAATGGAGAATAGCAATGGAATGGGAAATTAACTTTTTAAAATGGGTATGGGAAAATCTGCACGCGTTTAATTTTATCAACGAGTTTTTCAAATATTTAACTGCTGCTGGCGATAGTTGGTATCCATATGTCTGGCAAGCAGTAATATGTATCACATTAACGGTTTTTAAAAAGACGCGCAAAACCGGCATTGTTTTAGCGTTTTGCCTTCTATTCTGGGGTGTTTTAGTTAATTCAACAATCATTAAAAACACGGTACAAAGACCTCGTCCTTTCTTGAAGGATGATACACTGCTTGGGTATGTGCAAACCGTTTTCAATCAACCAAGTGGATCTTTAGCGCTCCCTGATTCTTTTTCTTTTATGTCTGGCCACACAACTAACGCCTTTATTCTTGCCACTGTTGTAAGTTTTTACCACCGTAAGGCAACAATCCCAATGTTTGTTTATGCATCATTAATGTCGTTTTCACGTTTGTTCTTTGGGGTTCACTACCCGACTGATGTTATTGCTGGCGCAATCTTTGCAACCGGTGTTTCAATTGGTTCGTGTTACCTCGCTAATTACCTCGAACAGCGATTAATAATTTGTCGTAACAAAAAAGCCCATGCCAATACGAATTGACAAATACATTGCCGACGCTTTAAATGTCTCCCGAAAACAAGCACGCATCTTAATTGCAAAGGGGCGCGTTTTTGTCAATGAAAAACCTTTATTTGACTCGGGAACCAACATCGAAGATAGCGTTGATTCAATCATGGTTGACGGGCAAAAAATAAATTATCAAAAGTATTATTATTTTCTATTGAATAAACCAGCAGGTTATATCTCCGCAAAAACAGACGATAAAACGCCGACTGTTATTGATCTGTTTATTGGCTATGAGCGCGCTGAACTTTTTCCGGTTGGACGTCTAGACAAAGACACAACAGGAACAATGATTATTACAAATAACGGACTACTTACACATCGATTAATTAATCCAAAATTTAATGTTGAAAAAGAATATGCTGTAACAGTAAATTTCCCGCTTAAAGAAAGTCTTATTCATGATTTTTTAACTGGTTTTTCAATTAATGATGAATTTATGACCAAACCCGCCATATTAACTATTATTGATGATTTTCATGCTCGCGTTATTGTGACCGAAGGAAAATACCATCAAATAAAACGCATGTTTAAACATTTTGGTTATGAGGTTATGCAGCTTGATCGCGTGCGTTTTGCAACTCTAAGCGCATCTGATCTTGCTCTCGGATCATATAGAAACTTAACCATCGAAGAAATAAATAAATTATTTCGTATCGTAAATCTTTAATTCTTCTGCTTACTAGACTATAATCTAAATACTATTAGTGATTAGTCAATGAAAACGGAGGATGCCCTGATGCCAAAAACAAAAGAACAAAATGAAATAATTAAAAGTAAACGCCGGCAAGAAATCGTTCAAACTGGGCTAAAACTCTTCGCGACCAAAGGCTACGATAACGTAACAATAAATGATATAACGTTGACAACCGGTTGTTCACATGGCCTTTTTTATCACTATTTCACAAGTAAAGCAGATTTATTAAAAGTGATTATCACCGATATTAAATCAACAACAGACGAATTGTTTAATCAATTTATTAAAACAAACCAAAGTCCCAAACAGTTTTTTGAATCGGTTATTCGTAGCGTTTTTATCGAATTAAATAATCCGCGCAACTTACAATTTGCCTATCGCATTCATATTTGGTTTACACTTCATTTACAAAAAACAGCACCAGTGATGAAAAAACAAAAAGGCGGTGCGCTTTATGAAACTCCTTATGACTTTATTCTCCAATGCATTGAAAAAGGTCAGCTAGCTGGTGAGTTTAAGAACGATCATCCCGCAACCGAATACACTATTATTGGCTTTAGCGTTCTTCAATCGCTTGTGACTAATCGCATTAATATGAACTTCAGACGTTTTAAGGTCCCGTCTCCCGAAACGTTCATTGGCATTTTTGTAAAGCTATAAACGGGGGAGGAAATATATGATTAAATTATTCCGTTTTATTGGAAAACAGTGGTGGCAAGTTGTGCTTGTTGTCGTCCTTGTTTTTATCCACTCATATTTGTCGCTAGAACTTCCTCAATATACAGGGAAAATAACGCAATATATCACAGAAGCCGCCGGAACGCCTGAAGGAATTCAATCCGCAAAAATTTGGGAATACGGTTTTACTATGCTCGGTATCTCTCTTATTGTTTTTGTTTTAATGGTAATTGTTATGGCTATAAATGTACATATTTCCAGTATGTTCGCCAATCGCTTGCGCCATGCTATATTTACACATACGCAAGAAGTATCCCTTAATGAATTTCAAAAATTCGGAACTGCTTCTTTACTCACAAGAATTACTGTCGATGTTCGTAATGTTAAAAATATGTTGCAGTTTGGCGCACGACTATTAATTATGTCGCCGACAATTTTAATTGTGGCAATTATTCGCGTCATCCCAATTAATCCACGTTACATATTTATTGTTGCACTTGGTATACCAGTACTTTTAATTGTCCTCATAACAATTTTAATTAAGGCGGGTCCATTATTCACTGCTATTCAAAAGAAAATTGATCGTGTTACCTTGCTAATGCGTGAAGGCCTAACTGGTGTTCGTGTTGTGCGCGCTTTTAATCAAGAAAAACGTGAAAATAAATATTTTGATCAAGCAAATAAAGATATGACTGATACCACTGTTAAAGCGGTAAGAACAACATCTTTCTTAGGTCCAACGATAAATATTGTGATGAATGTGACGTTTGTCGCGGTTTATATTGTCGCTTTTGCCTTATTAAACAATCAATTAATTGTCACTGCCGACGATGGTTTACGAGTGATGAACTCGTTTTCGGAAGCTGTCGTGATTTCGCAATATGTTATGCAAATTATGATGAGTCTTGTAATGCTCGGTTTCTTATTTGTTATGCTTCCGCAGGCCAGTGCTTCTGCGAAACGTATTAATGAGATTTTAGATACGAAAAACACAATTCTTGATCCAATTAATCCTATCGTTGATACAAAAACCACTGGTGTTGTTGAATTCCGTGATGTTACCTTTAAATTTCCTGATGCCGACGTGCCGACGCTATGTAAAATCACATTTAAAACAACACCTGGAACCGTAACAGCAATCATTGGTTCCACTGGCTCTGGTAAATCATCGATTATCAACTTAATACCACGATTTTATGATGTAACCGAAGGTGAACTATTGGTTGATGGCATTAATGTCAAAGACTATACACAAAATAATCTTCGTGAAAAAATCGGCTTTGTACCTCAACAAGCTTTACTTTTTAGTGGCACAATCCGCGATAATTTATTGTTCGGAAATGCTGCTGCGGATAATAAGCAGCTTGACGTTGCGCTGGAAATCGCCCAAGCTAAAAACTTTGTCATGAAACTTAATAAAGACGAGAGTTTAGACCAAGAAGCGGCTTTATCACTTGCTTTAGAGGCCAAGGTCGCTCAGGGTGGTCGCAATTTCTCCGGCGGACAAAAACAACGTTTGTCAATTGCCCGAGCGCTTGTAAAAAAACCGGAAATATATATATTTGATGACTCTTTTTCCGCGCTTGATTTTAAAACCGATATTCGCTTGCGGAGCGCCCTAAAAAACTATACAAAAGAATCTTCCGTAATTATCGTTGCACAACGTGTTTCTTCAATTATGGATGCCGATCAAATTATCGTGATTGATGATGGCAAAATTGCTGGAATTGGTAAACACAATAAACTCCTGGAAGACTGTGCCGTTTATCAAGAAATTGTTAATTCCCAACTCGATCCTGAAGAAGTTGAAAAAACAAAATTAATGCGTCAACAAATCTTGGCAGGGGAAGGAGGAAACAACAATGGCTAGAATGGGCGGAGGTCCGGGGGCCCGGATGGGCGACAAGCGTTTTAACAAACCCGAAAACATAAAACAAACGGCAAAACGCTTAACCAAGCAGTTTTCAAATCAATATGGCCGAATTATTTTTATTATTGTCATTTTAGTATTTGCGGCTGCGCTTGAAATTGCCGCTCCTGTTTTCCTTCGCGATTTAATGAAACGAATCAGTAGTGACATGGCCGCCCTCCAAGGTGGTGCTTCCGGCACTTACTTTAACTTTGCTAGCCAAAGCGGCGGCATCTTAATTACCGTTATCTGGGAAACACTATTAAAAGATTTTGGATTTATTATCGCTTTATATTTAGTTAGTGCTTTTGTTAAATGGCTAGCAAACTGGATAATTGCAAAAATTAGTGCCTATTTTGCCTACGAAATGGGTAAATCTTTCAAAGAAAAACTCGATCGACTGCCACTTGCTTTCTTCGACCGACAAACTTTTGGCGAAATTCTTTCGCGTGGAACAAATGATATTAATACAATATCGAATTCTTTATCCGAGGTCCTATTCCAAATCGTTTCTGGTGTTTCTTTGTTGATTGGTTCGTTGATTGCGATGTTTGTTACTCAATGGGAACTCGCTTTTGTCGCTATTGGCACAATTCCTGTTTCTTTATTATTGGCGGGTTTTATTGCCTACTTCTCACAAAAACAATTTATAAAATTCCAATATAAACACGGTAATCTTGAGGGCCACGTTGAAGAAACACTTAGTGGCTATAACGTTATTAAACTATTTAATCAAGAAGAACATGTCACAAAAGTTTTTGATGATATAAATGACGACTTAAAAAGAACAGAATTTCTTGCTGTTTGGATTTCTTCAGTTGTCCATCCTTCTTTGCGTTTTATTAGTAATGTCGGCTATGTTGTTGTTTGTGTAGTTGGCGGCATTGTTGCTGACGTTCCAACAATCATTGCTTTCTTAATGTTCTTAAATCTATTTTCCCAACCAATTCACAATATCGGTAGCATTGTATCGACGATTCAAACAACAATGGCTGCCGCTGAACGTATTTTCACGGTTTTAGATGAAAAAGAAATGTCCCCTGATGCTGTTAACGCAATTACAAGCGAAGTTGGTGTTCATGGTGATTTCTCGTTTGAAAACGTCTCCTTTAGTTACTCACCCGACCAACCATTAATCCAAAATATGAACTTACACGTCAATCAGGGTGATACGATTGCTATTGTTGGCCCGACTGGCGCTGGAAAAACAACAATCGTAAATTTGATTATGCGCTTCTATGAAATTGATGAAGGGGCGATTAAACTCGATGGCATTGATATTCGTGAATACTCACGCGGAACTTTGCGTAGTGCTATCGGGATGGTTTTACAAGATACATGGCTCTTCCACGGTTCGATAAAAAACAACATTAAATATGGGCGCACCGATGCAACTGATGAAGAAATTTATGAAGCCTCTAAAGCCGCACACGCTGATCATTTTATCCAGACATTGCCTGGTGGCTATGATTTCATCTTAAATGAGGATGGGACAAATATCTCACAAGGACAACGCCAATTACTTACCATTGCCCGTGCGATGATTAGCCAACCAAAAATACTAATTTTAGATGAAGCTACTTCGTCGGTTGATACAAGAACGGAAACACTTGTTCAAAAAGCAATGGATCGTTTAATGGAAGGTAAAACTTCGTTTGTCATCGCCCATCGCCTATCTACTATCAAAAATGCAAAAACAATTATCGTTATGAAAAAAGGACAAATTGTTGAAACCGGAAGCCATCAAGAATTGCTAGCTTTAAATGGTTTCTATGCAGAATTATATAACGCTCAATTCATGGGTTCTAATCCAATGGAATCGCTTGAAATTCCTGCAGAAAGTTAATACACAACAAAAATAGTGGCGTTTTGCCACTATTTTTTATAATTCAGGAGTGTTAAATTGATACTCATTTCCGCTTCAAGTGTCCCCGCATGATGTGCTTTCATACGCTTTGGTTCATTGGTTAATGAATAGTAGAATCCATAGTCGTCGATTGCCACCGCAATATAATCACCCAAGAATACCCGAGCTTTATCGCTCATTGGCGTTGGACCAAATAATTCCTCGTGTATGGCATCGCTTTTTGTGAATAGCCGAAAATATTTTCCATAATAGGTATGGAAGAGTTGTTCGAACTGGTTTTTCATCTCTGGCTTAACATAAAAGTTGGCGGCCCGTCCTTCTAATGTAAAAGGGCGAACTAGCGTTTCAAAAAAATCAGTGTGTTCACAAATATTTAAAAATTTCACATTTGTTAATCCATGATCAGCTAAAACAACAAATAATGTATTGGGCTCTTTTTTCTCTAATTTTAATAATTTGCGATTAATTTGACGCATGATGCGTTTAATTTTTTTTGAATCTGTTCCTTCTTTATGTAATGTGCTATCTGGTTCAATCCAATAAGCATAAACTAAAGTTGGTCCTGGGGTTTTAACGCTCTTGCGAATGTGACGATAAAATTGATTGAGGTTTTTAGCTCCACCCGGGACAAAATGCGGCATGACTTCTTGTACATTAACATCTGGTCTCACTTTTGCGATTATATGAAAAATATTATTTATTGGGTAGCGTTCACGCATAACATTACCGGGAACAAGTTCCTTGGTCCAACTATCCACATTTTGAAATACATTAAAAGCACGTCCAAGATCACTAAAATATTGAGTCCATCCGAGCCAACCGTTCTCGCTGGGATATAATCCGCTTAAAAAGGCATTTGTTGCTGCCACTGTTGTTGGTGGAAATATTGATGTTATCTTTATATGAGGGCGGGTTCTTAAAACACTATTTGGTTTACATGAATTTTCAATAATTTTTGTTCCGGCCCCATCAAACAAAATAAAAACTACTCGATCATGATGTTCTAATACGGCATCTAATTCGATGCAAGTCTGATGAAAAGGCGCGACTCCGTATTTTTTTAAAATAGAGTTAGACGCTGTAACCAAATTAGCGGTCGTTGATGGTAATTGAATATTTTTCATTATATGCACGTATGTCCTTATAAATTTCTGATAGATTTGGATATAACTTTTTATAAATGCGCTTATATAGATAAGCATATTTTTCAACGTTTTCTGGATTGGGTATAAACGTGTCTTTTTCATGAACCATTGCTTTTGTTGCTTCTTGATATGAAGTAAAGACATGGTGGGCGACAAATACGGCGATTGCTGCACCTAATGATGAACTTTCTTCGGTCTGAATACGCGATACAGGGCGATTGAATATATCTGCGGTAATTTGGCAAATCGCTGATGAACGCGAACCGCCGCCGGAGATGCGGAGTTGATAAACTTTTTTGTGTTGTTTCTGTTCAATGCCTTCGAGCGCCTCTTTTAAAGCAAAGGCAATTCCTTCAACAATTGCCCGATAAATATGCAGGCGTGTATGATAATCACTAAAACCGACAATCGCGCCTCGTGCAAGCGGTCGTTTAAGGCCAGGGCCCCAATACGGTTGCAAAATTAAGCCATCCGAACCTGGAGGGATTTCAAGCATTTTATCGTTTAGAATTTTTTCAGGCGCCACTCGAAGAATAAGTGCTTCAGCGTTTTCAGCATCACCAAACTCTTTTAAAAACCAGTTGATCATCCAATATCCGCGATAAATTTGCACTTCCATTTGGTAGTAACCTGGGATTGAGCTTGCATATGCGGGTAAAAATGTTTCTGGTTCATAATAACGCTTGTTATGCACATCAACCGATGATGCTGTTCCATAAGAAATAGAAGCAATGTCCGGCGTTGAACAGCCGTTGCCAATTGTCTCATTGCCCTTGTCGGTCCCCGTTGCATAAAACGGTATATTTTCAGGTAAGCCCGTTAACTTGCTAATCTCTGGAGAAATATGGCCAAGTATTTCGCCCGGTTGTACTAATTTGCACAATTTTTTGTTTGGTATACGAAAAATATGACCTTTAAGTGCATTGTTTTTATACCATTGTCTTTTTTTAAAATTAATGGGGAAATGTCCGGTTTGATTGGCGGAACTATCAATATACTCACCTAGTAATTTATAGGTCAAATAAGTGGATATATTGCAGTAATATTCAGTTTTTTCCCAAGTTTTATAATCGTTTTCTTGCACCCAAATTGCTGGTGTTCGTTTCATGTTAAGTTGGACTGTTTCTTTCATCCCGACCAACAAAAAGACAAAGCGAACAAGTGGCGATAATTTTTGTTTAATCTCGGCTTGGCGTTGATCGAGCCACAAAACCATCGGGCGTACTGGTAAAAAGTTTTTATCGAGAAAAACTGGCGAATCACGAAAAGTGGTTAATCCCATTGCAACAACTTTAGACAATAAATCGGTGTGATTGCTCTTCATTTTTTGGCACACTTCAACAAGACAATCGAAATAATAATTCGGATTATGTTCGGCAAATCCCGGCTGTGGCGAGACGTATGTCGGTTGATATTGTTTTCTTTCGAGCGCTAAAACTTGCCCAGTTTGATCAACAACTGCGCATCTTACACTTTGTGTTCCAACATCAATGGTAAGGACTAACGATGAATTATTTGTCATAAGGTGCCTTTCTTAACAAATTATACATAGTTTCGCCTATTTAAGAAATAACGCATTAATATTGCAAAATGAAAACATCGAACAAATTAGCTAAATATGAGCCGTTTTGCTAACTAATCCATAATATCTATGATATTATATTAATCGCGAGTGTGTTCGCCTAACACACAAGAAATATATTTATGGAGGATAGACAATGGCAGAAAAAAAGTATGTATATGACTTTGACGAAGCTTATGGTCTTGGAAAAGAGTTACTCGGTGGTAAGGGCGCTGGCCTAGCCGAAATGACTCATATCGGTGTGCCGATTCCCCAAGGCTTTACTGTGACTACGGAAGCGTGTGCTGTATATTACGACAGCGGTAAAAAACTTCCTGATTTTGTCGTTAAGCAAGTTTTTGATGCAATCGCCGTCATCGAAAAAAAGACTGGAAAGACTTTCGGCGGTAAAAAGAACCCCTTACTCGTAAGTGTGCGCTCAGGCGCTCGTGTTTCGATGCCAGGGATGATGGATACAATTCTTAATTTAGGTTTAAATGATGCAGCGTTTGAAGCGCTCGCAAGTGAAACAAGCAACAAGCGGTTTGCCGCTGACTGCTATCGCCGCTTTATTTTAATGTTTACCAACATCGCTAAGGGACACCCCCGGACCGAAATGGATAAAATGTTAGAAGAACTCAAAGAATCTCGTGGTTATAAACTTGATACCGAGATTACTGAAGCGGAATTACTAGAACTAGTTAAAGAATACAAAGCTTACTATAAAAAGGTGTTTGGCGAAGACTTCCCGTCTGATCCAAAAGTCCAATTAATTGAAGCGGTTAGCGCTGTTTTCCGCAGTTGGGACAACCCACGGGCAAACGTTTATCGCAAGATGAACGAAATTCCATATAGTTGGGGAACCGCTGTAAACGTTCAATCGATGGCTTTTGGTAATAAAGGCGAAACATCTGGAACAGGTGTTGGCTTCTCACGCAACCCCGCAACTGGTGAAAAAGGCATTTATGCTGAATATTTACCAAACGCACAAGGTGAAGACGTTGTTGCTGGTATACGCACACCATTACATATCGATTATTTAAAGGAAAAAATGCCAGCCGTGTACGACCAATTTATGAATACTGTTCACAAGTTGGAAGATCACTACAAAGATATGCAAGATATGGAATTTACTGTTGAAGACGGAAAACTCTATTTCTTACAAACTCGGAATGGTAAACGCACAGCACAAGCTGGACTTAAAATCGCTAACGATTTAATGGACGAAGGAAAAATTGACGAAAAGACTGCGGTTTTACGTATTGATCCACGTTCACTTGATACTTTATTACATCCAAGTTTTGATGTCGCTTCATTAAAAGCTGCAAAGGTTCTTGGTGTTGGTCTGCCCGCTTCCCCTGGTGCTGGTGTTGGCACATTAGCTTTCACAGCAGAAGATGCGGAAGCTCGTCACTTAAAAGGCGAAAAAGTTATTCTTGTTCGTGCTGAAACTTCTCCTGAAGATATCGTTGGTATGAATTCTTCTGAAGCAATCCTCACCATGCGTGGTGGTATGACTTCACACGCTGCTGTCGTCGCGCGCGGCATGGGTAAAACCTGTGTTGTTGGTTGTGCAACAGCGGTTATCAACGAAAAGAAACAGACATTAACCTTTAACGGTAAAGTTTATGGCGTCAATGATGTCCTTTCCGTCAATGGTTCTACCGGCGAGATTTACGAGGGTGCCATTAAACTTGTGCCGGCCAACCTTGATTCCGGTGATTTCGGCCGCATCATGAAACTTGCTGACAAGTTCCGCAAACTTCATGTACGGACTAACGCTGATACTCCTCGTGACGCCAAACAAGCAAGAGCTTTTGGCGCTGAAGGTATTGGCTTATGCCGGACCGAACATATGTTCTTCGATGCTGACCGGATTTTCCATATGCGGAAAATGATTCTTTCCGAAGATATCAAAGTTCGTGAAGCTGCCTTGGATGCAATTCTTCCCCATCAACGCGATGACTTCCATCAACTTTATTTAGCGATGGAAGGTGAGGCAGTTAATATCCGTCTACTCGATCCGCCACTTCATGAATTCTTACCCCAAGACGCTGGACAAATTGCTGAATTAGCAAAAGCCATAGGCGTTACGGTTGAACATGTTAATGAGCGGATTGAATATCTCCATGAATTTAACCCAATGATGGGCCACCGTGGTTGCCGCTTAGACGTCACTTATCCAGAAATTGGTCGTATGCAAGCGCGTGCGATTATCGAAGCAGCGATTTTGGCTAGCAAAGATCTTGGTAAGCCAGTTGAACCAGAAATCATGATTCCATTGACCTTTGGTATTAAGGAATTCCGCTTTGTAAAACAAATTATTGTTGAAGAAGCCGAAAAAGTCCTTAAAGAACATGGTGTTAAACTTAACTACCACGTTGGAACGATGATTGAAATTCCTCGGGCCGCGATTACCGCAACATCAATTGCTAAAGAAGCTGAATTCTTCAGTTTCGGAACAAATGATTTAACACAAATGACATTCGGCTTCAGCCGTGATGATGCTACAAAATTCCTTCCAGATTACTATGCAAATCGGATTTTAGAACAAGATCCATTCGCAACAATTGATCAAGAAGGTGTTGGACGCTTAGTCAGACTTGCCACAAAAGAAGGCAAAGAAGGCAATGCTGAACTTCATGTTGGTGTCTGTGGTGAACATGGTGGTGATCCGACTTCTGTCGAATTCTTCCATAATTCTGGCCTTGATTACGTGAGTTGCTCGCCATTCCGTGTTCCTGTAGCACGTTTAGCTGCCGCTCAAGCACAAATCAAAAACCCCCGCTAATTACGGGTAAAATCAAAAGGAACGGATTAATCTCCGTTCCTTTTTTCTATCTAAATTTTTATTTTTCTGGTTTTGGTTTATGGTACCGGACAGCGTACCCTTCTTTGTTTTCTTGCCGAGCACGGGCGATTGCCATTGCATCAGCTGGCACGTCGCGGTTAATCGTTGAGCCCGCTGCTGTAAAGGCCCCTTTTTCAATTGTGATTGGGGCAATCAGAATTGTTCCTGAACCAATAAACACTTCTGGACCAATATCGGTATGATATTTTTTTACACCATCATAGTTGGCTGTAATTGTTCCACAACCAATATTTGTTTTTTCGCCAATATCTACATCGCCAAGATAAGTTAAGTGCGCTGATTTAACGCCATCTTGAAGATGTGCGTTTTTCAGTTCAACGAAATTGCCAACACGGCAATGTGAACCAATTTCCGTATGTGCGCGCGTTTTTGTAAATGGACCAATTTCATTGTGATGACCAACTTTTGAATCTGTTAACCACGAAGATAAAATAGTGTTTCCATCACCAATTTCTGTGTTTTCAAGATAAGTATTTGGCCCGATTAAATTATCAAAACCAATTTTGCTTTCACCAAGAATTGTTGTTCCTGGTTGAATGATGGTATCCGCCCCAATAGTGACAAAAGGACCAATATATGTTGTTTTTGGATCAACGATACTGACACCATTTAACATGTGTTTCTTGTTAATCCGTAATTTTAAAATTTCTGTCGCTTCCGCTAGTTGTACGCGATTATTAATACCAAGCATTTCGCTACTATCTTGCAAAATCGAAGCGCCGACTACATATCCTTTTTTTCGGAAAAGATCGATTAAGTCACCTAAATACATTTCTCCTTGGGCGTTTGCGGTTGATAAATTATTTAATTGTTCGAAAAGCTTTTCATTGTTGATGACATAGACTCCTGCATTAACTTCCTTGATATTTTTTTGTTCATCATTACTATCAGCTTCTTCGACAATGGCTTCAACTAGCCCATATTTGTTGCGAACAATACGCCCGTAGCCATAAGGTTTATCTAAGACCGCAGTCATGACGGTTAGATCGTGACTCTTTTTCTCATGATCTTGGAGCATATTCTCCAACGTGGCGGTTGTTAATAACGGAGTATCCCCACATAAAATAAATGTGACACCTTTTTTATTCTCTAAATATGGTTTGACTTGTAAAACTGCATGTCCCGTACCTTTTTGTTCGCGTTGCCAAACAGAATCAGTGACTGAGCCTTTAACAAGTTCGCGTGTTGTTTCACCACCAAAACCAATTACCGTATATATTTCGCCATCAATTAGTGGCTTGACCGCACGAACGACATATTGAACAAGTGGCACACCAAAGATTGGATAAGCGACTTTTGAGCGCGATTCATCACGGGATTTCATGCGTGTGCCTTTGCCGGCAGCCAAAATAATAGCGTTGATATTTTTCAACATAGATAAATTCCTTCTTTCTATTTAATCTCAGGGTTAAAATCAACAAGAAATACGGTATAACCCCGTTTTTCATATTTATCACGAAGCGTTCTTAATTTTGCCTCGTTGCGACTGATAAGATATACAGCAGATCCTGCACCTGTCATTTCTATAATATGGTTGCCTTCTTTTTTTAAATTATCGCGAATATTACCAATTTCTGGTAAAAGTCTAATTGCCGCATTTGTTAAATCATTGTACACCAATGGTTTGTGGTTATGGGTCAAACCCCGGCCAAGTGCGGTAATAAGCGTTTCAATATCTGGTTTTTCGCCTTCTTCGGGGGCGTGGTCATATTCTTGATAAACAGCTTTGGTAAGCAGATTCTCTTCGGGTTTGACCAACAAAACCTTTTGCCCTTTGTTTTTTACTTCAACTGGCGTTATATCCGCACCAATTCCTTGAATTCTTGCTGGTCTTTGTTTTAAGAAGAACGGAACATCGCTACCAATTGATTTAGCGATTTCAACTAGTTCGTCATCTTCCGCTGGTAGCGAAAATATTTCTACCAAAGCGCGAATAATCGCTGCCGCGTCCGATGAGCCACCACCAAATCCAGCACCAATCGGAATTTTTTTCTCAATATGAATCGCAAGATTTTGTTTAAATCCATACTTTTCGCGCATGCGATTAAGAGCGATAAAAGCCAAATTGTCGCTTTCGCGCACGTTCAACCCTTCGGTATAAACAAAAGATTTCGGAGCGGAGTCCGGTAAAACATTAATTGTGACTAAATCATACAAATCAATTGGCACCATAATCATATCAAGATCATGGTATCCATTCGGATAGGTGCCTCTAATTCTTAGGTAGAGATTGATTTTTGCGTATGCTTTGTATTCCATACTATTTCTCCTATAAAACAATTAGAATAAATGCCTACTTAATACCTTTATTTTACACGCTATGACAAAAAAATACTAAGAAAGCGTTTTTTAAATAATTATTTTTTTGAATTTAAACTGCGATATAAATCTAAATATACTTCAGGTGATAGTTGTTCTGGTCTAGTATTTAGTAAAACACCTAAAGCGTTGAGCGTATTTTCAGCCTCGTTCTTATTTTTTAAATAAATTGCCAAATTGTTGTAAATTGTTTTTCTCCGACTAAGAAACATCGATTTTACTAAACGAAAAATACCCAGTACTTCGTAATCGTCATAAAGATGTGTAAAACTTAGATAATAAATAGTTGATGTAACGTTCGGTTGTGGATAAAAAGCTTCTCGGGGAATATTCATTATACTTTTTCCTTCGGTCAGTAAATTTAGCATGATGGCAAGTGGACCATATTCAGCGGTCCCGACTTTAGCGTTAAGACGAGCGATTACTTCTTTTTGCACCATAAAAAGAAAATCTTTTACATTGATTGATTCTTTAATTATCTTTTCAATTACTAGTGTTGTGATGTTATAGGGTAAATTACTGATTATTCGTAAGGGAGAAGGAAATGCGCTCAATTTGGTTTGGAGTATATTTTGATTTATTACCACTAAATTGCCGTTTATTTTTAAATTTGATTGTAAAAACGCCGATAATTTACGGTCTATTTCTACAGCAATCACTTGAGCGCCAGAACCAACTAAATGCGTCGTTAATGCGCCAAGACCCGGACCAATTTCAAGAATATTATCTTTTTTTTGTGGTTGAAACGCTTGAATAATATCTTCAATTATTTTTTGGTCGATCAGAAAATTTTGACCGTACCTTTTTAAAGGAGCGCTACCTAACAATGTCATTAATTCATTTACTTCTTTAGCATTTGTAACCGGCATTAATTAGGACCTCCTTAATTTCATTAAAAGAAATATTTATTTGATTGAGTCTCTTAAGTAAAGTTTTCGCATTAGATTGCCCAAAATGATAATATTCACCAATAAATTTTCTTCGGGCACCAGCTTCTTCATTACCTACTAAAAGAAGATTTAATAAATGAGTTGTGTTTAAGTTTCCAACATCAACACTTGGTCCAGGAATGATATGTTCAAACGCTAGACGAATTGTACTTATGTCTGCTTCAGCAACACCAACTTTATTTTTTTTGATACAATCTTTTTTATTTAAAAAGATATGTTGAACATCATTCAGTTCTTGTTCAAGACGGGAGCGAATGATTCTTCCTGGCCCATCAGGGTCAGTGAGGATGATAATCGGATAGGTTTTTGATAATATTTTTAAATAATTAATTGTTTCACGTGAAACTTCAGAGCCATTTGTTGTTACAAAGTTGCTTTTTATGATTGATGAAAGAAGTGCAACATCACTTTTTCCCTCAACAACAATTACTGAACTGGATAAATCTAGCATTTTATATCCCAAACAATCTTTCGGCGTTTCTAGTTGTCCATTCAGCGATATCTTCTACATCGATGTTTTTTATTTCGGCGATTACTTCAGCGATGTAAGGAAGGTATTTGCTTTCATTTAACTTCCCCCGAAAAGGATGTGGGGCTAAATATGGACAATCTGTTTCGATTAGTAAAGATTTCAACGGAACAATGGCCGCTACATCTTTTGGAACACGTGCATTTTTAAACGTCACAGGCCCAGCAAGCGATATAAACATCCCTAACTTTACATAATTTAATGCCATTTCGGGCGAACCTGAATAACAATGCATCACGCCATTTTTTGTTGGACGATATTCATTAATAATTTCAAAAGTATCTTCACTCGCGTCTCGGGAATGAACAATTATTGGTTTGTTTAGTTCATTAGCAATTTTAATTTGTCGAATAAAATATTTTCGTTGTTTCGCGCGTGCATCTTCGTCTTTTGTCCAGTAGTAATCTAGCCCAATCTCGCCAATAGCGACAACTTTTTGATCGCTCGCGATTTTTTTAATTTGGGCGAACGCATCTTCAGCCAGGCCATTTAAATTTTCGGGATGAAACCCAACCGCTGCATATAAAAAAGAATACTGATTAGCAATTTTAACTGCCCGTTCTGATGATTCGACATCCCAACCGACAATAATCATTTTATCGACACCGGCATCTTTTGCGTTGGCAATAAAAAGTGGTAAATTTTCACTAAATTCTTCACTATTAAAATGTGTGTGTGTATCAATATACATATTATTTTCCTAAACAAAAACGCGAAAAAATTTCTTGACTAAGATCGCTATCTCCGGTTTTGCCTAATACGTCATTAATTGCCATAAGTGCGGCTTGCAGTTCCACATTAATTAAATCAAGCGGTATCTTTTGTTTGGCTAGCTCTTGAGCGGTTAATAAATTTTGCTTTGCTTGCGCTAAAAGACCAAGTTGCCGTGCGTTAGTTAAAGAGGGACGCGAGAAAGAAGCGTTATCAATAGCAAACAATTTAACAATTGCCCGTTTTAATGCGGAAATATCTTTTGTTAATGCAGAAACGTAGAGTTTTCCATCGTGTTTTTCAATATTTGTAAGATCGGATTTATTATATACAATCAAGCGTTTGCGCTCTTGCGTTAATTCCAGTATTTTTTGATCTTCCTCATCAAGTGTGCGCGAACCGTCAATTACTAAAATAATTAAATCCGCATCCGTTAAAACTTGTTTAGCTTTGCCAATCCCGATGCTTTCAATTTGATCTTGTGATTCACGAATTCCTGCTGTGTCATATAAGTGGAGAATAATTCCATCAAGATTAATTTCGCCTTCAACAATATCGCGTGTTGTGCCGGCAACATTTGTGACAATTGCTTTTTCTTCGCCGATCAACGCATTAAGTAGTGAAGATTTTCCAACGTTCGGTTTACCGACAATCGCGACTTTTAAACCTTCTTTAATAATTTTCCCTTGGCGACCCTCGTCAATTAATAAATCAATTGCTTTAGTAATTTCGTTAGTGTCCGCAAGAACTTTTTCCGTTGTAGCGATTTCAATATCGGTATATTCCGGATAATCAATATTTACCTCAATTAGTGAAACTAAATCTGCTATTTTGACTTGAACTGGTAAAATTTTATCGCTTGTTTCACCTTTTAATGAATATAGCGCCAACTTTTTTGCTTCCAATGAAGTGGCATTAATCATGTCATTAATTGCTTCCGCTTGAATTAAGTCAATTTTATTATTTAAAAAAGCACGACTTGAAAATTCGCCCGGTTCAGCTGAACGAGCGCCATATTTAATTAATATAGATAGAATTTGCTGTGCAATTAATGGTGAACCATGAAAGATGATTTCAACTAGATCTTCACCAGTATACGATTTTGGTTGAATGTAAGCTAAAACAACAACTTCGTCGATTGTTTCATCGCCATCTTTAATCCAGCCATGATAAATGCCTCTTTCACTCAGCGAACCGGTGTTTGTAAAAAACACGCGATTGATTATAGTAAAAGTTTCCATCCCTGAGAGACGGATAATA
The DNA here is from genome assembly GCA_028705995.1 of Bacilli bacterium. Classification (GTDB taxonomy): domain Bacteria; phylum Bacillota_I; class Bacilli_A; order RFN20; family CAG-826; genus JAQWCH01. The sequence continues at coordinate 37,088 of JAQWCH010000005.1, read as the reverse complement.
CCTAAGGCACTTTTTAGTGGTGGAGTTGCTAATGCAACAATTGTTTCAAGTTTCATTGTATACAAATTTTATCACAAAAAAGGAGCCATTTGGCTCCCGAGGTTTATTCAACGTATTTGATGGCGATTTGCCGATGATGACCCGCGCCAGTTGATTCTGTTTTGATGTTGTTGAAGTGACTTAATGCGTTATGAATAACACGTCTTTCATCAGCAGGCATCGGATCTAGAAGCGCATCAACTTTTGTTCTTTGAACTTCCTTTGCCGCCCGTTTGGCGATTGAAATCACTTTGGTGTATTTTTCCGATTTATAATCATTAATATCTAATAAAACACGAATTCTTTTTTTAAACCGAACCGACAACGCGAGTTTGACAAGTTCGTTGAGTGCTTGAAGTGTGCGCCCGTTTTTTCCAATTAAAATTGAATTGTGATTTGTACTAATTTCGATGTGAATGATATCTTCGTTAATTGTTGGTGCAAATTCTGGGGCGATTTCGAAGGCTAAAATCACTTTTTTTAAATAATCAATTGCGTATTCGATTAAATCGCTATACTCATAAACTTGAATTGTTACTGAGCGTTTAAAAAGACCTTTTTTCTCTTCAAGAATTTCGTAAATTAGATCATCAGAATTATTAATACCAAAATCAAGTGTTGCTAAATCTAATGCTTCTTCAATTGTTTTTGCTACAAATTTTTTCATTTTAATTTCTCCTTCTTGCCCATAATATGTTGTGTAATTGAGGTTTGAATAATGGAGATCAATGCACCAATTAACCAATAAACGCCCATTGCGGCTGGTAACGACCAAGACATAAAGATGATGAACGCAAACATTACCCACATCATTATTTTCCCTTGGTTTGCCTGTTTTTTCGCCGCAGGATTTACCATTAGTTTTTGGACTTTCTTACTGCGTGATTTTTGAATCCATTGTGGTAATTGCATCGAAACAAATTGGGATGCTCCCATCAAAATAAATAAGACAACTGCTGTCCACCAAGAAGCTGAGAAGAAGTTTGAAAGAATTTTAGTTCCAAGCGAAGCATTTAAATTTAATCCCCAAATCGCATCAGAAGCAAGTGATGCCGATCCAGTCATCGCGCCCCACACAGCGATAAATATTGGGAATTGGATAAACATTATCAAAATTTGGCTAAGTGGTTTTACACCATGTTTTTTATAAAGCGCCATTTGTGCTTGTGATAATTGTTGTTTTTCGTATTGATTGGTGTTTGAATTTGGATATTTTTGTTGAAGTTTTTGAATTTCTGGTTGGAGTGCTTGCATTTTTTGTTGTGACATTGTCGAACGGAAAGTCGCGGCAATCATTAAACCCCGAACAAGAATCGTTACAATTAAAATTGCTAGTAATTGGCCATAACCATTTGCGCCAAAAAGCGTTGTGAATTCTTCAATCATCCACGCAACAGGGTAAACCAATAACCCTTCAATTAGTCCTTGCTCCCATGCATATCCCCAGGTTTTTTCCTCAACTGGAACTTTTTCACCTTCTGGTCCATAGACTCCATCGTTTATTGCAATACATGAGCGCATGTTTTGAATTTTTGCCGATAATTCTTTTTGATAAAACGTTTTAAAATCATTGTCTGGCGCAATCTCGGGCCCAAAATTCTCGTCAATGCGAATTTCATTTACCCAAAGGTTCCAATTGCCCCAAAGTTCGGTTGAAGAAAGTGCTGCACTTGGTGCAACAGTATTAAGGAATTTGGCGTATCCAAATTCACCAAGCGCTAGTTCATCAGTAACGTTGGCTAAATTAAAATCTGTATCGTCTTCGTGCTCAAGGATATATAACCGCCGCGCTTCATCTAAGTTTTTACTATCCATCTCTTGCCAAAATTCAAGTGGTGGAATTGTATAACCTTGTTCATCTTGTGCGTCAGAGATAATCTTTGTGAGCGTTTCGTTATATGTATTAGTGCTAACAACTGAAACACCTTCTAATTCATATAACAAATGAGCTTTATCGGTTGTTGAACAAAAATTTGCAGTACATGAGGCTGCAAAAACTAGTAACCCCGCTCCAAGAGCACTCATTTTTAATATTTTTTTGGTTTTTTGTTTAAGCATGAAGATTCCTTTCGAAGGATGTAAGAAGTGTAATAAACGCTTCTTGCATACTAGCGTAGTCGTTCACGTCATAACTATCACGTGCAACAACTATTAAGTCATAACTCTTAGCAAAATCAATGTTTGCCATACAAATAGCACGAATCTGCCTTTTAATTAGATTACGTCTTACTGCATTCCCGCGTTTTTTTGATACAGCAATACCAACGCGAACATGTTGGTTTTTTGTTAGTAAGAAGTGGCAGACAAAGACTTTGTTTTTCAGTGTCGAGCCTTGATGAATAATCGTTTGAAAGTCTTTATTGCTTTTAACACGATTTTTAGTATTCATTTTTGCTCCTTTTCGAAAAATCGCCAATCTAAAGCGATTAGCGATCCCGTGTTTTTAGACTGTTAATGACTTCCGTCCTTTGGCCCGGCGACGAGCTAAGACGTTACGACCATTCGGGGTCGCCATACGTGACCGAAAACCGTGTGTGCGATTACGATGCAATTGTGTTGGTTGAAAAGTTCTTTTCATATAAATTCCCTCCGTATCAAGACATATATAAATACATCTTTTTCATTTAAATACGCGTTTAGAATTATATATGTAAATAGTAAGTAAAGTCAAATACAAACAAGTTGTAAGAAAACAACGTTTAATTTCTATTAACCAACAAAAAATAAATACCGGAATGTAAATAAAAGATAAAATTTTCATTTTTTGCTAAAAAAACGGTAAATACTTTATTTTTGTTCTGTTTTTTGTCCCTTTTTAATTCTATATTTATTCTAGATTTTGTTTTTTCCACAATTTACCATTTAGCAACAACTAGCTGTGTTTGTAAGAACAAATTATTTAATGTTGGTGTTGTTTTTTGTAATGTGGATTCCGTTCCGTTTTGTGGATTTGGTGGAATATTGTTAACCAAATAAAACGTGGAAAAAGTTATCGACAAATTTATCCACAATTATATTTTGTGGAAACTGTGGAAAACACGATAATGTCGGGTGTTTTTTATGCTGAAATTGTGGAAAACTAAAAATGTCTTCAAGGTTTACTTTTTTTCGCTGTTTATTATGTTAAAATTCAAGCATTAAGAATTCTTTTTTCAAAGGGGATTAGTGTATGGCGCGTTCAATTTCAGAAATTACTCAGTTATGGGATCGTATCTTAGTTCAATTAGCGGGCCGTATTAATGATCGCAATATTTTTGATTCTTTTTTTAGTGGTACTTACATCTATCGAATTGAAGGAAATTCTATGGTTGTGGTCGTCAATAGTGGATTGGCCGCAAGCATTTTAGCAACAAAATATAATGATTTAATTTCTGAAGTTGTTTTAGATACAACACAGAGTAATTTTGTTTTATCTTATATCCAAAAAACCGAAATCAACCAAGTAGAAGTAAAACCTGTTGAAGAAAAACAGACGTTTTTCGCAAACTCCTCTATCAATACTAATTTTACATTTGATAATTTTGTTTCTGGGCCTTCAAATCGCGAAGCTTTGCAAGCAGCCTTAATGACAGCGGCTAATCCTGGAAAAATGTTTAATCCTCTATTTATATATTCTGATTCTGGTTTAGGAAAAACTCACTTGTTACACGCGATGGGTAATTATATTAAAAAGAATTCACCTGCCGCTAAGGTTTTATATATTTCTACTGATGATTTTGTTGATGAATTCATCCATTATGTGCACGGTGACAAAGACTCTGAATCATTAAAAGATTTCTTTAAAAAAGTTGATTTTCTTCTGGTAGATGATATTCAATTTTTAGCCGATAAAACAAAAACAGAAGAAATGTTTTTTCATATTTTTAATAACTTAGTGAGTGCTGGTAAACAAATTGTCCTTACGTCTGATCGGCATCCAACAGATTTAAAAGGATTAGAGTCTCGTTTGGTTAGTCGTTTCTCTTCTGGTCTTACGGTTAATATCACGAAACCAGATCTGGAAACCTCTAAAGCAATTTTGCGCAAGAAAATTACTGCAAACAACCTTGATATTAACCGTTTTGATGATGAAGTTATTACTTTTTTTGCTGATAAATTCTCAAACAACGTGCGTGAACTTGAAGGTGCTTTGAATCGTTTGTTGTTTTATATCATTAATATTCGCGAGACTAATCACGTGACAATGGAAATCGCCGCGGAATCTGTTCAACCACTCATCGATAACGAAGAAATGAAAACAAAATTATCTAAAGAAAAAGTAATTAATGTTGTCGCCGATTATTACAATTTGACACCTAGTCAACTCGCTGGTCGTATTCGCACCCAACAAATTGCTTTGGCCCGCCACATATCAATGTATTTAATTCGCGAACTGCTTGATGTGCCTTTTGCTAAAATCGGTCAATCATTTGGCGGTAAAGATCATTCAACTGTGATAAACGCGATTAACAAAGTGGAAAAACAGTTGAAAACCGACGCCGCTTTACAGACGGCTGTTAAGGAACTAAGAAAAAGATTAAAATCTTGATAAAAGCATAGTATTTTATCACTAAATCTCGTGAGGCGTGGTATAATTTATTAAGTATAAATAACGGATAAAGACAAGTTATCCACACAATCCACAGCTATTATTACTATTATTATTCTTAGGAGGATAGAAAGATGAAATTAAAAATTAATCGTGAGCAGATGCTGAAAAGCCTGACAGTTGTTTTACATGGTATTGCATCAAAAACTCCGATTCCGGTTATGAGTAACGTAAAAATGGAATTGAATGAAAAAGGTTTACTGCTTGTAACAACAAACAACGAACTTTCTGTCAGAACAACAATTCCTTATATGATTGGTTCCACAGACATCATCACAAATTATCGTGAAGGCGCTGCTTTAGTTGAAGCGCGGACACTTACCGAGATTGTTCGGCGGATGGAAGCAAAAGAAATAAATATTGAACTTGTAGATAATGTAATCCTTCAAATTGATGACGGACGGTCCAATTTCAAATTAAATTCAGTTAAAGTTGAAGAATTCCCGTTATTAGATTTTGAACCAACAGGAGTTACTCTTTCTTTGCGTGTTAGCGATTTTATAAAAATGGTCGATCAAACTGCTTTTGCCGCTAGCCAAAAAGAACAACGCCCAGTTTTAACGGCGGTGAATTTACTCGCTCGGGATAGCGAACTTACAGCTGTTGCCACTGACAGTGCTCGATTATCAAGAAAAACAGTTAAAATTGACCAAAACCTTAATTTTTCTGCAAATGTACCTGCTAAATTTTTGAGCGAAATTGCTCGGATGGCGGAAACCGAAGACGAAATAGAGTTATCTGTTAGCGACAAAAAAATCTTGTTTGCGTTCGATAACACTGTGGTCAATTCCCGTCTAATTTCAGGTGAATATCCAGCAACACAAAATATTGTTCCGCGTTCATACAATTATTTTCTAGAAGTTAATGCCGACGAACTATTAAGAGCAATGGACCGTGTTTCGCTTCTTTCAGGCGAAAGAGAAAACGTTGTTAAACTCGCAATGAGCGCGAGCGAAGTAACAATATCAACCAAATCTAACCAAAAAGGTTCCGCGGTTGAACAATTATCAACATTCCAATTTACTGGAGAACCTTTACAAATATCATTTAATTCCGCTTTTGTCGCAGCAGCGGTAAAAGCTTGTCGTTCAGAAGATGTGACATTAAGTTTTCTTGGGGAAATGAAACCAATTAGTGTGCGCAACATGGAGGATGAAACACAAATCCAAATTGTGACGCCAGTTAGAACATATTAGACAACAAAACCAAGAATATTGTATTTATAAGCGAGCACACCAAGTGTTCGCTTTTTTAAAACACCAAGGAACAAAAAGCCACAAAAGGGATAAATATACCAAAAACAACAAACGTTTATTAGGAGAGATTCTAGGGTGTAAATTTAGCGTTTTAAAGGAATATATAATATTCCTTTTTTAGCCCAAAAATGGTATACTTTAAACAAGGTCAAAAAAGGAAAAAAATCGATTGTGAAAAACACTGTTGTTGCTATTACCGGCGACTATATCGCCCTTGGTCAATTGCTCAAAAAAGTTGGTTTAATTAGTTTTGGTGGGGATGCAAAAACTTATCTTAATCAACATGATGTTTTTGTTAATGGGGAAAAAGAGCTTCGTCGCGGAAAAAAACTTTATCCAACAGACACGATAACAATCAATGATCAATCGTTTGTTATTGCGGTGTATGCGCATCAATAAAATTAATTTGCGCAATTTCCGTAATTACCAAAATTTGACTTTACAATTTGCGCCCGGAATCAATGTTTTAAGTGGACCAAATGGCGCTGGCAAAACAAATATCGTTGAAGCAATATTTTATTTAGCTTTTGCTTCAAGTTTCCGAACAAACGAAGATGTTGATTTGATTAACAACAACCAACCACTTGCTTATCTAGAAGGGGTTTTCTCTAACGGGAAATACCCACAAAAAGTTCAAATTGAACTTCAAGCTGCCGGCAAGAAAATCGCTGTTAATAATCACGGAATTCGCCGGTTGTCAGAATTGAATGATGTTGCCAATGTCCTGGTGTTTACCCCAAAAGATGTGCTTTTCTTTGACGATGCGCCACGAATTAGGCGTAGATATCTCGATACAAACATCGCAAAAAACGCCAATTACTACTTACGTACACTTCTAACAGCGGAAAAAGCGTTAAAAGAAAGAAATCGACTTTTAAAACACGCAAATCCCGATCGGACACACCTTGAAATAACCACCGAAAAACTGATTCAAGCCAGCGAAATTATCGTGAATTATCGAGCGGAATATGTTACGCACCTACAAAAAACCTTTAATGCTGTGCTAGCAAAAATAACAGATGGTTTACAAGAAGTGAAATTACGTTATTTACCGTTTGTTAATCTTGGAGATAATTGGCAAGAGCGCGCAAAAACCGCTTACCAAAGAACACTATCTTATGATCTTGAACACCACGGAACATCGATTGGTTATCAACGCGAAGATATCGTAGCGGAAATTAACGATCAGCCGATTACAGCAACAGCTTCCCAAGGGCAAAAAAGATTAATTGCAATTGCAATTAAACTAGCGCCGTACTTCCTAATTACGGAAGAAGAAAAAAAGCCAATCGTGATTCTCGATGACGGCTTAAGTGAATTAGACGAGAAACACCGACGCAAAGTACTTGAATTTCTTACCCCACTAAATCAAACATTCATAACTGTGACACAATTTAATGAACCATGTGCAACGCACTATGTGATAAACAACAACCAAAGTGTCACAAGGAAGGAAACCATATGAATACAAATAAAACCAAATCAGCTAAAGAACTCGCTTTAGAAGCAGAACAAGAAGCACAAAGAGTCGCGATAAATAAAAAACGTGCAGAAGAACAAGAGATTGAACTTCGGCATGCAGAAGAAGCGTTTAAAGCAGACGGTGTTTATACCGGAGAAAACATTCAAGTTCTTGAAGGGCTTGAAGCGGTTCGTAAACGCCCTGGTATGTACATCGGAACAACAGCAAGCGAAGGGCTTCACCATTTAATTTGGGAAATTATCGACAACTCAATCGATGAGGCGTTGGCTGGTTATTGTGATCATATTCTCGTGAAAATAAATCCAGGTGATTCAATTACAGTTGAAGATAATGGTCGCGGAATCCCGGTTGACATTGTTAAAAAAACTGGTCTATCTGGTGTTGAAACAGTTTTTACTGTATTACATGCCGGTGGGAAGTTTGGCGAAGGCGGCGGATATAAAGTCGCCGGTGGTCTTCATGGTGTTGGTGCCTCGGTGGTTAACGCACTTAGTGAATGGCTTGATGTAACGGTCAACAAGGGCGGTAAGAGTTATTTTACCCGGTTTGAAAACGGCGGAAAAACCGCTAAACAATTAAGCGATGTTGGAAATAGTTCAGCAAGCGGAACAATTGTAACATTTAAGCCTGACCCATCGATTTTCGTTGAGGGCACGGTTTTTGATTATGAAAAAGTTGCAAACCGCTGTAAACAAATGGCGTACCTTAATCGCAATTTACGTATTTCGGTTACTGACGCTCGCGATGAAGACGAAATCACACAAACATTTTGTTTTGAAGGCGGTATTAAACAATACGTTCAAGAAATCAATAGCACAAAAACCCCGTTGTTTGCAGATGTAATTTATTGTGAAGGTCAAGGTGAAGCAGTTATTGGCAAAGACGCCAAAGGTAACGACAAAACCGGTGTTGTGTTTGTCGAAGCTTCGCTTCAATACACATCAGATTATAAAGATTATATTTATTCGTTTTGTAACAATATTTCAACTCGTGAAGGCGGAACACATGTTGAAGGCTTCCGTTTAGCAATGACACGAATTATTAATAAATACGCCAGAGATAAAGATTTCTTAAAAGAAAAAGATGAGAACTTTGCTTATGACGATATAGTTGAAGGTTTAACTGCAATTGTTTCAATTAAACATCCAAACCCACAATATGAAGGGCAAACCAAATCAAAACTGGGTAATTTTGAAGTACGTAAAATTGTTTCGCAAGTTATGGGCGATCAACTAGAACGGTTTTTATTAGAAAACCCGAATATAGGTAAAATCATCATTGAAAAAGTTAAACTTGCGGCAAATGCCCGCGAAGCCGCCCGAGCTGCCCGCGAGAACATCCGGCGTAAAGGTGCGCTTGATTTTACTACCTTGCCTGGGAAACTAGCTGATTGTTCCTCAAAAGACGCTACGCAGTGCGAATTATTTATTGTTGAAGGTAATTCCGCCGGGGGTTCTGCGAAAAATGGGCGTAATCGTGAAACACAAGCAATTCTTCCATTGCGGGGCAAAATTTTAAATGTGCAGAAAGCACAGGAAAGACGAATTTATGCGAATGCCGAAATTGGAAACATGATTACCGCAATCGGTACTGGTATTAATGATGAGTTTGATCTTAATAAATTGCGCTATCACAAAATTATTATCATGACTGATGCTGATGTTGATGGTTCGCATATTCGTGTTTTGCTTTTAACATTCTTTAATCGTTTCATGAAACAGTTAATTGAAAATGGAAACATTTATATCGCGCAACCACCCTTATTCAAGGTTGAATACCACGCTAAAGCGTACTACTGCTATAACGATGAACAATTAGAAATCTTAAAAAAACAACTTAATCTACGCCCGGGATATCCATTCCAACGCTATAAAGGTCTTGGTGAAATGGATGCCGATCAATTAAAAGAGACAACGATGGATATTGCAAACCGTAAGTTATTACGAGTGACAATGGAAGACGCACTTGAAGCAGATAATGTGTTTGAAGCTTTAATGGGCGATGCGGTCGAGCCACGGCGACGCTTTATTGAAAATAACGCAAAACGCGTTAAGAATCTTGATATTTAGAAGGAGGCCATAAAATGTTTGAAGATAATAGAGATAATTTTGATCCTAAGGATCAAATTGAACCAACAGAAAAAGAAGACAAAGAGATTATTGCTGATAGCGAGGCCTCTGATGTTGACGATGAAACATTAGATGAATTAGAAAAAATTGAAAGCGGTATTGTACCTGGTTTAAAAGACGTTGAAATTTCTAGTGAAGTTCGCAGCGCGTTTTTAGATTACGCAATGTCGGTGATTGTCGCTCGAGCAATTCCGGATGTTCGGGATGGATTTAAACCTGTTCATCGGCGGATTATTTTTTCGATGAATGAAACAGGGATGACACCTGATAAACCCCATAAAAAATCAGCACGTATTGTTGGTGATGTTATGGGTAAATATCACCCACACGGCGATTCAGCAATTTATTCAACGCTTGTTAGATTGGCACAAAATTTTTCGATGCGTTATCCGCTAGTTGATGGTCATGGTAATTTTGGGTCAATTGATGGCGATGAAGCTGCCGCGATGCGGTATACCGAAGCAAGAATGTCAAAAATGGCGCTTGAAATGGTCCGCGATATTGATTTAAATACTGTCGATTTTGTTGATAACTATGATGGAACAGAACAAGAACCAGTTGTTTTACCATCACGTTTTCCAAATTTATTAGTCAACGGAACGTCAGGAATTGCAGTTGGAATGGCGACCAATATGGCGCCACATAACCTTAACGAAGTAGTGAATGCGATTGTTGCAATAGCGCATCAACCAGATTTAACGCCACTTGAAATTATGCAAAATTACCTTTCTGGTCCAGATTTTCCAACAGGCGGTTTTATTCTTGGGCGCGCTGGCATACGTAAAGCATATGAAACCGGCCAAGGGAGCGTCATTATGCGGGCAAAAACGCACGTTGAACAAATGGACAACGGGAAAAACCGCATCATTGTCACAGAAATACCTTATCAAGTTAACAAAGCGCGCGTAATAGAAGCGATTGCCGACCTTGTACGCAACAAAGTAATGGAAGGCATTACCGATATACGCGATGAATCAAACAGCGAAGGAATTCGTGTTGTGATTGAATTAAGAAAAGATATTATTCCAGAAGTATTACTAAATCAACTTTATAAAAACACACAACTACAAACATCTTTCGGTATCATTAATTTGTGTTTAGTTAATAATGCACCAAAAGTTTTACCAATTACTGATTTACTTAAAAATTATCTTGATTACCAAATCGAAATTATTCGCAAACGGACGGAACATCAATTAAGAGTTGCAGATGCCCGCCTACATATCGTTGAAGGACTTCTCCGTGCTCGTGACCACATCGATGAAATTGTCGATATGATCAAAGCAAGCGCAACGCCAGACGAGGCATCAGCTCGCTTAGTTGAGCGGTTTGCGTTTTCGGAATTACAAGTTAAAGAAATTCTTAGTATGACTTTAAGACGGTTAACCGGATTAGAAGAGCAAAAATTAACAACCGAAAAAACAAATCTTGAATCCTCAATCGCTAAATATCAGTCGATTTTAGCCAGCCGAGAAAATATTCAAGAGGTCGTTCTTAAAGAATTAGAAGAAATCAAAAATAAATTTGGTGATGAACGCCGGACGATGATTTCAAATGATTATGCTGATATAGATGATGAGGATTTAATTCCAGTTGAAGATATTATTGTTTCGCTCACGAAAAACGGATACATTAAACGCCTCTCTCCAGATACGTTTAAAACACAAAATCGTGGTGGACGTGGTATTCGTGGCATGCAAACAAATGACGATGATATTGTTGATTTATTGATTCACACACAGACGCACACCGATGTTTTGTTCTTTACAAACAAGGGTGCCGTGTATCGTTTACGCGGATATAAAATTCCTGAACAATCACGGACTTCAAAAGGAATTCCTGTGCAAAACCTGCTTAATTTAGATCAAGACGAGAAAGTTAAGACAATGTTAAGTATTGATGAATACGTCGAAAACGAATATCTATTCTTTGTAACAGCAAAAGGTGTTGTAAAACGCACACATCTTTCTCAGTTCGCCTCAATTAGGAATAATGGCAAAATTGCTATTTCGCTACTAGATGATGATCAACTATTGGATGTTAAACACACCAATGGAGAATGCTTAATTGGTATTGGTTCAAGCCACGGCAAAATGGTGAAATTCTTAGAGAGTGATGTCCGCCCAATGGGCCGCACTGCGCGAGGTGTTCGCGGAATGAGCCTTGATAAATCAGGACGTGTAGTAGGCGTTATCACTTCTAAAGAAGGTGCCCTTGTGCTGGCCATAACCAACAAGGGTTATGGAAAGATGTCCAAAGCTGATGACTATCGGCTAACAAAACGTGGCACTAAAGGTGTAATCACGATTAATGCAACAAGTAAAAATGGTGAGTTAGTTGGTTTGCGCGCTGTTAACGGCGATGAAGATATGCTGATAATTACTTCCTCAGGCATTGTGATTCGTATTTCGTTGAACCAAGTTAATGTGATGTCACGCAACACACAAGGCGTTCGTTTGATTCGCCTTGATGAAGGCCAAGAAGTATCTTCGTTTACAACGGTGAATCCAGCAGATGAAGAAGAAATTGGTGAATAAACTTTATGAAACGGGCGTTAATCTATTTCCCGACAAAACAAAAGGCGATTAATTACGAAGGTGTACGTTTTCGTAAAACTTTAAAAGGCGCCTGTGAAATAAAAAATATACCATATACGGATTTACCCCGGCGCAAATATGATGTTGCAAACATCGTTGCTGTGCGGTCAAAAGAAATAGCGCTCATCCATAAATTAAAACGCAAAAAAATTCCAATTATCATATGGGCACTGCGTTGTGAAAACGATCCCGAAGTACGAATGTTAGAACGCATTGATGGAAGTTTTCAAATTAAAGAAGACGTTAAGAGGGTTTTAAACGAAGCGAGTGTTGTTGTTGCGCCGAGCCAAGCTGCGGCAAAATTTCTTTCTGATCATGGTGTTAAAAAACCAATTGAGATTATTAAAGATGCAGTAAATTTAGAGCGCTTTGATTGGACCAAAACACAAGAAATTAATTTGTTTTATCGCTATTTCAAATTACAGACCGACGATAAAATAATTGTTTCAACTGGTGGTATTGATGAAGATAGCGCGCTTGATGAAGTGATTAAAATCGCGCGCTTAGTAAGTAACGCCCAATTTTTCTATTTTGCAGTCAATGATTTAAAAACCGGTGGTAAGAAAGCGCTTGAACAATTACGGAAAGAGGCTCCGCCGAATTTAACGATTAGCGAACTCGTGCCGGATGATGTATATCGTTCCGCGATTATGAACGCAACAATTTTTCTTGAACCCGCCAAGAAGTACGCCAGTACAATTAGTTTGATGGACGCCATGGCGGCAAAAACGCAGATCATAATTCGGCATCAAGCTTTTTATCCGGATGAGTTAATTAATTATGACACCTGTTATGTTGGAGCTAATTTTGAGGCGCTAGCAACGTTAATCGCGCGTTATTTGAGTGGTAAAATTAATGATAAATGTGACCTCGCATACGAACTTGTTTGTGAGCGAAATTTAACAAAACACGGCGAAGAAATAGCAAAATTGTTTGAAAAACTATAGCAAAAACCGGCTCTTTTATTCCCGATTTGCTTATTTAAATTGAAAACAATAAAATATCGTTGTTATTATAGAGAGGTTTAAAACCCATATTTAAACAAAAGATTGTGTTTCTAAAAACCCAATTTAGAAAAGAAGGTAACTATGTTAGACATCAATAAAATCCGTAACGAAAAAAAGAATGTGGAAGCTGGTCTTGCGAAAAAAGGCTGGGACGCGAATCTCGATTATATTATTGAACTTGATGATGAGCGAAAATCTTTACTTGTGCGTGTTGAATCATCAAAAGCTGAGCAAAATCGGCTTTCAGCCTCAATCCCACAAATTAAAAAACAAGGCGGAGACTTAAACCCTATTTTTAATCGTGTTAAGGAACTCAAAGATGAAACAGCGGTTGAAGAAGCCCGACTTAAAGAAGTTGAAGAATTGCTAAAAAGTAAAATTGAAGTACTACCAAATTTACCAGATGAAGACTTGTTATCCGGTGAAAAAGAAAATAATAGAGTGATTTATGAATTTGGACAAAAACCAATCTTTAATTTTCCAATTAAAGATCATGTCCAATTAGCAGAAGGGCTCGGGTTAGTTGACTACAAGCGCGGAGCAAAAATCAGTGGTTCTGGAACATGGGTTTATACAGGTCTTGGAGCAGAATTAGAATGGGCGCTAATTAATTTCTTTGTCAGCGAACATTTAACAGACGGATATGAAATGGTTTTACCACCACATTTACTAAATTATGAAAGCGGATATACCGCCGGACAATTTCCGAAATTTCAAGAAGATGTTTTTTGGCTTAACGGAGCAGAACCAGGTCGATTTATGCTACCGACAGCAGAAACGGCCTTGGTTAATCTTCATCGAAACGAAATATTATCGCCTGATGAATTACCAAAGAAATATTTTGCTTATACACCATGTTATCGACGGGAAGCGGGTTCGTATCGAACCGAAGAACGCGGGATGATTCGTGGATATCAATTCAACAAAGTTGAAATGGTTCAATATACACGGGCCGAAGATAGTGATCAGGCATTTGAAGAAATGGTCAATAAAGCTAAACTTCTTGTCGAAAAACTTGGTTTACACTTCCGTATCTCAAAATTAGCCGCGGGAGATTGTTCACATTCGATGGCACGCACTTATGATATTGAAATTTGGCTACCTTCCATGGAAATTTATAAAGAAGTATCATCTGTTTCAAATGCTAGGGATTATCAAGCAAGACGTGGAATGATTCGCTATCGGGATTTAGAGAGCGGAAAAACAAAATTTTGCCACACACTTAATGGTAGCGGGCTTGCCACATCACGCTTATTTCCAGCGATTCTTGAACAATTTCAAAATAGCGATGGAACAGTGACAATACCAGAAGTTCTTCGGCCTTATATGCGCAATCAAGCTATTCTCAAAAAATAATAAATATTCAAAAAAGCTGACTGTTATAAAGTCGGCTTTTTATTTGCTTAAAGAATAGTGATTTACTATAATTACTATGCCATCGCAATGAAGTTGTTTCGAACCAGGTCAGGACGGGAACGTAGCAGCCTTAAGATTTAGCTTCATGTGCGGTGGTTTTTAAATTGTTTTTTAAATATCGTGTTAAAATCATAAAGAAGATGGTAAACAAAATGGAAAAGCATATTAAATTTATGAATGCTGCCCTTAAGGAAGCAGAAAAAGCGGCCAAAATAGATGAGGTACCAATTGGCGCTGTGATTGTTAAAGACGGAAAAATAATTGCGCGTGGTTTCAACAAGCGCGAGAACAATAATGATCCGACTGGTCACGCAGAAATAATTGCGCTTCGTAAAGCGGCAAAAAAGTTAAAATCTTGGCGTTTACCCGGTTGTCAAATTTATGTCACACTGGAACCATGTGCAATGTGTGCTGGCGCCATTTTATGGGCACGAATTGAGGAAGTAATTTATGCAGCAAGTGATCCGAAGGGCGGCGCACTTGGTTCTAGTTTTAATCTTTATGAACAACAAGGTATTAATCATCGTCCAAAGGTAACATATGGTGTCGAAGCTTCGCGCGCTTCACAAATGCTCAGTAATTATTTTCAACAAAAGCGCGCAGAAAATAAAACCAAATAGTTTTTCAAATCAATAGAATAAAAGGAACTTAACGTTTAAAATGTAATGTATGCTTGAATTAAGAAATATTTTTAAAGACTACTATATCGACAAACGCCCTTTCCATGTTTTGAAAGACGTCAATCTTTCATTTCCGGAAAAAGGGTTTGTTTCAATTTTAGGACCATCAGGTTGTGGTAAGACCACAATGCTTAATCTCATTGGTGGTTTAGATCACTACACTAGTGGCGACATCATCATTGAAGGAAAATCGACAAAAGATTTTAATGAAGAAGATTGGGATGCATATCGCAATCATCGGATTGGCTTTGTTTTTCAAAGCTATAATTTAATTACACATTTATCTGTGCTCGAAAACGTTGAGATGGCATTAACACTCGCGGGCATTGAAACAAAAGAACGGCGTCAACGAGCGATTGATGCATTAAAAAGCGTAGGTCTTGAAAGTGAATTATACAAACGAATCAACCAACTTTCAGGCGGTCAAACACAAAGAGTGGCGATTGCCCGCGCGCTTGTTAATAATCCAGATATTATTTTAGCAGATGAACCGACGGGTGCCTTGGACACTAAAACAAGCATCGGTGTTCTTTCCATTCTTAAAGAGATTGCTGAAACACGGCTCGTGATTATGGTTACACACAATGAACTTTTAGCGCAAAAATATAGCGACCGAACAATAAAGATGCTCGATGGAGTGATTACCGAGGATACACAACCTTTTAATGAAAATAGCGAAATTATCGGAAAAGAAAAAAACAAAAAAACATCAATGTCTTTTTGGACGGCGATTAAAACCACTTGGAAAAATATTATGACCAAAAAAGGTCGCACAACAATGACATCAATCGCGGCGAGTTTTGGTATTATTGGTGTTGCTTTAGTGCTTGCAGTGTCCAACGGATTTAATGGTTATGTCAATCGCGTTGAACAAGGCACTTTATCATCATATCCAATTGGTGTTTATGCGGATTCGTACTCATTTGTACGTCCTGATTTAGTGGAAACACCGGAAGAGTTTCCTGATGAAGAACATGTTGTTGTCCGCGATGACACACAATCAAGCAGTCAATTCGTTACGTTTAAACATAACATTATTACACCAGAATATATTGATTATTTAAAGCAGATGGAAGCGGACGGTATTGCTTCTAGCGTAATTGTTAATTACATGACATATTTCAACCTCGTTGGCGAGAAGCCCGATAGCAGTGAAGACAATATTGGTGTTTATGAAATGGGAAGCACGAGCTATGACATGGCGTTTAACCCAATTCCGGGCGGAAATTTTCATGAATTGCTTGGCAGCGAACAATTTGTAAGTGAATACTATGATTTGATTGGAAGCAACTCGCGGTATCCAAGCAATAAAAACGAACTTGTTTTAATTGTTGATCAATACAATCAAATTGAAAAAACAAAACTTCTCAACTTTGGTATCATCGGTGAAGATTTTACTGGTGACTACATTGATTTTACTGAGTTTATTGGTCGCAAATTCAAAGTTTATAACAACACGGATTATTATCGTGAACACACTTCTTTCATGGTTGATAATATCTATGACGGAACTCAAAAAGAAATCAAAATCTACCGCCAACCAACTTTAGCGGAAAGTGATGCAATGTTTGAAGACGAAAATATTGGTGAGGAATTACATATTGTTGGCATCCTCCGCGTAAAAGAAGAAAAAGCACTTTATGATGTGATGGAATCCGGTATTGGATATCTTTCGACTTTAAAAGATCAAATGATTATCGAGAATGAAACATCGCCAATCGCGATCGATATTGAAAATAATTACACTATTGATATGACCGAAAGCGAAATAACAGATGCGTTTTTGGCATCTGCATCCGGAGCTGAGGGCGAAGATAGTTCAAGTAGTCTCTTGTCATCAAACGATTTTATTAAAAATATATTCACTTTTTATAGCCCATTTTATTACGATTACACTTATGGCGAGAGCGTCCCTCAACCTAAAAGAGAAAAGTTGTTTACGGATTATCTTTCGATGGCTAAATACGTCGGTTCATCTTTAGATAATGGCGATTACGCATTAAATGTATTTGAAGATATTTTTGCTGGTCTAGGATTATCGTTCCGCTATTCCTTGCTTGATTTAACTTATTCACGCGTTTATTCAATTGCGATTTTTGCTAAGGATAGCAATGGCAAAAAAACTATTATTCGGCGACTTAACGAGTGGAACAAAGATAAAGATGATGAAGCTAAGGTTGAATACAGCGATATGGTTGGAGTAATCACTGATAATATTGCTACATTAGTGGATGTTGTGGCAGCAGTTTTAATTGTTTTCTCCAGCATTTCGCTTGTGGTTTCTTCAGTGATGATTGGTATTATCACTTATTCATCTGTGGTTGAACGAACAAAAGAAATTGGTATTTTGCGCGCACTTGGCGCACGTAAAAAAGATATTAAGCGTTTATTTAATGCGGAGACATTCATGGTGGGGCTATTTTCCGGTGGTATCGGTATTGGCGTCACGTTGCTTTTAAGCATTTTGATCAACATCATAATCAATAACCTCTATCCAGAAGCTGCGATTGGAGCGATTGCTAGTTTGCACCCATTAGCAGGTCTTATTCTTGTCGCGGTAAACATTGGACTAACATTAATTTGTGGGCTAATTCCAGCACAAATTGCTGCCAAAAAAGATCCTGTTGTTGCCTTAAGAACCGAATAGATTAGTATAAATACTAAAAAATATAGACATTTGACAAAAAAACCAAAAATTGGCGGTAATTTGTTATATAATTTTACATACGGGGCAAAGTGATGAAAAAATTATTGTTTAAAAAGAAAAAAACCACCAAGCACACAAAAGAAAAATCGAATATTGAGCGGTTTTTACCGAGCCCACAACACGGCCTTAGCGCTGAACAAGTCGCTGAACGCATCGCTGATAAGCTCACGAATGTGACCAAAGGTCGTTTGACAAAAAGTTATTGGGAAATTATCCGCACCAATGTGTTTTCGATTTTTAATATTCTCTTATACATCATTGCTGCAGCAATGATTGCCGTACAATATTATAAAGGTTTGTTTTTCTTAATAATTCTTGCGCTTAACACGGGAATTGGTCTTATTCAAGACATTCGGGCGAAAAAGATGGTTGAAAAACTTTCTTTAATTAGCAGCCCAAAAGTTGATGTAATTCGTGATGGAGAAATTATCAATATTGATAACTCAAGGATTGTCCTTGACGACATCATTATTTTACGGACAGGCGATCAAATTTCTGTTGATGGATTAATTGTTAATGGGTTTATTGATGTAAATGAATCACTATTAACAGGTGAAGCAGAAACAATTCATAAAGAAGCGGGACACGAAGTCTTGAGTGGTTCATTTGTTACAAGCGGTACAGCTCGCGTTCAAGTAATGAAAGTTGGCGCTAAGAGTTTTGTACAAAAACTTCAAAGTCAGGCAAAAGAATTTAAACGCCCCAAATCGAAATTACTAGGGGCAATTAATAGTCTTTTTAAAGTCATTGGTGTGATTGTTTTTCTTTTAGCGGGTTTGCTTATTCTTGGAAACGTTTATCAGGAAGTCGATGTTGCGATGAATGTAAAACGCGTTTCCGGATCACTGGTATCAATGATTCCATCAGGAATGTATCTATTAACATCAATGACACTAACAGTCGGGGTTATTAATTTAGGAAAAAAACACACTTTAGTTCAAGAAATGTATTCAATTGAAATGCTCGCGCGCACCGATGTTTTGTGTATTGATAAAACTGGAACAATTACTGACGGAACAATGGATTTAGTTAAAATTCATAAATTTGGAAGCAGTCAAAAAATTCAAGTTGAAAAAGTTTTAGGCGCATTTCTTGCCTCGACAGAAGATCGCTCACCAACCGTCGATGCAATTTTGCAACAATGCCCGTATAACAACTACTATAAAGCAATTGAAGTTATTCCATTTTCAAGCGCATTAAAGCGCTCTGCGGTTACTTTTGAAAACAAAAAAACATTTGTTTTAGGTGCGGCAGCGTTTGTATTAAATAAAAAAACGTATGCGGAAATTCGGCCAATTGAAGAAGAATACCTTCGACTCGGTTATCGTGTGCTCGTGCTTGCTACAAGTGATACGCCGATTAAAAAAGGCAAAATACCATCACGACTTGAACCAGTGAGTTTTATTGTTATTCAAGATCATATTCGTGATGACGCGGCACGGACAATACGCTGGTTTATTGAAAATGGCGTGCAAATTAAAGTGATTTCTGGTGATGATCCATTGACTGTGGGTAAAATCGCACAGGATGTCGGTATTATTGGGGCAGAAAATCCGATATCACTTTATGACGTTAGTGACATCGATGTGGCCCGTCTTGCGTTGACAACAACAGTATTCGGTCGCGTTAATCCTGAACAAAAAGCGATTATTATTCAAAGTTTAAAAAGCAACGGACAAACTGTGGCGATGATTGGTGATGGCGTTAACGACATTTTAGCCTTAAAACAAGCCGATTGTTCAGCGGCAATGGCAAATGGCAGTAGCGCCGCTAGTCATGTCGCTCACTTAGTATTACAACAATCAAATTTTTCGTCATTGCCTGATGTTGTTAACGAAGGCCGGCGCGTTATTAACAACTTGCAAAGGACATGGTCGTTATTTTTAGTCAAAACTTTCTTCTCAATTATTATGACAATTTTATTCATCGCGGCATCGATTTTAGCACCAAGTGGTGGAGAAATTGCTTACCCATTTACCACACAAAACATGTATGTTTGGGAAATAGCAACAATCGGTGTACCCGCGTTTTTCTTAGCGTTGCAGCCTAATCGCACAAAAGTTCAAGGAACATTTATGTCAAATGTTGTCACGCGCGCTTTACCAGCGGCAATTGTCATGGTATTAGGTGTTATTGCTGTTTATGTGTTGAAAGCATTTGATGGAGTATTCCATGGTTCAACCGGAATTAATGATCCAACGATTGTGATTGCGGTTTCGGTCTTCGTGATGAATGTGTTTTCATTCATTATCCTCTTCCGTATTTCATGGCCACTTAATTGGTATCGGACAATTTTGTTTTCAACATTATTTATCTTAACAAGCAGCTTAATGGCGTTATCTATTTGGCAAAAATGGGATTTATTTGATATCAATTACCCATTATTAACTGTGCAGCATATTATCGAGATTGTTGTAATCGTTAGCGCAATGGCAATCTTGTATTTCTTTTTAGATCGGTCGATGGCAAAAATGATTAAAAATTCAAATCTCGATGGAATTATTCAAGAACAACAAGCGGAGGACAATAATGATAAAAATCGCTGATAAAATTGCTGAAGCAATTCGCAATCATCGACCAATTGTTGCACTAGAAAGCACAATTATTTCGCATGGTATGCCATATCCACAAAACGTTGAAACCGCATTAGCGGTTGAAGAAGTGATTCGTGCAAACGGAGCAATACCGGCAACAATTGGTATTATTGATGGCGTGCCAATTATTGGCATGACGCCAGAAGAAATTAGTCAATTTGGTCAGAAAAAAGGCATTGAAAAAGTGTCTCGTCGTGATTTGGCTGAAGTTATGGCAAATGGAAAATGGGGAGCAACAACCGTTGCTGCTACAATGATTTTAGCCGCTAAAGCCGGTATTGAATTCTTTGTTACTGGTGGGATTGGTGGTGTTCACCGCGGAGCATCAACAACATTTGATGTCTCAGCGGATTTACAAGAATTAGCAAAAACTAATGTCACGGTTATTTGTGCCGGTGCGAAAGCAATTTTGGATTTAAAACTTACACTAGAATATCTTGAAACAATGGGCGTGCCGGTATACGGTTATCAAACAGAAAAACTCCCAGCATTCTATACCAAAGATTCAGCGTATCGCGTCGATAAAAAAATCGATACCCCTGAAGAAATTGCACAAATTATTCGAGTTAAAAGAACATTTCCGCTTGATGGCGGCGTTCTTGTAACCAATCCGATTCCCGATGAGTATTCTCTTGATCCGAATTTAATTGAAAAGACAATTGTCGCAGCTGTCGAAAAAGCAAGGGAAAAAGGAATTAACGGCAAAGAAATTACGCCATTCCTCTTAAAGGAAATTGCCAATATCACCGAAGGAAAATCGCTCGATGCGAACATTGCACTAATTAAAAATAACGCAGCACTTGGTGCACAAATCGCCAAAGCTTATTGCGATATTAGAAATAAAAGGTAAAAAACATGAAAACAGAACTTAAACTTGGGAAAGCACTCAAAACGTTGATGGCGACACAGCCTCTTGACACGATTACTGTTAAAAAAATATCAGAAATGTGTAAAGTTAATCGCCAAACATTTTATTACCATTTCCGTAACATCTATGATTTACTCACTTGGATTTATTTGAATGAAACAGTGGAAAATATTGATCATGTAACAAGTTGGGAAGAAGCATTAACATTTGTTTTCCGCTATGTAAACGATAATGCTGCTTTTATTTCAAACACTCTTTCAAGCGCGGGACGTGAGTTATTTATTGAATTTTTGTACAATACAACATATACGATGCAACTGCGCGAGTTAAATAGAATCGATGTGGATAATGTTTTAAGCAGCACGAACAAAAAGTTTATTTCGCAGTTTTATGCACCGAGCTTTGTGTTTGTTGTCGTTCATTGGGCTGATAGTGGCCGCAAGGAAGACCCCAAAGTGCTAATTAAGCAAGTTTCGATTCTTGCCGACACTTATTTGACAGACGCAATCGAAAAATTTAGAAAAGCAAAGGCAAAAAAATGAAGAATTTTACGTATTACAACCCAACCACCATCCATTTTGGCCGTGACCAAGAAAAAAACGTTGGCAAGATTATCAAGAGCTACGGTTTTTCCCGTGTTTTAATCCATTATGGACAAGGATCTGTGATTAGAAGCGGACTTTTAGATACTGTCCGACAATCGTTAATAGAACAAGCAATCACATTTATTGAGATTGGCGGTGTTCAACCTAATCCAGAAATTTCTTTAATTCGTGAAGTATTACCACAACTTAAAAACGAAAAAATAGATTTGGTTCTTGCGCTCGGCGGTGGATCAGTGATTGATTCTGCAAAATTAATTGCCCATGGATATTTCTATAATGGAGACCCATTTGATTTTTCTTTACATAAAACAAAACCGACTAAAGCGTTACCAGTCGGCGTTATATTAACAATTAGCGCAGCTGGTAGTGAATCAAGCACAAGTAGCGTTATTTCAGATGAGTTTAACCACATAAAAATTGGATTTAATTCGGATACAAATCGTCCGCTTTTTGCAATTGAAAACCCTGAATTAACTTATTCGGTTTCCCCGACACAAACAGCCGCCGGTATTGTGGACATGATGATGCACACAATTGAGCGATATTTTAATCCAAGTGAAGAATTTGAACTTAGTGACGCTATTGCTGAAGGTTTGCTTCATTCCATTGTTGGAGCAGGTTTAAAAGTTATGGAAGAGCCTAATAATTACCAAGCGCGAGCGAATCTCATGCTTGGAAGTTCTTTGGCCCATAATGGCCTCACAAGCCTAGGCAAACCATCATCAATGCCTGTGCATTTGCTTGAACATGCGCTTGGCGGGCTTTATCCACGTGTAACGCATGGTGTAGGACTAGCGGTTTTATTTCCAGCTTGGGCCAAACAGTATTATCAAATTGATCAAGCGAAATTTGCGCGTTTTGCGCGTCGCGTTTTTGATGTTCAAGAACCAGACGATGAAAAAGCAGCATTTGCGGGTATCGTTGCGCTAGAAAACTTTTATCACAAACTTGGGATGCCCAATAACTTAAAAACATTTGGCGTCACAGAAGAAGCGCTTCCGCTTATCGTTAATCACTTATTTTCTGATTGTGATGTGATTAAACATCACTTAAAGCCGTTGGACCGCAATCTTGCTCTTAAGATTTTCCGGGCCGCTTATTAAGGAGAAACACTATGAAAAAATCAGATTTTGCAACTTTACTTGTATATGCATTGATGTTCGTCATCGCAATCTTTGTTGGCATGACCGTGATTGGCCCAGCATTAGATAAACTTGAGTTAACATCGACAACTTCGCGTTACGCTTTTGCGATTATTTCTATTCTACTTGGATTGATATTCAATATTGTCCTTTTTGAGGTTGGACACATCATTGGTGCGAAAATTGGTAAATACCGTGTTCGCTCGATGAATGTACTCGGATTATGTTTTTATAAAATTAAGAATAAATGGCGGTTTACATTCCGTTCATTCAATGGCTTAACCGGTGAGACAAAAATCGCAGCGAAATCTGATAAAGCATCCCCAAAGATGTATTCTTGGTTTCCACTGATTCTTTACGTGATTGAAGTTATAGCACTTATTACGGCGTATTCACTAATTCCAGAACCAAGCACAAACGACGTACCTATTGCGGCATTCATCAAATATTCATCGCTCATTTTTGTTGCGATTGGCGGGATGATTATGCTCTACAACATTATGCCGTTTCAGATGGACACGATGAATGACGGTTATCGTCTAGCTTTAATTTCCAAACCAATTAATGTACAAGCGTTTAATGCTTTATCAGTAATTGAAGAAAAAAATGAAAACGAAGAAGAACTTGATCAAGTTGTTGCTTTTGAAGAAATCACAACGCTAACGAGTCAAGTGAATTTAATTGCTGTTTATCAAAGAACGTATCAAGCCGACTTAGAAACCGCGGGACTATTAGTCGATGAGTTAGTGGCAAATAAAAACCAATTAAATATTGAAGTCGCCGCCCGGGCGGCTGCCCAAAAAGTTTATTTCTTGTTGCAAAATAATGATTTAGAAGCGGCTGAAGCATATTTTATGAATACAATGGATAAAGAAACACGGAAGTTTGTCGGTAACGATTTAGCGTTACCCACACTAAGAGCATATTTTCTATATAGCGGCCTTGTTTCAAAGTCCGTATCAGAATGCGCATATGTCTTAGGGCGCTTACAAAAAGCAAAAAGTCGTGAAGTTAATCGCAACGTTATTGATGCCGAAAACGTTTTATTTAAAGCATCAGTTGCGCAAGTGCGTTTAGCGAATCCAACTTGGGAATTTGCCGCCTTTGAAGAGGTACAAAAATAGAAAAAATATGAAAGTTCTTTTATATGAGCAAGGGAAAAAGGCTCTAAAAAAATCCGGCATTGGGCGTGCTCTTCAACACCAGAAAAAAGCGCTTGAACTGCAAGGAGTTCAAACTACTTTTGATCCGCGTGATACCTATGATTTTGTTCATATAAATTCAACATTCAAACAATCAGCAAAATTCATGCATTCTTTGCAAGCTAGAGGTATTCCAGTGCTTGTTCACGGCCACTCAACGGAAGAAGATTTTCGTAATTCGTTCCGGGCTTGGGAGCGAATTGAACCATGGTTTGATCGCAATCTAAAGCGAATTTATGGTTCGGCTGATATTATTGTCACACCGACTAACTATTCGAAACGATTAATTGAAAATTATCCTTATGTACGTTGTCCAGTCCGGGCATTATCAAACGGAATTGATTTAGAAAAATACGCGCCTAACCCCGATGCGGTTCGGGAATATCTTGATTATTTTAAACTTAAACCACAGCAAAAAGTTGTGATTGGCATTGGTTTACCATTTGAGCGCAAGGGCTTAATTGATTTTATCGATGTCGCACGTAAAATGCCGGACATCACATTTATTTGGTTTGGCCATCTCGCGCGTTTTGCAACAGCGCGGAAAATTTTACGGGCAATCGCGAAAAAACCTTCTAATGTTGTTTTACCCGGTTACATTAGCGGAGCAGTTATCCGCGGGGCTTTACAACGTGCCGACGCCATGCTTTTTCCATCATACGAAGAGACCGAAGGCATCGTCGTCCTCGAAGCACTTGCTAGCCGCTTACCACTGATTATTCGGGATATTCCAGTTTATGAAGACTGGCTTCAAGCGGGTGTCAATTGTTTTAAAGGTGTAAATAACGAAGATTTCACACGCATAATTTACTCGATTTATGAACAAGATTTAACGTCAATGGTTGAGGCAGGATATCAGGTTGCTAAAGCTCGCTCACTCGATATTATTGGTAAAGGCTTGCTTGAAATTTATCAAGAAACAATCGCAATAACAAAACAGAAAAAAGAATATCGTTAAACTATTTATTAACAAAAATATGGTAATTCCAACAAAAATAAATAGATTTGCGTATTTATAATAGGGGAGAGTAATGAAAGATACGGAACAAGAAATCTTAATTGCTCTCTTATCGAAGATTCAAAGTGGTGATTTGACAGTCTTCGACGAATTTTTCGCCTTGACCAAAAAAGCTCTATTTTACTCAGTTGTTGCGATTTTACGTGATGAAGATAGCAGTGAAGACATTATGCAAGAAGCGTATATTCGTTTTCTTGAAAATGTCAAAACGCTCGATTCTAATAAAAATCCGTTGGGGTACCTATTACGAATTGGACGCAATCTTGCAATTGATTATCAACGGAAAAAGCAAAAAGAATCATATCTTGAAGAATATGATAACACCGAGGCGTACGGAGCAGTTGATGCGGAAGTCGATGATGACTTTGAAAGAGTTCAGGCAAGAATGCGTGAGTTGTTACGGCCCGAAGAATACGAAATTGTGATTCTGCACGTGATCAACGAACTCTCGCACAAAGAAATTGCTAAAATCATGAAAAAACCACTAGGAACAGTAACATGGACTTATCGTAATGCGATAAAAAAACTTGAGAAAGGACTAAGTGAATATGCGCAAGATTGATGATCAAAAAATCAAATCTATCATCAAACAACATCAATCAGATCCGAAAATTCAATTGACGGCATCTGAGATTTTGCATACTTATGAAGTTCGTCAGGAACACAAAAAAATCTTTAATAAAAAGAAAAATTGGGTGTTAATTCCAAGCACATTAACTTTAGCGGCCGCAATGACGGCAGCAATTGTCATCATTGCCCAACCAAATACCACAAGCTCTGGCACGACTGATCCAAGTGTTTTACGGCAAGCTGAAATTCCTGGTGGAACCGAAGGCGAATTTGTCTTCATGACAGCTTCTTCGCTTGCCTTCTCGGATACTGATGGCCTTATCGAAGTATTTAAATTAGAAGAAGAAAAAGATGTCTTAAAATCAAATTCCAATACGAGTTCAAGTGTTACATACAGCATTGAAGAAACACTCGACTACACGATGCCACTTGTGGAAACATTTACGCAAGCAAGTAGTGGGCTTGACTTTACAACCGATCAAGGGGAATTTGTTGGTGTATATAACATATATCAATATCAAGTTCAAATAAGTGCCGAGCTTTATATTTATTGTAATATGACATTTGAAGATGCTGATGAAGAAGAAAGTGAAACCGAAATCGTTGGCGAGTTACACGCAAACGAGAATGTTTATCGAGTTGACGGTGAAAAAGAAGTTGATCTTAATGACATGGAAACAGATTTAAAGATTAACGTACATTTATCGAACACGCGGAAAATTTCGATTCAAAGCGAAAACGAAGAAACAGAACAAAAGTTTTCATATAGTGAATATGAAGACGAAACACTTGTTTCAAATGTGGAAATCAAGGCCGAAGTTGAAGATGGCCAGTATTCTCTACAAGTTGACGCCACAAGAAACGCTAATCAATATCGTTTTGAAGTTCAAGTGCAAAACCGCGAAACTTATTACATTAATACTGGTGACGAAACAATAGAAGTAAAAGTTGTTGGTCGTCATCGTTATGAATATAAACATATGATGGGTCCAAATAAATAATTTTTATTTTTTCCCAATAAAACACGATTGTATTTCGTATTTATATTGAAGGCAAAATAAAAAGGAGGCCTTGATATGAAAAAAACAATAACAACAGTTGCTTTGTTAGGCATGGCAGTGACGCTTGCTTCCTGCAGCAATTTATTTGGTTCGGATGAAACAGAAATCAATCCAACTGAAACACTTGCGTTTGAAGCCGCCACAGCGATTGCTTTATTTGATGCTCCGAGCGCAACCATGACGACTATGCAATCCGCTCCGAGAACACCGTATTTGCTAGATGATGGTTCAGAAGACACAAGCGAAGAAGCTCCCATTGAGGATTCTAGTGAAGAAGAAGTGTTGGTTAGTGATCCAGCAATTGATCAACTTGTTGCACAACTCGACTTTTTATACACCAATGGTAATGGTTTCGAAACAACCACAACAATAAGTGATCTAGAAGGTTATGAAAATTTGCAGGAAATCACTTTTACTGCCCCAACTGGCGAATTAGAAACTTATAAACTCTACTATAACGAAGAAGATGTGCTTGTTAAGGGTGATGACGAGGGTGGAAATCAAGCGGGACCAAGTGAAGAACACGATAATGGTGAGTTCGAAGCTGAAACAAATAGCAACGAAGTGAAAACAAAAATCACAGGTGTTGCAATAATTGATGAAACCGAATATCAATTCGTGTCGCACACCGAAATTGAAATTGATGAAGAAGACGGTGAATACGAAGAAGAAATTCGCTTCCGTTTATTCTTGGATGACAATAATTACGTAATGGTCAAACAAGAAATTGAAGTTGAAGAAAACGAAAAAGAAGAAAAATTTGTGTATCGCGTCGTTGAAGATGGCGTTCTCACACAAAATTACACATTAAAAATCGAACAAGACGATGAAAAAGATGACGAAGCAAAAATGCGCATCCTAATCGATGGCAATATCTATCAGCTACGTTATGAAGAAGTCGTTGATGGCGATGCAGTCGCGATTATTAAAGTAGTAGTTAATGATGAACTAGTGGCAACTTATGAAAAAGTTGTTACGACCAATGAGGAAACCGGCGAACAGACGGTAACATATCAGCTTATTGGCGAGTAGTCATTCACTTATAACCCCCCCGAAAGCAAGGCTCCATGATTCATGGGGCCTTGCGCTTATGGCAAATAAAAAAGCGTATCAGAATTCATTGATACGCTTTCTTCGTTTAGATAAGATTATTTATCTTTATCTTGTTTTTTTAATAGTTCGACGATTTCTTTAAGGATAGCAACTTCTTCAGCATTAGCTGGTGCAGCTGGTTCTTCCGCAACGGCTTCAACCGCGGCTTCTTCAGCTTTTTTCTTTTTGAGATTTTCACGAGCTTTAGCGGATGCCATTGCTGCCTTAATAATCACAAACAAGACAAATGCGATGATTAAGAAATCAATGATCGCTTGAATGAAATTACCATAACGGAGTACGACAGCTTCCTTAAGTAGTTCGCCATCTGCAATAACGCCATCGCCATTACCGTCACCCGGAATTGCAGGTTTGATTTGCCAGACCCAGTCCGTAACATCAGCGCCAACAACAGCGGAAATTAATGGCATGATTAAGTCAGCAACAAGCGAATTAACGATTGCGCGGAATGCGCCACCGATAATAACGCCAACAGCTAAGTCTAAGACGTTTCCTTTAGTGATAAAATCTTTAAATTCAGTTAAAAACTTTTTCATGATCTATTATCCTTTCTAATTAATAATGATAGCATGTTTTTAAAATAAAAGAAATTTCATCTCTCATACTGGGCTTTTTTCTACTCATCTTGGTTTTTAAATTGTTCTACAATTGAAGCAAGAAGCGATTAAACGTATAATGTTTAGGCAAGGAGAAGCACTTTATATGCGCAAAATTAAGTTTATTACTGACTCGACTTCCGACCTTACAACTGATATTTACAAAAAATATGACATTGATGTGCTCCCATTAATCGTTATCTTGGATGGAACTGAGTATCGTGATGGAGTCGATATCAAGACTGCCGAACTCTATAAAAAGATTGAAGAAAAAAACGTGATGCCGAAAACCGCCGCTATCGCTCCAAAAGATTTTCTTATCGCTTTTAACCAGTGGCTAGAAAAAGATTACGATATTATCTACATTGGGATCGGTTCGAAACTATCGGCAACCTATTCTAATGCAATCCTCGCTATGGAAGATATTCCCGAAGCCAAAGAACGCATTCGATTAATTGATTCGGGCAACTTATCAACGGGTATCTCACTAACATTGTTACACGGAATTGATTATGCCGCAGCTGGTCATACACTTGATGAAGTAGCTAAAGAGATGGAACGCGTTGTTCCGCTTGTTCGCGCTCAATTTGTTGTTGAAGAAATGACATATTTGTATAAAGGCGGTCGCTGTTCTGGCTTAACCTATCTAATGGGAAAACTTGTGCGGGCACGGCCTTTCCTCCAAGTAATTGACGGCAAAATTGAAAACACCGCCGCACCCAAAGGCAAAATGATTAAAGGACTCAACCATCAACTAGATGTTTTTATCGAAGATTATCAAACGGGCATCTATCTTGATCGCGTATTTGTTACGCACTCACAGACCCCAGAATCCGCTCAGTATTATATTGAAAAAATTAAAGAAGTAGCCCCTGAAGCAAACATCATTTTAACAGAAGCCGGTTGCGTTATTTCCTCGCATTGTGGCGCGGGAACCATTGGTATTCTCTATATAAGAAAACAAGCCTGATTTGTAGCCATTACTTAAAAATAAGGGCTTTTAACCAAGATAATTGCAAAATAAAAACCCCCTTAATTCGCGTTTGGATTATGGGGGTTGTTTTTTTTAGCCAGCGACTGCGAGCTTTTTAATTAATATTGATGGAGCACTTGTTGAACTTGTTTGTAATTCAAGATTATTGCCAACAGCGACAACATCTTTAAATATATCAAGCAAATTACCAGCCACCGTAATCAATGAAACTGGCTCAGCCATTTTACCATCTCTAATTACAAATCCGCTTGCTTGTAAGGAGAAATTTCCGCTGGTTGGATTTAATCCAGCGTGGAGACCCTGTACTTCAGTAAGATAGAATCCGTTTTGGATTTTTTCGAATAATTCTTGCTCACTTAAACGTCCGGGTTTTAGCACAAGGTTGACGTAGGTTGTGCCAATTTTTGAACCGCCACCACCAGCGTTACCTGTTGTTTCGACATTGTCTTTTGCGGCGGTTGATAAATTGTAGGCGTAAGTTTTCAAAACCCCTTTTTCAACAAAGGATTTATTTGAAGTCGCGACACCTTCTGCATCAAAGTAAGTATAGAAAATGTTGTTTTTCAATGGTTCTTCGTTAATTGTGACTTTTTTACTTGCGATTTGTTCGCCGAGTTTGCCTTCAAAAAGCGAAGTGTGTTTTTGTATATTTTCTGCAACCGCACTCCGCATATAAAAGCTAAGCAGGCTTGATGTAACTTTCGGGTTAATTACCGTTTTATACTTACCAGAAGGAATCGGTTTACCACCTAATTTTCTAGTTGCATCGTTTACTACATCGTTAACAAATTGATCGATGTTGAAGTCTTTGAAACTATTGTTGAGGAAAATTTTGTAACCGGTTTTCACTTCATCACCGCTTTTAACAACAACTTCGGCATAAATATAGAAGTAGTTGCTCTTGCTACTAAGATCCAGTCCATAGGAGTTCATTAAAACAAATTCGGAATACGTTTCTTCATACGATACTGATGAAACTTCACTAACGCGTTTATCAGCAGATTTAAGCCGTTTTTCAATATCCAACAGTAGTTTAATTTTATCATCAACACTAACAGAATCGACTTCAGGGTTGTATATATTCTTTTTTCGATATTTTTTTGAACCTTTAAAAATAATCGCTGGATCATCATTTTCGTTGAGCGAAGCATTAACAGCGATTTGATCGGCTAAATTTATGATATTCGCTTTATCAACTTTTTCAGTGTGTGCCGCGCCAAAGTGATTATTTAAAACACCACGCGCGACAAGGTCCTGACTATCAGAAATTGAAAAAGATGACACTTCACTATGAAATATATCAATACTTGTTGCGCGACTTTTTTGAAAAGTTATTTCGCTTTCTATTATTCCAAGTTTTTTGGCTTGATCAAAAAACGGAAGATACTTTTTGTTCATTGTAATTTTCCTCCACGACCACCAACGGTGATTTCACTAACGAGAATTGTCGGTTGGCCAACATCAACAGGGATCGACCCCGATACTGAGCCACACATTCCTTGGGCACGCTTTAAATCGTTACCCACCATAGTAATGTTTTTCAAGATATCTTCACCGCTTCCGATTAATGTTGCGCCTTTTACTGGTTCAGCAACTTTGCCTTCACGAATGATATATGCTTCTGAACAAGCAAAGTTAAATTCACCAGTTGCCGGGTTAACTGAGCCACCACCAAGCGATTTGGCGTATAAACCAAGCTTTACCGAAGAAATTATTTCTTCGGGTGTCGATTTGCCATTATCAATGTAGGTATTTGTCATTCGGCTTGTTGGCTCATAACTATAATTTTGCCGCCGACCAGAACCAGTCGATACAGCACCCATGCGCCGGCCATTGAGTCGATCGATCATATAAGAAGTGAGAATACCGTTTTTAATTAACACATTCTTTTGTGAAGGATGTCCTTCATCATCTATATTGATTGAGCCCCAGGCTTTATCAATTGTGCCATCATCAATTGCTGTCACAAGCGGACTGGCGATTTGTTGACCTTTTTTATTGGAGAAAACGGAGATGCCACGCGCGACTGAAGTTGCTTCCAATGAATGACCACATGCTTCGTGGAAAATAACACCACCAAAGCCATTGCCAATCACGACTGGCATTTTCCCGCTTGGGCATTCTTTAGCGTTTAATGTTCTCACTGCTTGTTCAGCTGCTCTTAATGCTGTGTTTTTTGCATCATGAACATCGGTGAAAAATTCCCATCCACCAGTTGCACCAGGTCCCTCACCACCGGTTTCCATTCCGTTTGGACCAACAGCAATTGGGAGGAAGAACATTCTTAAACGGGGACGCGTATCTTCGAAGTGGAAGCCGTCCGAGTTATAAATTGTGACCTTTTGAATTGATTCCGAGAAAAACACACGCGCTATTTTGATCGAAGGATCATATTCACTCATGAGATTTGAGCATTCTTTC
This sequence comes from Bacilli bacterium, assembly GCA_028705995.1. GTDB lineage: Bacteria > Bacillota_I > Bacilli_A > RFN20 > CAG-826 > JAQWCH01. Next base: position 5,002 of record JAQWCH010000005.1, on the reverse strand, counting down.
ATCAATTTAATTTTTTCTTGATTCGGAATGTAATCTAAACGTTTTTCTGCTGGATAATAGTTATGATTTCTTTTTTTCGTAATTTTATCAACACTTTTAATTGCTGGTCCGGAAAAAGATGCCGCTAGTTGGCTGGCAAGCTTGAGCAATCCTTTTCTTGATACGTCACTGGTTGAGCCATAAACGCTTTGTAAATCCTTTAGTAAACGAATGCCTGCACCATATTGCAAAGAACTATTAATTTCTTTTACGTGACCATTTTCGACTTGAATCGAAAGCAATGGATTTTCTTCTAAAAATATTTCTACAAAATCAGCACCAGTTGCTAAACCGGCGTTGAGCACTTGCACTGCGAGATTTTTACTGATCATAAGATGCCTCCTTACTTAAAAACCACTTAATAACGTATATTTTACCATGTTAATATAACTTTCTATAGTATATTACTGTTTAATGATAAAATTAAAATATGATTGAACCTACAAAAAACTTACTCGAGTCATGTAAAACGGTTTTTGCGTTACAACAAATGCAATTTGACCACCAAGCGATTAAATATTTGACACGAAAAGAAACACTTAAAGATCGGTTGCACGGATTTCTCACTCGTGGGTATTATCAACGTGAAAAACTTGCGCGGGAGGGGATGCTTTTCTGGGCCTATACGTTTAAAACTTTCTTGCCGCGCGCAACAAGCGACGAACCATATTTTAGTTGGGCAATATTTTCTCCTGAACTCGCATTTGAAGAAGAACCAAAACTTCTAGAAGCTGTATCACAAAAATTACAGCAATTCGCGGAAGCCAAACCGCGTAATTTAAAAGAAAGAAAATTGTATAATGCGGTCAACGTTGAGGTTGCCGAACCAAAATACGTTTTATTACCGAGTTCAATCAGCGATGGGCATATTATCTACTTGCAATACATTGAAGTATTCCCCGACCAAATAATGAACTTTAAGCTTGGTTTTAATCTTATCATTGCTCTACCGAGTAAAAGCAAAGACGTGATGTATTTACCGCGGCGTTATTGGGCGGAAAATTACCTTGAACAATATGACAAATAAAAAAATGTATTTTAAAAAAACGCTATTACCAATATTTCTCAGTGAGCTCATTTCGCTTAGCATACTGATTGCCTTTTTTATTTTAAGTTATTATTTTACAAGTGGGATTGGCTATACATTTAGTGTTATTTTTGAGATATTAACAACAATGATTTCATTTGTTTCGTATTTACTATTAGTTCTTTATTTCGGTCTAAGAAAAAGTAAAAACGAAATGATGACCAAAGCAATGTGGAATCGCTACTATCGGGGAACTTTCTTTGTTTTAGCGGGTTTATCGCTATTTGCTATCGCGGTCTACATCTTGCTCGCAAATTATCCGCCAGCAGATTACCTTTTTGTAAAAATTGTCTTTATAGTTTATGACATCGTAATCATTCTCGGTGTTGTTTTATCGCCTGTTATTTATTTAACTTTTGCCGACTTATCTGAGCTGCGCGATAATTACAACCAACCAATTGTGACCCATAAAAATGATTCACTTCCACCAACCGATTATGAAGAAAAAAATCAATAATTATTCTCATTGCTTTACACGCGGGTGCGTGATAATATAACTAAGCAAACTTTCTTTAGACTCGCCAAGAGTTTAAGGCGGAAGGAGACCTAACTTATGAAAGAGAAAATTCACCCTAAATATCATCGTGCAACTGTCACTTGTGTCACATGTGGAACAACATTTGAAACAGGCACAACCTTAGGGGAAGAAATCAAAGTTGATACCTGTTCAAATTGCCACCCCTTCTATACGGGCAAGCAACGGTTTACACAAGCCGATGGCCGGGTCGATCGTTTCAACAAGAAATACGGAATCAAAAAGTAAATTTCTTACCGTCATCCACTCGGGTGGCGGTTTTTTGTTATTATTAATGCGAGGTGTTATTTATGAAGAACAGATTTTACATTACAACGCCAATTTATTACCCGAGCGCGAAACTTCATATTGGTCATGCGTACTGCACGACACTTTGTGATGTCTATGCGCGTTTTCGGCGTCTACAAGGTTATGAAACATACTTTTTAACAGGTGCTGACGAGCACGGATTAAAGATTGAACGCAACGCCGAAGCTGCGGGGATGACACCACAAGCGTTTGTTGATCAAATAATCTTGAATTTCCAAGATTTGTGGAAAAGGCTTCATATTACTAATGATGATTTTATTCGTACAACCGATGAGCGACACGAAAAAACTGTGCAAACGCTTTTTTCTAATATGTTAAATCGCGGTGATATTTATCTCGGTAAGTATGAAGGTTGGTATTGCCGGCACGAAGAAGCTTTTTGGACCGATACACAAGTTGGTAATGAACACCTCTGTCCTGAATGTCATCGACCAGTTGAACGTGCTGAAGAAGAGACATACTTTTTTAAAACAAGTAAATATGTTGACCAATTATTAGCGTTTTATGATCAAAACCCAAACTTTATTACTCCCATCTCACGTAAAAACGAGATGATTAATACTTTCATTAAGCCCGGGTTAGCGGATTTAAGCGTCTCACGAACTTCATTTACTTGGGGAATTCCGGTAAACGAAAATCCTAAACACGTCGTTTATGTATGGCTTGATGCCTTAAGTAATTACATTTCCGCACTTGGATATGCTAACGAGAAAGATCCGGCTTTATTTAATAAGTTTTGGACCGACGAAAACACTGAAATTATTCACGTAATTGGTGCGGATATCACGCGTTTTCACGCAATTTATTGGCCAATGTTCTTGATGAGTGAAGGTCTTCGCCTTCCTGACCGTGAATTTGTGCATGGACTTTTAATGATGAAAGATGGCAAGATGTCCAAATCCCGTGGTAACGTGATTGATCCCTTACCACTAATTGAACGTTATGGCGTGGATGCTGTTCGTTATTATTTAGCCCGAGAAACGGTGTTTGGTAGTGATGGCGTTTTTACGCCAGAGCAATTTGTTGAACGGACTAATGTCGATTTAGCCAATGACTTTGGTAATCTTTTAAATCGCACGGTTTCAATGATTGATAAATATTTTGGTGGTCAAATTCCGCGATATGAAGGTATTGTTACAGTCTTTGATGAAGACTTAGAAAACCTTGCACGCCAAACTGTCGTTGACTACGAAAATAAGATGGCTAATTTAGAAATCACCGATGCAATCATGAGTGTTTTTTCTTTAGTCAGCGCGACAAATAAATATATTGATAATACGCAACCCTGGAATCTAAAAAAAGCTAATAGTGAACGTGAACTTGCGAGTGTGATGAATCACTTAGCGAACTGCCTATATGTAGCAGCGACACTATTACAATCAGTGTTAGTTGAGGCGCCAAAAAAACTATTTGATCAACTTGGTGTCGAAGAAGATTTACGCGTCTATGACCGTGTTCATCAATTTGGTGTGCTCGGCGGGCAACACGTGCATAAAGGCGATCCGCTTTTCCCGCGCTTAGATGCCACAGTTGAAGTACCTTTTATTGCCAGTCTTATGCAAGGCAAATAGACATGAATAAAACCCCGCTTAAAAATGGCGATATTGTAACTGGATTTGTTAGCGACTACACGTTTGATGGATTCGCAATTTTAAAGACGGATAACGGCAATACGATATTTGTTCCATCGCTTGTAATTGGCGAACAAGCGGAAGTGATGGTTAATTATGTTTCGCAAAAAGCCATTTACGGGCAAGTTTTAAAAATCAACAAACTATCTTTAGACCGCATTCAACCACGGTGTCCAATTGCTACCGCTTGTGGCGGTTGTCAATTTCAACATTTAAATTATCAAGCCCAATTAGCATTTAAGAAGAAGAAAGTTGCGGATGCTTTTCATAACATCGCCCACTTTGATCCAATTGTTAACGATGTGATTGGCATGGAAAACCCCTATTTTTACCGAAATAAAACGCAAATGCCGTTTGGTTTTGATAATAGAGGACAAATTATCTCGGGTTTCTACCGGGCTAAAACACACGACATTATTAAAGTGAAACAATGCATGATTGAAAGCGAATTAGCTGGACCAATTCTTACGACAATTCGAACGTTAATGAGTGAATATCATATCAATCCTTATGATGAAGACCGGCAAACAGGTATTGTTCGGCATGTTTTAATTCGCACTTCGCATCACTTTAAACATTTAATGGTGGTTTTTGTTGTTGCTAAGGTTGAAATATCGAACTTTAGCCGGATGATCGATAAGTTAGTTGCCGCACACCCCGAAATTACAACTGTTGTGCAAAACATCAACATGGATAAGACAAATGTTATTCTTGGACATAAAGAAAAAGTTTTGTTTGGTCCGGGATATATTAAAGACCGTCTATTTGATATTGAATTTCGCATCTCGCCAAAATCCTTTTATCAAATCAATCCGACGCAAACGGAAAAGCTTTATCAGACAGCAATTGATTTAGCACGTTTTACTGGCCAGGAGCGCGTACTTGATGCTTATTCTGGCATTGGTAGCATTGGTCTATCCATGGCCAAATATGTAAAAGAAGTCGTTGGCGTTGAGTTAGTTGAAGTTGCGGTTAAAGACGCAAACATGAATGCCAAACGCAACAAAATTGATAATGCTCACTTTTATACCGGAGATGCTGGGGAATTTTTAGAAAACGCGGCAAAACGCGGGCAATATTTTGATGTAGTGATTATGGATCCACCGCGGAGGGGGGCCTCAAGCGCCTTTGTTAATTCGCTTCTTAAAATTAAACCAGCAAAAATTATTTATATTTCCTGCGATCCAGCGACAATGGCGAGAGATATAGACGTACTAAAATCCGCTTATCAAGTTGGACGTCTTCAACCGGTAGATATGTTCCCGCACACGTATCACGTTGAAAACATTGTATTGCTTTCTTTAAAAACAGCTTAACAAAGCCGTTCGTATAACAGAACAAGAAGCATTTACCCCTTAAAAACTGGGTTAAATGCTTCTTTTTTACTTTTTGCCCAATGTG
>JAQWCH010000026.1 GCA_028705995.1 Bacilli bacterium | reverse complement strand
CCACATCGCCAGCCGAAGCTTTTAAAGCAATGTTTGAGAAGTTACAAAACGGCGAATATGATCCAAAAGAGATGTATCGCGTTGGTGTTCTACTTGCCGTTATTAACAAAAAATTGCAGTAATAAGATGAAAGTCATAGAATAAAGAAAAAGGAGAAATTAATATGGCAAATGAATTAGACGAAATGACGGGACCAGTCAATAAAGAAGGTAGGGACATTAACGTCGTTGAAAAACAAATTCCAGTCAAAGTTGGTGTCGGTTCGCTTATTTTTGAAATTATCTTATGGGTTCTTGGCATAATCCCAGGTGTAATTTTCTTGTTCATGAAAATTAATGCGCGGAAATATTTGAATCAACTTCAACAAAAAGTTCAACACAATGCCTCACAAATTGACAATTATCTTGAACAACGCGTTCAAATTTTACAAAACGTTGTCGGCATCGTTGAAAAATCAATTGATCTTGATAAAGACGTGATGAAAACTGTTGCTGCTTATCGCGGTGGTGTTCAACCAACCGAAGAAGGCCGCAACGAAATGTCGAATCAACTTGATTCTGCAATGCGTTCGATTAACGTTGCTTTTGAAGCATATCCAGACCTTAAGGCGCAACGGACAATCGCTGACGCAATGCAACAAAATAGTTACTTGCAACGCGAAATTACCGCAGCACGTGAAGTTTATAACGACACTGTCTTAAAATGGAACCAAGATATCTTTGCTTGGCCAACCAAGATGATTGTCGCCGCTAAAGCCGGCTATACAACACGGATTCCTTTCACTGCTAGTCGCGAAGTTAAAGATCAAGCCCGCGCAAAATTTTTCTAATCTGTTTAAATAATTATTTGAAAGCGACTTCACAACAGTCGCTTTTTTTCTTTCCTTGAAATATTAAAAATTTGTGCTTTTTTAAGACATTTGTTCTCATGTGACAAATTATTTTGTATACTAACTTCATGAAATTGAAAAAAACTAAATTTTTATTACTTCTTCTTCCCCTTCTTTTTTCGTGTACAAGTGAAAATTCGTTTCTATCAACAACTTCATCAGATAACGAAAATCCATCATCAACGCTTGAAGGAAGCTCAGATGCACTTAGTAGCGATGAAACATCGTCGGAATTAACTTCTTCTAATAGCGAAACTGTTGAATCAAGTCTACCAGAAATTAGCTATGTACAAGTTTTTGCTCCGACAGTTTATAGCCATGTCTATGCGTGGGTTGAAAATGCTGGTGTGGTCGATGAACTTGTTGGTACATGGCCAGGAGCATTATTAAAGTCCTATGATGAAAATTGGCGGACGTATGATTTTCAAGGTTATACAGCGTTAAACATAATTTTTAATGTTGGCTCAAGTGCGAATCAAACAGCGGATTTAACTATTTCTTCTGCTGGTTACTATTGGTACTATCAAGGATCATTAATCGACTATAACCCTGGTAGCGGTAGTAACACATCAGATAGTGAAACTAGTCAAGAAATTTTCCCACCAGTGGAAGCTTCTTCCTGGCAAGATTTTGCTTTTTGGTATGAATATCCTTCAACCTATTGGAACACTGTTAATAAATATAGTGGTAGTCGCACCGATTTTCGCAATGAATCCATCTATTTTACAATCACGACACGTTTTTATGATGGCGATAGCAGTAACAACACACAAACCTGGGACGGAATCAATCCTGATACAGATCCGGGTTGGCGCGGTGACTTTAAAGGCCTCATTGAAAAAATGGATTATATTAAAGCGCTTGGTTTTACCGCTATTTGGATTACACCTATCGTACGAAATGCATCAGGCTATGATTATCATGGCTATCACGCGATTAATTTCCAAGCGGTTGATGAGCGTTATTTATCCAGTGATGTGAGTTTTCAAGATGTGATTAATGCCGCCCACAGTAAAGATATGAAAATTATTCTCGATGTTGTTTTTAATCACACAGGAAATTTTGGTGAAGAAAATATTTTCCCGATGTTTACCAAACAAGGTGATTTATCTTTGTTTTCAAGTATGGTAAAACTTCCAAATGCCCCACTTCCTTCAAACTACGATTATTTAAGTTCGGGTGAACAGTACGATGCGCGAATTGCCGCGATGAAGAATACAAGAAACGATGGATCCGATCCAAACTATATTTATCATCATTATGGCAACTTCTCATGGGAAACATTTGGCGAGCAACTAGCACAAATTGCTGGTGACTGTGTTGATTTGAATACAGAAAATCCACTTGTTGCTGAATATATCGTAAAATCTTATGGTGAATTTATCAAAATGGGGGTCGATGCTTTCCGAATTGATACAATGAAGCATATCTCCCGTCTTACATTCAATAATTATATTTTCCCTGCTTTATATGAATTTGCTGATCGGTGTGGAAATGATAACTTTTATATGTTTGGTGAAGTGGCAACCCGTGTCCGTGAAGTATGGAATCGCAATATCCCCGCATTAAGTGCGCCATTCTATACATGGAAAGAAGAAAAAAGTTATCCGTGGGGTGACACCGAAACAAACCTTACAAGTATTGAACAAGCCTATAACGACAATATGGAAGTAAATAATGAACGTACATCGAGCAACGCTCATTTAAATGGCGTGACTTATCATGCCCCCGATTATTCTCGTAGTTCGGGAGTTGGGGTGATTGATTTCCCGATGCATTGGAACTTTCAATATGCCCGTGATAGTTTTAATCTTGCAAAAGGCACTGACCAATATTATAACGATGCAACATATAACGTAATGTATGTCGATAGTCATGATTACGCACCGGATGGAATCGAAAAAACGCGTTATATCATGGGAACATCATCTTGGGCGGAAAACATGGCCTTAATGTTTACTTTCCGTGGCGTACCTTGCATTTATTATGGTTCGGAAATTGAATTCCAAAAAGGTAAAACAATTGACGAAGGACCTAATATTCTACTCAGTGAATCGGGTCGTGCTTATTATGGTGACCACCTTGCTGGCACCGTGACCGCAAATGGATTTGGTAGTTATAATGCGACTGGTACTGTTGCAACAACGCTAAATTCCACGTTATCACAACATTTAATTAAGCTTAACAAAATTCGTCAGTCTGTACCCGCCTTATCAATGGGGCAATATACGACCGGTAATGTGTCTGGTGATATGGCCTACATTCGTCGATATACATCTGGTAGTGTTGATTCACTGGCTTTAGTCGCCGTTTCCGGCGGGGCAACTTTTTCCAGTATCCCAAACGGCACCTATGTTGATGTTGTAACTGGTGATACTAAAGTCGTAAGTAACGGAAGTCTCACTGCTTCGTTCTCCGGTCAAGGCAATTTACGCGTTTATGTTTTAGAAAATGCTTCAACCGGCACGTTAACAAAAATTGGTGGAACAACCACTTATCTTAAATAAGTAACGATAATAAAAAGCGATAAGGACGATGCTTATCGCTTTTTCTTTTATTTAGCGCGTTTAAGATTATAGGCGGCAATATGACCAGCCTTCCTGCGCTCGAGGGGATAAGGATCATACCATTTACCATCTTCAATTTTACGTAGGGCTTTCTCGCCATAACGTAAGCGAACAAACTCTTCAATGTTATTAAAGGAATAAACACGATGTCCTTCAAATGTGTATTCTCGAAATGGCAAAATCACTTTGCGCGGAAAAGCGAGGCGGTCAACATCGCGGCTCCAGTCTTGCCAAGGGATAATTATCGTTTGACTCACAGAGGAAGAACTTTGATATTGCTTGGCAACTTGCTCTTCAAATCTTTTGATTTTCTTTTTTAAACGATATGGTTGTAGACGTAAGATACCGTCAATAAATACATACCACGGCATCACCCTTTTTGTTTTTTTGATTAATTTATAATGTTCTTTTGCGTTTTCTGGAACACCAATAAAAGCACAAATATCAACAAATACACCCGCGTGTTTTCGACATTTGTTTGGCAAGGTTAGCCAGTTTTTTTCTTTTAAATAGGTATCAACGCGTGTAATTTTCATTGTCGGAATTAAGACGTTGTAACGCGGATCGGTTTCATAAGCATCAAAGGCAAAGCGCGGGTCTAAATCTCTTTTTAATGCAGCGACTAAGCGTTCAATGTCTTCATACATAAAGACGATGTCCGCATCATCATCCCAAGGAATAAACCCCTGATAATTGTGAATTCCCAGTGCTGAACCAAATCCTAAAGCATATGGAATATTGTTTTTTCGACAAACGCGATCAAACTCTAAAACGATGCTAAGAATAACTTCATGAAGTTCTTTTGTTGTGTTCATCACCCCATCGCTATCTTTTCCAATTGGATAAACGGTATTATCAATAATGTAATTAGTGTCTGGAAGAGTTTGGTTTTTGTTTTGCATACCATTAATCCTTTATTTACTTAGATTGCATATTCTTTTGTTATGATAACACCGATTAGAAAAGTGCTGGTTATGTTTTTGTGCAAACGTGCTGATTTATTGATAATTAACGCGGCCAACCATAAACAAATGCAATAACAACTGCTACGAATGTCGCAAAATAATAATGCCAAGTTTTATGCGTATTGAATAAAACAAATAGCACAATAGCAATCAGTTCTAAAGGAATTACGATAATCATCAAATAACTTTTATAAAACGCCAGAATAATCGCGATAATAAAAACACTTAGTGGAGCGACCATTTTTGACCGCTAAAAAACGACATAATTTAATTGACAATTACACTTATGACAGACTAATAACGTCTATTTTCCCCCTCTTATACGTTGTATAGTTTTAATCATTATCATCCTCCGAAAACTACTTCAATCTGATTGGTAATTGATTTAAAAAAGTCCTTATTCCATAGGTCTAAAGCAGACTGATCTTTTATAAATGGTTTAATATCTGATTTGGCTCTTTCATAGTCAATTTGATCAAATCGTCTATCTAATATTTCAATTAATAATGCTTTAGTTAAGTTGACATCTTCTTCAATTGTTTTTGTTTGTTTTAGTCTTGCTTCTAAATGTTTTAGATTCACTTTCGTATCTAAGCTCAAGTAATTGCACTGTTGATATTTTATGCAAGAACTTGCGTTTTTATTCAATTCTTAAAAAATCAATATGTTGTGTAAGACAAGCATTCTAAAAAAACTACTATTCAATAGAAAATCCGTTTCCATAATGGAAGAAATTTGCACATATAGATAAAAAATAGCCGTTAGATACCTTAGAAGGTATGAATGTTAACTTATAAAAAATATACAATTCTGTGCAGTTTAGATTCCTCATTTTTATTGTATTTATTACTGAGTATTTATTTTGAAGAGCTATTGTTATTTTTTCTAGACAAAGGCCTACGGTATTTATATTACCTGTTCAAAATCTGATTTTTTCAGGAATAAGGCTTCCATTTATTAAAAGCTCTCCCATACGGCACCCTTAGAAATACTTGAGACATAATGGAAGGGATATCTACTTTACTTCAATAAATGTATAATCTAATTTTCAGTGAATCTGTTTGAAAATATTTTTCTTATCATTATTAGGTGCATCGTAATGATTAGTGGAACTGAAATAATAAATAATAATATTGGTATCAGAGATAAATCTCCTATATTTTGAGGAGGATTAGTATTTAAACCTATTACAGTAGTGATATAATTTTTTACGAAATTGATGTTCTCACACTTAAGAAAATATATGCTTAGAGCATAGTTTGATGTTTCCAAATTGATTTCGATATGTTTCCATATTGCGCAAAAAGTAAAAAAAGAAGCATTTAACC
>JAQWCH010000004.1 GCA_028705995.1 Bacilli bacterium | reverse complement strand
GGTCAAGAAGTGCAGCGACAGTTTCGTTTTTGTCGTTATTTACGGTATGTTTGACTATCGCTCCATTATTAGTAAGTGCTTTATTAAAACCTTGTAAGCGCAGTTGATTAATTGGTAAATCATGACGGGTGGCGGCGGTAGCGCTGGTGCGGCGGATGCCTGGTGGTTTATCGCCGGACATTACCCAACTAATGTTGCCGAAGCCTATATTGTCGATGCTACCGGTATTTCCGTTCAATCATAAATAAGTTCACATTGTTGCATAAACCCCGCAAATCGCGGGGTTTTTTACAAATTTATTTGATTTAATTTTTGGTGTTTTTTACGTTTGCACTTTTGTGTATAATTTAGATAGATTTGTTGCTTATCCATTAATGTTTTTGCACAAAGGGGAAAAAAATGAAACTCAGTGACATTGTCTATGCATCGTTTGAAGAAGTGAAGGCGATGCCACGCTTTAATTTAAGTGAATTACCAAGAAAAGCGAAATGGTATTTGCAACCAGTTGCGTGGCTTGCTTCATTTCCAGAAACATTTGCGACACATACAAAAATTAAAAAGATAAATATGAAAGGTTTAAAGCCACCATATATTTTGTTGTGTAATCATAATAGTTTTTTTGATTTTAAAATGGCGACACGGGCAATCTTCCCGCATCCAGCAAACTGGATTGTTGCTGTTGATGGTTTCATCAACCGCGAAAACATTATGCGTAACGTTGGTTGTTTCGGCAAACGCAAATTTATTTCGGATATTCGTCTTGTACAAATGATTAAAGCAAGTTTATTTAAGAACAACTATATTTGTGCGATTTATCCTGAAGCGCGTTATTCATTATGTGGGACGACCGCTATTCTTCCAGATAGCCTTGGTAAAATGGTTAAACTTTTTAAGGTTCCGGTCGTTACTTTAATTGGCCATGGCCACCATTTGCGGCAACCGGTATGGAATACGAAAAAACGCAAAATCAGGACTTTAGCAGTAATGACACACATCATGAATAAAGAAGATATTGAAAAACTTTCAGTCGATGAAATTAATCAAATGATTGAGAAAAATTTCCAATATGATGATTTTGCTTATCAACGCGACAACAATTTACATATTAAAGACAAAAATCGCGCTGTTGGTTTACACAAAATTTTATATAAATGTCCAGCATGCGGTGATGAAACATCGATGCGCAGTGCCGGGGATAAATTATGGTGTGATCATTGTCACAAGACATATACCATGGATACATTATCGCGACTTGAAGCAACAGAAGGCGAAACAGAATTTTCGCATATTCCTGATTGGTTTGAATGGGAAAGAAGTGAGGTCCGCAAAGAAGTAGAAAGCGGAAATTATCGTCTTGAAACAGTTGTTGATATTGATTCGCTTCCCAACAGTATGGGGTATTATCGTCTTGGAAGCGGTAAGATGATTCATGATATTAATGGTTTTCATATGGAGACAATACTCGAAGATGGAACACCGTTTGTGATTAATAAAAAAGCACTAGAAAACTATGGTGTTCATATTGAATATGATTATCATGGGAAAGGCGACCATTTCAGCTTTTCAGAATTGGATGATACGTATTGCTTTTTCTCACGAGATAAAGACTTTCATATTACAAAAATCAGTTTTGGAGTTGAAGAAGTATATAAAAAAGTTAGTGAAAAGAAATCAGCTTGATTTTACTCAGGTGTTTCGTCTTGGTGAAAAATACATTAAACTATCTTTAATATGATTAATTATAAAGAGGATATTTTACAATTAGCACGCAGACTTGTGCAGAATCAATTAGGTAATGACTCTTCGGGACATGATTTTGAGCATGTTGCCCGCGTTGTATTTAACGCGAAAAAACTTGCGAATCATTTCTTTTTAACCGAAGAAGATCTTTTTGTTGTTGAGTTAGCAGCTTGGTTACATGATATCGATGATCGGAAAATAGAAAAACAAGCTGCGGATATGAGCGTTGATGAATTTCTTCAAAACAATAAAATCGATTTGCAAATGATCAATCAAATAAAAACAATAATTGATAACATGTCATTTCATTCACAGATGAAAGGTGCGCAAATGAATACACTTCTTGGGCAAATTGTTCAAGATGCTGATCGCCTCGATGCGCTTGGAGTAATTGGCGTGGCGCGAAGTTTTGCTTATGGTGGGACAAAAAAACGCCCTTTAAGCGAGACCATCAAACATTTTGAAGATAAATTATTTAAATTGTTGCCGCTTTTTAATTTAGAGTGTGCGAAAGAAATTGCTTATCAAAGACATCAAGAAACATTACAATTCTATGAAAGATATCAAGCTGAAAATCTTTATGAAAGAGGAGTTTAATATGCGCAAGATAAATAACATTGGTGAAATTTTTCCGGTTATTGATACAATTAGCAAAGATTGGTATTTGATTACCGCAAATTATAGTGGCGTTGTCAATACAATGACCGCTTCTTGGGGACAAATTGGCTATCTTTGGAATAAACCGATATTCACAATTTATGTGCGTCCGCAACGTTATACTTATCACTTGCTCGAAAGTAGCAATTATTTCTCTGTAAGCTTTTTTGAAGGACAAAAAGAAAACTTAAGTTATCTAGGTCGTGCAAGCGGACGTACAGAAGATAAAATTGCTAAAACCGGTTTTCATTTAATTGATCTTGGTGGTGTTCCGGCTTTTTCTGAAGCCAAAATAACGCTTGTTCTTAAAAAAATATATGTTGAGCCACTAAAAAAGGAATGTTTTGTCGATCAAGAAATTCCACAAAATAGTTATCCAAGCGATGATTTTTCGGTTGTTTTTATTGGTGAGATTATCGGCGTTTATCAAGAAACTTAAAAATTAGGCTACTGCATGGGAAAAAACATCTGCGTAATCCTGCTATTTGATCAAACAACCAGTCAACATTTGAAGAGCTTGACTGAGAAAGCCTATGCTTTTGATTTTTCTTTTGAAGATAATTATCCGCATTTAACAATTGCTAATTATCCAGGTATTAATCCTGAAAGAATCAAACGCTATTTTGAGGGGTTTTTTAAAGATATTGAAGTTTTCCCGCTGTCATTTGTCCATTTAATTCGCCTGGATGATCACGTAATCGCAGTTGAACCAGGAGTGTCACAAACGCTCACACAAATTTATCAAAAATTTCACGAAAAATATGGACAAGAAGCTAATGTATGGACGCAAACAAGTCTCGCTAACTTTCATCCCCATGTTTCAATTCTCACTGGAGAATCAGCAATGTTAAATCAGTTATATCCGCATATTCGAAATAATTTTGTGCCTTTTAATGGTTATGTTACCGCGGTTGAAGTTAGTGAAATTCTTTCCGATGGATTCAAAATACTCGCCCATATCGATTTGAAAAATATGCGCAATATCCGCTAGTTTTTATCTTTTATGATATAAGCGCTTTCTTGATCCGTGCTCTTGTGATTATCTGGATAATTGATACAATGTAGTAGGTATTTCATTACCGATTGGAGCGTCTATGGAACTGAATAACAAAATCAGTGAACGTTCTTATAAGCAAGTTTTTGCTGAAGATGGGCACATTATTAAACTTTTTGCCCCAAAATACTCAAAATCAGCGATTTTTAACGAGGCATTAAATCAAACACGTCTCGAAGCTAGCTCACTAAATGTTCCAAAGATAATTTCTGTCCAAGAAATCAATGGCCAATGGGCGATTATATCACAACAAATAATTGGCAAAACGCTTGCGCAACTAATTGCTAGCGATGACGTTAATGAGGCGCATTGGGTTACGCTATTTGTTGATTTATTGATTGAAATACAAAAACAAGAAGTGGAATTTCTTAATCCACTAAATGATAAGTTGATTCAAAAAATTGCGAGATCGCCATTAAAACCAACGATGCGTATGAGTCTTATCAATGATTTCAAAATGTGGCCACATAAAAAGCAAGTTGTGCACGGTGATTATAATCCGGAAAACATTATTCTTGATGAACAGGGACAAATTTGGATTTTTGACTGGGCACATGTCACAGAAGGTGATGGTCTTTATGATGCTGCTAAGTCTTATTTATGGCTCAATATTCATCAGCAGCCAGATTTTGCAACAGCCTTTATTCATGAATATTGCGAAAAAAGTGGAACATCAATCGATACAATTAACATTTGGCTCCCAGTTGTCGCCGCATCAATTGTGGCAACAGCAATTAGTGAAAAGAGCAAATCTTACTTAATGTCGGTTATTAATAATCGTCATCCGGAGGTCAAGTAATATGGTGCTACCAAAATTTGATTCATCAGTTCAACAAATAAAATATAACGTGCTTAAAGAAGTAGCGCGCCTTGCCTTTTCTAAAGAACTACTTAATCATTATGATGAGATTCCAGCTAAACTTTTCCCTGGGCCAGAAGCGGTTTTTCGTTGCTGCAACCACAAAGAACGAGCAATTGTAATTGAGCGCGTTAAATTAGCTTGTGGTGGCGATTATCGCAATGAAAACATCATTCAAGTAATTGCTCCAGCCTGTGATGAATGCCCACTTGGTGGTTATGTCGTAACTGGAAACTGCCGGGGATGTATTGCCCATCGCTGCCAAAGTGTTTGTCCAAAAGGAGCAATTCATATTGATCCAATTACACACTCGGCGCAAATTGATAAAACAGCCTGTGTTAACTGTGGTTTATGTGCAAAGGCTTGTCCTTATAATGCAATAATTGAATACAAACGCCCATGCGAAGTCGCTTGCAAGGTAAATGCAATTAGCATGGATGAGCATGGGGTTTCAAAAATTAATAACGATAAATGTATTCGCTGTGGAGCGTGTGTAACGGCATGTCCATTTGGTGCGATTATGGATAAATCCTATATTCTTGATGCAATTGAAATTTTGCAAAAAAGTGAAAACGGAAAAAACTATCCAGTTGTTGCTGTTGTTGCTCCAGCGATTGCTACACAGTTTAAATATGCGCGACTTACCCAAGTGGTAAGTGGAATTAAAGCCCTTGGTTTTAGTTATGTTGTGGAAGCCGCCCTTGGCGCGGATATGGTTGCATATCAAGAAGCGGTTGAATTAAAAGAAAAAGGATTTTTAACATCGTCTTGTTGCCCAGTTTTTGTCAATTATATTGAAAAATATTTTCCGAAATTAGCGGGGAATATCTCTCATAATTTAAGTCCACAAGCCCATATTGCCAAATATATCAAAGAGCGCGATTCAAAGGCGAAAGTGATTTTTATTGGTCCGTGTATTGGTAAAAAGATGGAATGTCAAAAACCAGTTGAGCGCCAATATACCGAACTCGCTTTGACATTTGAAGAATTATTAGCGTTATTTGGTGCAAAAGAGATTGATCTAGCAACTTTACCAGATTCTTTACTGGATGATGCATCATATTACGGTCGGATTTTTGCTCGCGCTGGCGGATTAACTGAAGCGGTCACTCAAGTTCTTAAAGAGCAAAAAGAAACAGATTTTGTTTTTCGACCAATTGCATCTGATGGAATTAGTAATCTCAAACCACTTTTAACAAAAGCTCAAAACGGGAATTGTGAATTTAACTTTATTGAAGGAATGGCATGTGAAGGCGGCTGTATTGGTGGACCCGGTATGATTTCGCACACAATGCGTGATCGGAGTGAAGTTGAAAAATACGGGAAAGCGACATCAAAACAAACAATCAGCGAAAATATTGCTGAACACCAATAGATAGTTTCTATTTTTAACGATACTCATGTTAAAATTAATCCATGAAAAAAAGAAAAAACATTTTTAAACGACGTATAAATGTCCTAGCGACAATTTCCGCATCTTTTGCCCTTGTCGCTTTTGTTTTTGTTGCAACATTCGAAATTTTTCTCGCGCTCTATAATTCAGTTGCATTAACATTGATATTTGTTGACCCAATTTATCGTAATCCCTTGATTTTTGTTGCGGTTGGAATCGTGCTAGCGATTGCTTGGCTTATTGTTGCAGTTAAAGTCCCACCACGGTTTTATCGCTATGGTGTCTTTACATTAACGCTACTTGTACTTGCTGCATCAGGCAGTTTGTTGGTTAGTTTAATCAAATTTGCAATTGTTTATTTTCAAAGCGGTGGCACAATTAGCTTCACGAACATTAATAGTACAATGATGTTTGTTGCCCTGCTACTATCAATTTCATTTTTAATTATTGCAATTTTGTTTGCAGTGCTGGACCTTTTACTTGTCTTTCCGCGTGGGCGCGCCGATAAAGAGGCTTTGATTTATGAACAAGAAATGGCAAAACATCAAGCGGAAGCCACGCAAGATTTAGCAACATTAAAAAAAGCACAAGAAATTGAAAAAGAAACAGAAAAAGAACGCATTAAAGAAGAAAATGAAAAAAACATTCAAATAGTTGAAGAAAGTCCTAATGTTGTTAAAACTAAGGATCAATTACATCCAGAATTAATAATTAATTACAATATTGATTTTGACTCTGCGCCATTTCCGCATCCATTAACCGTCAAAGAGCAAATTGAACAGCTCCGTCATTTACAGGCGCTTTATCAAGCAGGACTACTAAATCAACGCGAGGTCGAAGCGTATAAAAAGCGCATCATTGGTCGCGATATAAAAAATAGTTAAGAAAAGGAAAACCCCTAGGCGAACCTAGGGGTTTTTTATTAGCACAGATATGGTAAGACCAGGGATCTTCATCGGTTCGTGAACGACAGCGAGACCGACAAGCGAGTGCCTATCGCATAATTGGTGCCTGAGGGTGATCAAATCCCCAAGGATAGGTCTTTTTCATCTACCTACCAAGCTTGCGCTGAGCCCGCTATCAACGCAGATCGTCCATCATTGATAGTGAGAACAGTTCCTAAGGAAACTGTTGTGCATGTATATTAATACAATCACAATAGAATAACAACCCCTTTTTTTAAAAACATTCAACAACGATAAAAGTCGAAAAAAACCCCAAAAAACTGTCATTTAAGTGCAAATAGATAAAATAGTTCGAATTCTTTACAATATAATGGAAAAATGTAATTGTGATTTTTTCCTTCTTTAAACAAATATTTACAAATAAAATTTATAAAAAACCATAAAAAGAATAATTCTTTTTAGAAATATAATTATTATGCAAAGCAGAGTAATTATAATGTGTTAAAATAGCGAATAGACCAGAAGTGGTCAAAAGAGAGAGTCAGTACATGAATCATTGGATGAAAATCCGTCATCAATTCTTTGAAAAAATTACCAAAGGTGAGAAATGTCTCGAAGTTCGTTTATATGATGCGAAACGGCGGCAATTCAATCGAGGAGATATCATTACTTTCACCGATGAAGATAGCGGCGAAAGCTATGATGCTGTAATTAAAGATTTATTTATCTATCCAAATTTTCAAGCACTTTTTCGGCAATTTCCGTCTGAAGTATTTGGGTTTCCTAAAGAAACACCAATCGATGAAATGGTCAAATTCATGTATACGATTTATCAACCATGGGATGAGTTGCGTTTTGGCGTGGTGGCAATTCGCTTATGTTCTCTTATTAGTGAGGAGACTAGTTTATGATGTTATTTTTAACAAGTGAAAATACAAGTGGATTATTTGAAAAGCCTTGGCAATCCTGGCTGTTTTTAGGCATTCTTGCCTTACTGGCGTTTATTTGGTGGTGGTATTGGTATTTCTTCAAAAAATATACAATCACTTACCACAGTGATAATCACATTATTGATATTAAGAAAGTTAAAGCGCGTACGGAATATAAAGATTTACCTTTAGATGCTCCCCATGATGAAAAGAATCGTGAATTTCTTGGCTGGTATTTAACCGCCCGCTTAGATGAACGGTTTAGCGATGCTATCATGCCACGCATGCATTTACATTTATACGCACGCTGGGCTGAAAAGAAAAACGATGAACAAGAAACCAAAGACGCATAAGCCCCCGCGCTTTAAAGACAAAGTTAAACATGAAGTAATTGCTAATAAGCGCTTGGGATTACTGGAATTTTTGTTGTTGGCAATCACTAATGAGAGTCGGAATAATCTAAAAGCATATCTAGCGCGGGGACAAATTACCGTCAATGGCGCTCCAATCCGTCAATTTGATTTTTTGCTATCGCCCGGAGATATTATCCGTGTTGAAGATCGCCCAATTAAACGCGTTACGAGCAAAATTAAACTTAAAGTGCTTTATGAAGATGAACAGTTAGTTGCCATTAATAAACCAGCTGGTTTGCTTTCGGTGGCAAGCGATCAAGAAAAAAACATAACGGCTTATCGCTTAGTTAATGACTATGTACAATTAAAAGATCCCCATACACGTATATTTGTTGTGCACCGACTTGATAAAGAAACAAGTGGCGTTTTGCTTTTTGCAAAAGATAATGAAATTCGCAACATTCTCCAAAAAAAATGGAATCAGCTAGTGCGTAAACGCGGTTATTATGCGATTACGATTGGTGTGCCAACACCGGCGAACGGCACGTTGAAAGACTATCTTTTTACAAACTCAACTTCATTAATGTATGTTGGTAAACGGTCGCCAGGCAGTGTGCTTGCAATCACGAATTATCAAGTTATTAAAGATAACGAAAAATTTGCTTTGCTCGATGTTAATATCGAAACTGGTAAAAAAAATCAAATTCGGGTACAACTTAAACACTTTGGCTACCCGCTTATTGGTGATGAAAAGTATGAAAGCGGAGAAAATCCACTTAATCGTTTAGGCCTTCATGCATATCAATTATCCTTAGTGCATCCAATAACGGGCAAAATTGTTAAAATTAACGCTCCTTTACCAGCAGAATTCAATAAAATATTTCAAAAATAAATTATTTTTCCTAATTTTTTTGTCTCTAAGCGTGGTTTCTTTTAACCCGCTATTTTTGTATAATAAATAAGCATATTAATAAAAAAACATTTAGTAAGGAGACCACATGGGTAAAGCACTTTTAAAAAACTTTAAAGAATCGCTGCTTTCAATACTTCCCCTTACTTTTGCTGTGGTTGTGCTTGCGTTATTTTCTATTATCCAACTTAATAGCGAAGACTATTGGCGGTTGGTAATAGCTTTTGTTTTTCTTGTTATTGGTATGATGCTATTTAACATTGGTACTAATGGCGCAATGTTACCGATGGGAGAATACATTGGGGCGACCGTAATCAAAAAAGGTAAACTCGTATTACTGATCATTATTATTTTTGTAATTGGTTTATTAGTCACGCTTGTGGAGCCTGGTGTCACAATTCTTGGAACACAAGTGCCGATTGAAACATGGACATTCGTGATTTTTGTTAGTCTTGGCATTGGCGTTTTCCTTGTTTTTTCTTTACTAAGAATTATTTTTCAATGGTCACAGTCAATGATGTTCGTGCTCGGATATGGGCTCATTTTCATGTTGATTTATTTTGTCGACGAAGGCTACATTCCGATGGCGTTTGACGCCTCGGGCGCAACAACTGGTTTACTTACTGTCCCGCTATTTATGGCAATTGGTCAAGGTGCGGCAAAAAATGCTGGTGGACAAAAAACCCATGAAGATAGTTTTGGTCTACTTGGTGGAGCTTCGATGGGACCAATTTTAGCGGTTGTGATTATGGGAATTTTTATGGTTGAGCGGCCGATTTATCAAGTTGAAACAGTAATAGACACAACAATCTTGGCCGACATTTGGAAATACTCTGGCGAAAATGCCGCTAATTCGATTATCGTTCTTGGTCCACTGGTTATCTTTTTTCTTATTTTTCAACATTTCAACGTACGTTTACCTAAAAGACAAGTAAGCCGGATTGTAATTGGTATTGCATTTACATTTATTGGTTTAATTTTCTTTTTGACAGGGGCATCGATGGGGTATGTACCAATCGGGCTAAAAATTGGTGATCAACTTGGCCAAGGCGACTTTATGCTTATTTTACTTATCGGATTTGTGTTTGGAATTGTTTCGGCAATCGCCGAACCCGCTGTACATGTTCTTAGTCGACAAGTAGAAGAAGTTTCTGATGGAGCAATTTCTTTTCGTCTCATGTTATTAACGCTTTCACTTGGTTTAGGTATTTCGATTATTTTGTCATTACTGCGAATCAAGTATCAATTTTCAATTATGTATTTCTTAGTGCCGGGATATGCGCTTGCTTTAATCCTCACGCAGCTTGTTCCAAATATTTATACAGGTATTGCTTTCGATTCTGGTGGGGCAATTAGCGGACCAATGACAGCGTCTTTTGTCACTCCGTTTGTCGCGGGTATTGCGCTCGGCATGCCGGGCATAACAAGTTCAGATTTAGTTTTGTATGCGCTAGGAACAGTTGCTCTTGTTGCAATGCTTCCACTGATTTCGATTCAAACCTTAGGTTTCTCAACGATTATTCGTGAGAAGATGCAAATGCGTCTTGCTTTTCGTCGCGTGTTTGAAGCCGATGATGAATTAATTATTTATTTTCTACCGGAGGAGGCTAACTCATGAAGAATCAAGAAGTCATCCAGACAGCTTCCAAATTAGATGTAAAAGAAACAAAACAATTAAATTTTGAAGCGATGAAACTGTTAGTGATTATTGTTCCCGCTGGTTATGGAAATGTTTTTATTAATTTCAACAAAACGACAGGGGTTGCACTACAAATCTTGGATCGTGGTTCTGGAACGGTTCCCATTGATTTATTAGAAATTCTTGGACTTGACGATAACAAAAAAGATATTGTTTTCGCGGTAGCGACCGCTACAGCACTCAATAAGATTTTGCCTTTTATTGAGCAACGGTTTATTATTGCAAAAAAAGAAAAAGGCATTGCTTTTACGATTCCGTTACGTGCATTGATTGGTCTAACTAATTATAAATATCTAACAAATTCACCGAAGACACTTGGAGGAAAAGTTTATGAATAACAAACCAGATGCTGTTTTAATCGTCACCGTTGTCAATGCGGGCTTCGTTGATCTTGTAATGGATTCTGCAAAACGCGTTGGTGCGACCGGAGGAACAGTGCTCCATGGACGGGGAACTGGAAACAAAGAAATCGAAAAAACTTTCGGCATTTTAATTCATCCAGAAAAAGATTTAGTTTTTATCGTAGTAGAAAAGGCCAAAGAAGCAGAAGTACTCACCGCCATTTATCGCGGAGCGGGTCTAGATACACCGGGGCAAGGGATTGCTTTTTCGTTGCCTTTATCGGACACAATCGGAATTCATAATATCGAAGCCGTTAGTGAGGATGTTCCCCCCGCACAATCAAGTGGAGATGAGGAATAATTAGTTTTAGTATTAAAGTATGACAAAGCAAAAACAGCAAAAACTATCAAAGATTTCTAATTACGCGTTTTTAGCAAGCGCGCTTTTAAGTTTGCTCGCTATTTTGTGGATGTCGTTACACGTTAAATTTGTGACAACCAGATTAACGCTTGGAATAATCATTACATTAACTATTCTCATGCTTGGATGGTCGGGCGCGCTTTTTGCATTATTTTATGAGAAAAGAATTCTCCATAAATATTGGCGTGTAGTTTTATCACCGCTTTTAGTTGGTGTAATCGCAATTTATTTAATCGGTAATTGGGCTTCGCTCTTGGCGAACGCATTTGTTGCATTACCGGGTTTTACTTCATTAACGATTGTATTTTTGTTTTTATCATTGTTTGGTGCTTTGCTTAAAGCAATCAGTATAACAAGCCAGATAGTGGTTGAATTTCGTCGACCGGAAATAATTAGCGAAGTAGAAGAGCATCAAGCACCAATTGTTTTACAAGGCAGCGGCTTTGCTACCCGCTTTAAACGTGATTGGAATATGTTTTTCCATAATTTTTCGATTGGTAGTTGGAAGTATTATTTGCTATTTCTAACGATGATTGCAATTAGCTACTTTGCTGTCGCGCTGGTTAATAACCAATTTACGGTTCCGCTTGGCGGCGATTATACCCAGCAGACAATACCGTTTTATACAAATGGATACGATGATTGGTGGCATTTTTTCAAAACTGGCGAATTTCCTTTATGGGATTCCAGTACAAATCTTGGTGTTAATAATATTGGGGCAAATGCGTTTTACTATGCGTTAAATCCTTTCTTTTTACCGATTTTGCTTGTACCACGTCCATTCATCGCCCAAGGCATTGCTTTATTAATGATTGGCAAACTTGTATTAGCGGCATTCACAATGAAGGCTTACTTACGTTATATGGGGGTAAAACCACAAACGGCGTTATTATTTGCTTTTGCCTTCGCTTTTTGTGGTTGGAACACTTACTATTTATGGTTTAATCACTTTATGGAAGTGACGGTTGTTTTTCCGCTCGTCTTCCTTGGTATTGAAAAAGTATTAAAAGAAAAGCGTCCCTGGTTATTAGCGGGTGCGCTCGCCTTAATGGGTTTTACAAACTATTTCTTCCTTGTGACGACCTGTATAGTCGGTGTAATTTATGCTATTTTTAGATTCTTCCAATTAATTAAGACATTTAGACGTTGGGATTTCTTGTTTGTCCCGCTTTTTGGTGTACTTGCCTTTGCTGCAGGAATTTTGATGTCGGCATCTGCTTTATTGCCCGGCGTTATGATGTCGCTACAAAGTGATCGTGTGACCGAAGCAACATATTTGCAAAATCTTAAAGAAGCCTTTAATACAGAAAACTGGCAACTGTTTTTCGATTATGTTTTTAAATGGGAAATGCAATCAACAAGTTATACATATAAAAAACTATACCCACTTGCGACATTTTTCTTTCCTGTTGTGTCTGATCGTTCCTCGCCAATCTTTGCTACATCCAGTTATGATAATACGATTTCCAGCTTGTTCCTTTATACACCAGTAATGGTAATGGTTGTACCGAGCATTATTCGCTCAATCCGCAACCGCAAATTTTCGCATTTTGTTGCATTAGTTTTACTTGTACTCGCGATTTTTACTCCTTTCTCTTATCATGCTCTTCATGGTTTTACGAATGAATATGGTCGCTGGCAAATTTTTGTAACGCTAATCTTAATTACATATACGGCAATTAATTTTGATCACCGCGAAGAAATGCCAATATGGTATTTTGATCTTTCGGTTTTCATTCTTATCCTCGGAGCATTCCTTACTTATCAGGCAGCATTCCCTTATCAATCTGGACCGCGGTTTGGAGAACTCGCGGAACGCGAATATATTGTTTTTTATGAATTCTTAGCTTTAATACTCGTTTATTTAATCTATCGTTTTGCGAAATCTTCGCCGCATTTACGCAAGTATATTTTGTTTTATACCGTTTTTGAGGCGATTTTGATGGGTAATATTACGATGATTGGTCACGGAACAGTATCATTCACAAATTCTGTTGGTGGCGGGATAAGTCGTGTAAATGAAGAAACAGAAATTATTAAAAACATTAACGGAAGCGATTCAAGTTTCTTCCGTATGTTTTCATCTTCTTCATATCGTGGTAACGACAATATTGGCATGCGCGAAAACTATAATGGTCTAGGTGCATTCCATTCGCTTTATAACTTCAAGCTCATGGATTTTAATTCATTCTCACACGTCAATTATAACCACGAAGGCTGGTCAATGGGGATTCAAGAAAAGCGTTATAATCTTGATACTTTTCTTGGTGTAAAGTATTACATCATTGATAAGGGCGAGGGCAAAATAACTTACGTTAACAGTGCAGGCGAAATCACAAATGAAATCATTGCCCCATATGATAATGTTCCGCTTGGATACACCTTAAGAGAAGAACTTTCTTCTGAGCGTTATCGTGTTTATGAGAATCAACACTTTATTGAACTTGGCAGTAGTTATACCACGCTTATGGCGCATAACTATTATTTCGATAATGGCGAAGAAATTACTCCAATTTCACGTTTCTTTCGCAATTACGCTGAGGAACCAATTGTTAACGAAGAAAAATACTTGAACTATGCGATTCTTGATCAAAAAGATCTGGAAGAAGTTCTTTTAGATAATCCTAGTTTAACAAGTGCGGAGTACACATACGCAGTTAGTGATCAATCACGTGTACTGATTGGTCAGATGAGCGAAACGAAATATTACTGTTCATCAGGTTTCCCTTATGACGACGTTAGTAATATTGACGCAATTGATGGTTGTGCTGTGACGACAAGTAGCACACTTACAAAACATAAAACAGGCATTATCTACCGCAAGAAAGATAATACAAATTTTACTGATGAAGCAAGTCATCTCGCAATCAAAATGAGAACAACTGAATATGTACGTATTTTATTGCTTGATGAGAATGATGAGATTATCACATTTGATGATCACAATAATATAAACTCTAGTTACAAATACATGCGTGGTTTTTATTCGCCAGTACCCGTGAAAACTATTGTAATAGTTGCAAATGAAGATTTGAATAACTTAGCAAATACCCCATCAATTTATATTCAACCGGAAACCGCAATGATTAATCAATATCAACGGTTAAAAGCCAATGGTTTTGATAATATTACGCATTCCTACAATCATTATTATTTTCAAACCAACTATCCAGAAACACGGTTTGCAGTTACAAACATTCCCTATGACGAAGGGTGGAGCGCTAAAATTATTGATGAAAACCAAGTAGTAGTGGCGCCGAAAGTTTACCCAACACAAGGAGGTTTTGTTGGTTTTGTCATTCCTAGTGGCGCAGTTGATGTTGAATTAAATTACTTTACACCTTATTTAGGTACAGGTCTTCTTGTTGGTGGAATTACCTTCGCGTTATGGGCTGGTTCGTTTGCCCTCGTCTATTTTCTTTATGATCGGAAAAAGCCAAAACAAAAAGCTCCGAAATCGGAGCTAGAAGACGAAGAATAATTATTGTTTTTCCTTGATATATAACTGATATAAATAATTCTTTTTTATACTAAGTTGGACACTAAGCACTTCACAACTTTGCTTTAATGATAAGCCAATCTTTAGCAACTTATCAATTTCATTAAGAAGGTAGATATCATTATTTTCACTAATGTTTTGTGGAGCGCCTTCCACAATAATCACCATTTCTCCGCGAAGGTTTTCACTATTTATTGTATTAACTTCAAGCAAATTTCCACGGATTATTTCTTCGTGAATTTTTGTTAATTCCCGAGCGATTACAAACCGGCGGTCTTTAAATACTTCAGCAAGCGCCTTTAGTGTTTCACTTATTCGATGGGGAGCCTCATAAAAAATTAATGTATCAGCGAATTGTTCAAGCGATTTTAATACTTGTGTGCGTTCACTAGCCTTGACTGGTAAAAAGCCATAGAAATAAAAGTGATCACTAGCTAAGCCGGATGCGGCCAGTGCATTTAATAAAGCTGAGGACCCACCAATTGTCGAGACAGGGAATCCAGCATTAATTACATTTTGGACAAGGCGATGGCCGGGATCACTAATTAACGGATAACCCGCATCACTAAGATAGGCGACCGATTGCCCATTGTTTAATATCTCAACGATTTTTATCGATGCCTCTTGTTCATTGTGTTCGTGACACGCAAGAAGAGGCTTGTCAATTTCATAATGATTTAATAATTTTGCTGTGACACGTGTGTCTTCACAAGCAATAAGATTAACTTGTTTTAAAGTGTTAATTGCCCGTAACGAAAAATCCTGCAGGTTACCGATTGGTGTTGCAACTAGATAAAGAATAGGCAGATTACTTTTATAGCTTGAAGAATATTCCATACATTTAAGACTTTTGATTTTTCTCAATAATCTTATTAAAATCCTCCAATGTTACATACTGGACATCATCAGAGTTTTCGATCTTTACTGTCCGCGATAAAACATTGATACCCGAAACACGATATTGAGCATTATTGTAAGAGAAACGGAAATTAAAATTAGGGAATTCTTTTCGTGCTTCTGTATAAGCATCATCTTCAAATTTTAAGCAGCAAATGAGCTTTCCGCAGTGTCCGCTTAATTTTGGAATATTGAGTGCAAGCATTTGATTTTTTGCTCGGTTAATTGATATTCCATCAAATTCATTAAGAAAGGTTGCGCAGCATAGTGGTAAACCACAAATTCCAATTCCACCAATCATTTTAGCTTTATCACGGGAGCCAATTTGACGCAAATCAATTCTCGTGTGCAGATTGCTAGCAAGATTTCTTAATAATTCGCGGAAATCAACATAGTTATCAGCCGAATAGGAAAAAATTACTTTTGAACGGTCTAAAGTATACTCACAAGAAATTAATCGCATCGGTAAGCCAAGATATTCAATTTGTTGTTGACAGTAGGCAAAAGCTTTTACTTCATCAATCTTGTTTTGCTCGTAACTTGAAACATCTTCATTTGTTGCTTTACGGATTATTGGCTTTAATTCTAATGAGGATTGATACGAAGAAAGTGGTAGAGGCGCAATTGAGACAGCTCCTAATTCTAAGCCGCGAACTGTTTCAACTACGACTTTCTCATCAATAGCAAAATCACCATCATTCGCTGAAAAGAAGTAGGATTTACCTAGGTTATTAAATCGAACACCAAGAAAAAAACCATTTGTTTCGTTGGGGGCGTTATTATTTTCTATATCATTCATAAAGATTCAAACTCCTTGAAAAAAAGATATGCCAAATGGTCAAAGACCAAAGATAGGTTAAGGTTGAGATCGATCTCGCTACGCAATTTCATGATTTCAATAACAAGTTTTTCTGCTCGTGATAAGCGCGTGGCAAGTGGCGTTAATATTTTATCATAACTAGCAAGAACATACGGATTATTCGTTGCAAGATTAATTGCACTTAGTAAAGCGTCATTGAGCAAATCCAAAAACATCCGGACACTCTCTTTAGATTTTAGACTTGGAGAAACTTGATTTTGAATAACAAAAACAGCTTTATTAGCGTCACTAGCAAGTGCTTCTAAAAGCGCAATAAGCAGTGTTTTCGTATCAAGATATTGTTCATCAAGAAGATGTTTTTGAATTAAATTTGCATCGTTATAAAAGTATGAAAGTAGTTCAGCGTCTTCTTGAGGAATTCCTTGAGATATGGCTTCATTAATGACGTCTTTACGCGGTTGTAGTCGCACATTAAGAACTTGGGTACGAGAAATAATTGTCGGCAAAACACGTGCATCATTTTCAGTGGTTAAAAATGCATAAACATCTTTTCCTGGCTCTTCTAAAAATTTTAACAACGAATTAACAGCTTCATCAGTCATATTTTCGACGAGGTGAATAACATAAATTAATTTGCCTTTGACTTCAATACTCGTTTTATCAAAATTATGTTCTAAAATTTGGATAGCCTCTTTTTTAATCGCCGATTGTGCCCCATCAATTAAGGTAAAATCAGCATAATTCCCATCTGCAATACGTAAACAATTCCAACAATTTTCGCAGGCTAGTGGTTGCGGGTCATCGCACACTAAACTTTGGGCAAGATAGATGGCGATTTCTTTGAGTGGAGAACCAGGTTCGCCTTTTAATAAATACGCATGGCTTAAACGATCTTTGCTAATCGCATTGATAAATGTGGAAGCGATTATTGGTTGTTTTTCTAATAAATATTCACGCATTATTTTTTATTTTCTATTGCCGTTAGAATTACTTTTTTGGTTGCTTCAATCACATCTTGAAGTGGCAGTTCAGCATTAATGATGACATATCTTAATGGGTAATTTTCGGCTAATTGTAAATAAGTTTCACGCACTTTTGTATGAAACGATAATTTCTCTAAATCCAAGCGATTGACTTCTCGCGCGGCGTTAGCAGCAATACGTTCCAGTCCGACCTCAGGCCGTAAATCAAAAAGAATGGTCAAATCTGGCCAACAACCTTCGGTTGCGAACTCATTCATTTTTAAAACTGCATCGACGCCGATATCTCGCGCTGATCCTTGATAAGCAAGTGAAGAATCTAAGAACCGGTCGCATAAAACAATTTGTCCTTTAGCAAGCGCCGGCCATATTTTTTCAACTAAATGTTGACGACGACTTGCTGCAATTAGTAAGGCCTCAGCGCGCGCGTCAAGATTCGTGTTTTGCTTATCCAAAACAACATTGCGTATTTTTTCAGCGATGGGTGTGCCCCCGGGTTCCCGTGTGTGCAGATAGTCTATTTTATTTTCATCAAAAAATTGGCATATTGCCTTGATAACAGAAGTTTTTCCGCTTCCTTCTGGTCCTTCAAATGATATAAACATAAATGTTCTCCTAAATGTGTGTGCGACCTTCTAAAGCCTTTTTCAAAGTAAGGGCATCGGCATAATCAATGTGACCACCGATTGGTAAACCATATGCAAGACGAGATATTTTAATTGGATATTTTTTTAAAATTTGTGCTAAATACAATGCGGTTGTTTCACCCTCCATTGTTGGGTTGGTGGCAATGATAATTTCTTTTATTCCATCATTTTCAATGCGGGTGATTAAAGAATGCACATTTAAATCATCGATACTAATTCCTGCTGTCGCAGATAAATCTCCGCCCAATACGTGATAAACCCCATCATATTCCGGTCCGAGTTCTTCAAAAGCATGAACTGCTTGTGGTGAAGAAACAACAATACAAGTATGGTGATTGCGCGACTCGTCCGCGCAAATTGCACAAGTTTCTTGTTCTGTATAGTTGCCACAAATTGGGCAAGGATGAATATGTTCGTTAAGATCTTGAATTGCTTTTGAAAAACCTTGAAGTGTATCAGTATCCATTTTTAAAAGCGCATACGCCATCCGTTCAGCTGATTTTCTTCCAACTGAAGGCAAGCGCCGCAAATAATCGATTAATTGTTCTAGTGTTGGAAGTCGTTCCATTAGAATAACCCTCGTGCTGATCCTGTGACGCGTTCATTAATTTCTATTTCTTCTTGTTTGATTGCATCAAGGAGTTCGTTGATCGCAAGTAAAACAAGATTTTCGAGTATTTCTTTTGATTCAGGATCTAATATATCTTTATCAATTGAAACACTTAATAATGTGCGGTCACCACGCATCGAAACGGTGACTGCACCGCCTTTGGTAATTTCAAATTCGCTTTCCGCTAATTCAGCTTGCGCTTTTGCTAATTCACGTTGCATTTTTTGGGCTTGCGCCATCATTTGTTGCATACTACTCATATTTTTTCACTCCCAGAGATCTCAACTTTTATTTCTTTGACTTTTGGTAAACGACCCAGTTGATTTAAATCTAAAAATTTCTTTTGAACGCGAGCACGATCTTTCGAATTTAAGCCATAAACAATAACGTTGCGGCCCAATATTTGTTCGACAATTTTCTGAAAGATTCGCTGATTTTCAATAATATTTACTTGTTCCACGACCTTGATGTAATCGTAGACAAGAACAAGAACATTCTTTGTGAGTACGTAGGGCATACCATCTTTTAAAATCGCGGCATATGGCCCGAGTTTATCATCAGCTAGAAGACTATCAAGCGTTCGCCAAGAACGATTTAACTCTAGTTTCTCATCGCGATCACCAAGACACATAATGCCAATCAAGCTTTCATCATCAATAAAAAGTTTATCGCCTTCTTTAACCATTTCCGTTGCATTAATTTTTACAAACTTTTTCATCGTGGCTTCTAAATCTGGTTTTGGTGTTATAGCAGGTTGTGGTTGTTGATCAACTTTTTGTTGTTCAACTTGCGGTTGATTGAACGGCAACTGCTCTGGCCGCTGATGAATTTCACCGGCGCTGATCGGAATAGAGTGGCCTTTTGGTGTTGTAGTTACTACAACCTTTGGTGATTCTTTCACATTTCTCGTCGGAATCTTTTGTTCAACACCCGAAATTTGCTCCTCACCTAAAGCTACTAGTTTTAAAAGCACAACCTCAAATAATGAGCGAATATTGGCGACATTACGGAATTCGGCCTGTGCTAATAGTAAAACATCAATCATTTGCCGCGCCTTTTGCGACCCTATTTCTTTTACCAAGTGTTCGGCTTCATTTTCATTTAAGATGATAAGCAATTTTTCATCATGTGTTTTTTGATAAATCAAGATATCTTTTAGTATGTTTAGTAAATCGAGCGTTAATCTTTTAATATCAACACCATGTTCAACAAAAGCGGCCGATTTCGTTAAAAGTGTTTTTACATCTTGTTGATGAGCCGCTTCAATTAAAGCAATTTTTTCGCTTGTGCCGGCGAGCCCAAACAAACTTAAAATATCGTTTTCATCGAGATGATCATTACTAAAAGCAAGCACTTGATCAAGCATACTCAAAGCATCACGAACACCGCCATCAGATAGCGAAATGATTAAATCCACTGCTAATTTATCATAAGTAACTTTTTCGGCTTCTAAAATTGTAATCATACGTTGCCGAATATCGCTATCACCGACTTTACTAAAATCATATCTTTGACAGCGACTAAGAATTGTCGGTAAGACCTTATGCGGTTCGGTTGTTGCTAAAATAAAAATGACATTAGTTGGCGGTTCCTCGAGTGTTTTTAATAAAGCATTGAATGCTGATGTGCTCATCATATGAACTTCATCAATGATATAAACTTTATATTTTCCCTTTATGGGCGAATATTTAACGTTATCGATTAAATTACGGATATCATCAACGCCATTATTGGATGCGGCATCAATTTCAATCACATCGGGATGACTACCACTATTAATTGCTAAGCAATTAGAACACTGATTGCATTGTTGGCCAACACCCTCTTCACAATTCAACGCTTTAGCAAATAGTTTTGCCATTGTAGTTTTTCCTGTTCCCCGTGGACCAGCAAAAAGATAAGCGTGGGCTATTTTTCCACTCTTTAATGCATTTTCTAATGTTTTTACAATGTGCTTTTGTCCGGCAACTTCTATAAAAGAAAGCGGACGATAAGTACGATACAGTGCTTTATAACTCATATGTTTCACCTAAGGCATATTATACACAAGAAGAGCCTATATTGTAACTTAGCAAAGGCAGATTGATGATAATTTTAGTGTGATAAAATCAATAATAAACTAGTGTGGTTTTGCACAATTCTAAAATAGGTAAAAACATGGTAAAATAATCGCCGATAGAAAGAACACTTATTATGATGGAAGAAACATTAAAAAAACGCTTAGAAGTCACAGCAATACGTCTTCAAGAAATTGAAGAAGAATTAGCTAATCCCGATATCACAGATGATCTCGCTCATTTTCGTCTAATCAATCAGGAACGCGCCCAACTGGAACCAGTTGTGAAAAAGTACCAAGCATATTTAAATGCTGAACAAGATAGCGAAGATGCTTTAATCATGGCGGAAGATGACGATGCGGATATTGCATCTTTTGGTAAAGAAGAACGCAAACGATTATTAGAATTAATGAATACTTTGATTGATGAAATTCGTCTTTTATTAATTCCACGCGATCCCAATGATGATAAAAATATTGTTGTCGAAATTCGCGGAGCGGTTGGTGGCGATGAAGCAAACCTTTTTGCGGGAGATTTATTTAGAATGTATACGCGCTACGCAGAAACAAAAAATTGGAAAATTCAAATTATTGATGATTCATCTTCTGGTTCAGGCGGTTTTTCTGAAGTTTCATTCATGATTAAGGGTCAAGGTGTATATTCACAACTAAAATTCGAAAGTGGCGCACACCGTGTTCAACGCGTGCCTAAAACAGAAGCAAGCGGTCGCATTCATACATCAACGGCAACCGTATTAGTGATGCCTGAAGTTGAGGATATTGAAGTCGAAATTCGTTCCGACGATTTACAAGTGGATACTTATCGTTCTCAAGGTGCTGGCGGTCAAAACGTCAATAAAACAGAATCAGCAGTACGCATTACGCATATCCCGACAGGCATTGTTGTTAGCTGCCAAGTTGAAAAAAGTCAAATTCAAAATCGCGAGATTGCAATGAATATGTTGCGTGCGAAAATTTATGCCGCTAAACAAGCCGAACAAGAAGAAAAAGTTGGCGCTGAGCGTAAACTAAAGGTGGGGACTGGCGCTCGGAGCGAAAAAATCCGGACATATAACTATCCACAAAATCGTATTACTGATCATCGTATTGGATTTACTATTCAAAAACTCGATCGTGTAATGGAAGGTGAACTGGATGAGATTATTGAAGCGCTAATTCACTTTGATCAACAACAAAAGCTGGCAGGAGAAATTTAATGTCAACAATTCGCGAGCTTTATCTTTCTGCTTTAAAACAGTTAGATAAGCTCGTAGCTACTAACGATTTACGACTTTTGTTACTTGAATTACAACATTTTGCAAATTATGCTGAACTTGATATTAATCAAAACAAACAATTTGATGATGAAGATAGTTTTTGGGCAGCCTTTAAACGCTTAAATAAAGGAGAGCCTGTTCAATATATTGTCAATAACGCCAATTTTTTTGGCCATGATTATTATGTCGACCAGCGTGTTCTAATTCCGCGACCAGAGACTGAAGAACTTGTTGATTACGCTTTAAAGGATATTGAAAATAAATTTAAAAATCGCTCTGTAGTAATTGCGGATATCGGAACTGGATCTGGGGTTATCGCCATTGAATGTGCAAAAAAACTTAAAAACGCTGTTCTATATGCAACTGATATAGATGAACGGGCATTAGAAGTCGCTAGAAAAAACGCAAATACTCATCAACAACAAATTATTTTCCATTCTGGCAATATGCTCGATCCGTTAATTGAAAAACATATTAAAGTTGATGTAATTATTAGTAATCCGCCATACATTAAACCATCGGCAGCAGTCGATATTCACGTGCGTGATTATGAACCAAACATTGCTTTGTTTGCACAGCATGGGATTGATTATTATCAAGAAATAATTAACAAATCGACTGAGGTTAAACGCGACACTTTATATATGTACTTTGAGATTGGCGAAGACCAAGAAGCAGATTTGTCGGAATTTATTCAAAAGTTTTATCCGAACATAAAATTTAAATTTAAGCGTGATTTACAGGGTAAAACGCGATTCCTATTCATTGAAACTTAGAAAGGACTTAAAATATGCAGACTTTAAGACTTAAACAAATAGATATGCAAAAAGCCGCTGGATTACTTTTAGCAGGTGAAGTTGTTGCTTTTCCGACGGAAACTGTTTTTGGCCTAGGTGTGGTTTACGATGATGAAACGGCTTTTCAAAAACTTGTAAACGCAAAAAGAAGACGTGGTGATAAACCCTTTACATTAATGTGTGCAGACCCAAAAGATATTGCCAAATATGCGCTTATTGATGAAAAGGCGCAACGTCTGATTGATAAATTTATGCCCGGACCTTTGACGATCATTGTTCCTATTAAGTCGTTTATGCCAACTTGGGTTAGCTTTTCAACCGGCTATGTCGGTGTACGCATTTCGAGTTTAGATTTTGTAAGAGATTTAATTCGGCGTGTAGGTAAACCCCTATTGGTGCCATCGGCTAATCACACTGATCAAGCACCGGCGCTGGATGATAAAACGGTCTTAGCTATTTTTGACAATGAAATTTCCGCCGTAATTGAAGGTCGGGCCATTAGCGCAAAACCCTCGACCATTGTCGAAATAAAAGATAAAATAAAATTAATACGAGAAGGTGAAATTCCTTTTGACGAAATTATGAAAGTTTATGAGGGTACATTATGAAATTAGTAGTTGCTGCCGATCATGGCGGTCTCGAATTTAAAAACGCAATCAAACAACATTTACAATCTTTGGGCCATGAAGTTGTTGATGTTGGCACATACACAAAAGAAAGTTGTCACTATCCAACTGTGGCAATTGAAGCTGGTGAAAAAGTTGCTTCCGGCGAGGCTCAATATGGCTTTATTGTTTGTACAACCGCCGAAGGAATTATGATTGCTGCCAACAAGGTTCGTGGTGTACGAGCGGCGATTGGCTATAGTGATAATGTCAGCATGAAATCCCGGTCACATAATAATGCAAATATGCTGGCTTTTGGACAAGGCGAAATGCAATTGGTTGACGTGCTACGCCGGGTTGATTTGTTCTTAGCGACACCTTTTGAAGGTGGCCGCCATGCTGAACGCGTAAAATTAATTACCGATTACGAAGACAAAAAATAAACGAAACCTTGGGAAACCAAGGTTTTTTAATTTTTGATATTTTTAGTGTCAAGGCCCACTATTTTTTTTATATGAATGATAACTTTTGCTGCCCAAAATGTGGTAATCAAGATTCAAAATATATTGGTTTTCGTAATGGACAAGCTTATTGCCGAAGGTGTTTATCTTTTCAAGGTAGCGAGGCGGCTCAGCGTTTTTACCCCAAAAGGAATATTAAACCCTTGATCAACTATGAGCTCACTAGCAATCAATCAATAATTTCGCAAAAAGTGGTTGAGAACTTTAAAGCAAATAGCAATACGTTAATTTACGCTGTTACTGGGGCTGGCAAAACCGAATTAGTGTTTGCGGTCATTGTTGAAGCTTTAAACCAAGGCTTACAAGTAGGCTTCACGATTCCACGGAAAGATGTCGTTATCGAATTATCAGAACGGCTAAAAAGTGCTTTTCCCACAATAGAAATAGCAGTCGTTTATGGTGGTCATGTAGATAATCTAGAAGGTCAAATTGTCATTCTTACGACTCATCAACTTTACCGCTACCCACACTATTTCGACTTATTAATATTTGATGAAATTGATGCTTTTCCTTTTGTAGATAATGATTTGTTGATTACGATGTTTAGAAGAAGTGTGCGCGGTAATTATGTCTTAATGAGTGCCACACCAAGTCGGCAAGAAATTAATGAATTTCGTAGTAGTGATACATTATTGACATTATTTGAACGGTTTCATCATCATCCACTTCCGGTCCCGGTTTTAATAATCCGTATATTGGGATTCCAATATCTCTATTTGCTTCGAAAGTGTCAAGAATGGAAGAAAAATGCTAAACCCTTTTTAATTTTTGTTCCAACTATTGAACAAACAGAGATGGTATTTCGTTTTATCAATATTTTTGTTAAAAAGGGAAATTATGTTCATAGTTTGCGCGAACGTCGCGCGGAAATTATTACAAGTTTTAAAAATAAAAATCTCAGTTTCTTAGTTACAACATCAGTTCTCGAGCGCGGAATTACAATCGAAAACTTACAAGTTTTAATTTTTAATGCACATCATCCACTTTTTAATCAAAAAGCGTTAGTACAAATCAGCGGTCGTGTTGGCCGCAAGTTAAGCGCACCAGAAGGAGAGGTGATTTTTTTAGCAAATGAAATTACACGAGAAATGGAAGGCGCTATCGCCGACACAAAAAGTAAAAATCAATTTTTGTAAATTATGTTTTAAACCGCTAAAAGAAGTGAGTTTCATAGATGTTTTTTTGCAAAAACCGCTTATATGTTCTCAATGTCAAAAAAAGTTTAAGCCAATTTTTCACAATTTTTATATACAAGGCCAAAAAGGTTTAGCTATTTATTTTTATGACGAGACTATCCGCCAATATTTGTATCAATTGAAAGGCGCGTTTGATATCGAAATTTCATCGATATTTCTCCAGCCATTTGCACGTTTTCTGCATTATCGATATAGAAAATTTTTGCTATTACCAGCGCCATCAACAGAAGCGAGTAATCAACAACGGGGATTTAATCATGTTATTAATATTTTTTCTTGTTTAAATCTACCAATTTTACCGATATTTTTAAAGACAGCCGAAGTAAAACAAGCGGGATTAAATTATTACCAAAGGCAAGAAATTGGTCAACATTTGAAAATAATCTCACCAGAAAAGATTCGCAATAAAAATGTGCTGATTGTTGATGATGTAAAGACAACCGGAGCGACAATTCGTGCAATGATTGATTTAGCAAAGGCCCATCATGCAAAAAAAATTTCTGTGCTAGTATTAGCTGAAACTAAAGTAAATAGTAATAAAATATTAAATGTGTATGATTGATTGAGTGCCTATCATATAAATGATAGAATGATATGGAATATTTAACCGAAATTAAAAAGTTAGAAGCAAGGAACTAGATATGAGTTTATTTGAAAGAATTTTTAAAACCGAAGAGCGTCGATTAAAAAAACTATCGAAACGTGCGGATAAAGTCGTTGCCTTAGAAAAGACAATGGCAGCACTTTCTGATGAAGATTTAAAAGCAAAAACCGACGAATTTCGTAGACGTTTATCTGATGGCGCACCTTTAGCTGAGATTGAAGTTGAAGCTTTTGCAGTCGCCCGCGAAGCGGCGAAAAGAACATTAGGATTATTTCCCTTTAAAGTACAAATCATGGGCGCCCTTGTCCTCAATCAAGGTGATGTTGCTGAAATGCGGACTGGTGAAGGTAAAACATTAACAGCGACGATGACAATATATCTTAACGCCTTAAGAGGCGAAGGAGCACACGTTGTTACCGTTAACGAATACTTAGCGAAACGTGATGCTGAATGGATGGGACAAATTTATCGTTTTCTTGGTCTCACAGTTGGTGTAAACCTGCGGGAATTGACTGTTTCTGAAAAACAAGCAGCTTATCTTTGTGATATTACTTATACAACAAACTCCGAACTTGGTTTTGATTATTTGCGTGATAATATGGTGCCATCGGCGACACAAAGAGTTCTTCGCGGTTTAAAATATGCCGTTATCGATGAAGCAGACTCAATTCTTATTGATGAATCGCGAACACCATTAATTATTTCTGGTGGAGCAAAAGCGTCAGAATCGGCCTATCGGATCGCCGATCGTTTTGTGAAGACCCTAAAAAGAGAAAAACATTTTACGGTTGATATCAAAACTAAAACATGTAATTTAACGGATGACGGAAATAAACAAGCCGAGCGGATGTTTGGCATTCGTAATCTTTATGATCCACAACATGGTGATTTAGTGCACCGTATTCATCAGGCACTTAAGGCTAACTACATTATGATGCGCGATGTTGAATACATGGTTGATGCCAATCAAGAAATTCAACTCATCGACCAATTCACAGGACGTATTTTAAAAGGCCGCGAGTATTCTGACGGTTTACAACAAGCAATCCAAGCCAAAGAAAACGTCAACATCAAGCAAGAGACAGTGACGATGGCAACCATTACTTATCAAAACTTCTTCCGACTTTATGAAAAGCTATCCGGGATGACGGGTACAGCTAAAACTGAAGAAGAAGAATTCCGCAAAATTTATAATATGCGCGTTATCGTAATTCCAACCAATCGGCCCGTCATTCGTAATGATGAAGTCGACATTGTTTTCGCACATAAACCACAAAAAATGGCGGCGCTTTTAGAAGAAATAAAAAAACGCCACGCCATTGGTCAACCAATTCTGATTGGAACGACATCAGTTGAGTCATCAGAAGAGGTTAGCAATCTTTTAAAAGAAGCAGGCTTAATGCATAACGTTTTAAATGCGAAGAATCATGAAAAAGAAGCGGAAATTATTAAATTTGCTGGTGAAAAAGGCGCGATTACAATTGCGACAAATATGGCTGGTCGGGGAACTGATATTAAACTTGGTGAAGGTGTGCGCGAAATTGGTGGCCTTGCTGTTCTTGGCACTGAAAGACATGAAGCGCGCCGGATTGATAACCAACTTCGTGGTCGGAGTGGTCGTCAAGGAGATGCGGGTTATTCTCGTTTCTTTGTTTCTTTTGATGATGAATTAATGCGGCGATTTGCAAATGAGTCGATGCAAAAATTAGCAGAAAAAATGGGTGAGGAAACATTAGAAAATAAAATGTTTATGAACGCGATTACTTCTGCGCAAAAACGGATTGAAGGGCAAAACTTTGATACACGTAAAAACCTTCTTGATTATGATGATGTTCTAGCAAAACAACGGGAAATCATTTATGGAAAACGCGATAAAATTTTATTTGCAAATGACATTAGTGATATTGTCGAAGACATGTTTGATATTGCTGGTCGGGCATTAGCGGAAAAAGCTAAAGAAGATGATGGGAATGGGGCTGTTGTCGGCAAAAAACTTCAACAAGTTTTGGAACCAAGATATCTTGATCCAGGAATTATTAAACCGGAAGCTTATGACGGTTCCTCAATTAATGAAGTTGGAGAAGATTTAGCCTTTTTAATTCAAAAGCGTTATTTAGCGCGGCGTAAAACGTGGGGTGATGAAGTTGCAAACAAAGTGGAGCGTTCGATTGTTTTACAAGTGATTGATCATAACTGGACAAGACACATTGATACGATGGATCACTTACGTCAAGGCATTCATTTGCGTTCTTATGCGGGATCAAATCCATTACAGCACTATGTTAATGAAGGATACAAACTTTTCCAAGAAATGCTTGATAATATTAGTGTTGAAGTAGTTCTCAACTTATTAAACAGCAAAGTCCAAGTGACACGCCCAACAAGTGAAGATAAATCCGCGCCAAATGATGCCGAAGGAGGAAAAGAGTAATGGAATTTTCAATTTTCCGAAATCGTCTATACCAAGTCGCTAAACTCATTCAGCAGCTTAGCGACTCCCTTTGACCTCACTAAAATTAAACAGCAAATAGCTGATGATGAAAAATCGATGAATGGCGATGATTTTTGGCAGGATCAAAAACAAGCTTTAACGATTGTCAATCGCCTTAATGCGAATCGCGAAATCGCGGATGATTTTAAATCGATGCAAAATTTGTTACTTGATTTAAAGTCAGTTAGTAATCTAAACGCTAGTGAAGTTGACAACGACTTATTAGAACTTTGTGAAGAACAATTACTTGAACTTGAGAATATTGCTGAAAAAAGACGTGTTTTTGTTTTATTTTCAGGACCTTATGATGATAATAATGCCTTGGTCGAAATCCATCCTGGTGCTGGTGGTACTGAAAGTCATGATTGGGCAAGTATGCTCTATCGCATGTATGTGAGATTTGCTGAGCAAAATAATTTCAGTATCAAAATATTGGATTATTTAGAAGGCGATGAAGCCGGGATTAGTTCAGCAACATTACAAATTTCTGGAAAACATGCATATGGATTATTAAAGAGCGAAAAAGGCGTCCATCGGCTTGTGCGCATATCACCATTTGATGCGAATGCGCGGCGGCACACCTCGTTTGCTTCGGTCAATGTTACCCCAGTTTTTACTGATAATATTGATATTGAGATTCGTGATGATGATTTATTGGTTGATACTTATCGCTCGGGCGGTGCCGGCGGTCAAAATGTTAATAAAGTCGAGACCGCGGTCCGCATTACGCATATTCCAAGCGGAATCGTTGTGAGTTGCCAAGTTGAAAGAAGTCAATTATCTAATCGCGAAACGGCTATGCAAATGTTGAAAAACAAACTCTATGAAAAAGAATTGGAAGCCAAACAAGCAAAGTTAAATAAAATTATTGGCGAACAAAAAAACATTGAATGGGGATCGCAAATTCGGTCCTATGTATTTCAGCCTTATACATTAGTGAAAGATCATCGTACAAATTTTGAAAACGGTAACGTACAAGCGGTGATGGATGGCGATATTATGGGATTTATTTACGCATTTCTGGAAAAGGAGGCGCGTGCACATGCTTAAAAAACTACGGCTTTCATTTAAAACACCTTTAACAGCAAAAGATAAAAGAAAAATTGCCAGTGATTTAATCTTAGTAATTTTAGGCAGTCTTATTCTTGCTTTTGCTAGTGGAATTTTTCTTGTTCCTGCATCAATAAACGCTGGTGGTTTAGCCGGTATGGGGATTATCGTCGATTATCTTTTTAATTTTTCGTTTAGTATCGTTGATATTGTTGTTGGAATTTTAGCGGTGGTCCTTTTTGCAATTGGCTGGGTTTTTCTTGGAACACCTTTTGCAATAAAAACCGCACTTTCAACAATTTTGTTTCCAACATTTCTCTCTGTTTTCATCCGTATTCCTATTTTTTATGAATTTTCACAAAGCCTTTATTTACCCGACGGGACTGGACAAATTGAAACCGCAAGAATTCTCATTGGTGGTCTTTTTGGTGGTGCTTTAACGGGCGTTGGTGTTGGCATGACTTTTTTAGGCGGTGGCTCAACGGGTGGTGTTGATGTAATTACCCTACTTGCAAATAAATATTTAAAAATTAAGCAATCAACTGCATCATTTTTTGTTGATGCCGTCATTGTAATCACAGGTATGTTTATTCTGACTGATAAATTGATATCGTCATTAGTCGGCGTTATTGCCGCTTTAATTTGTGCAATTATGATTGATTTTGTGTTTGTTGGACGCTCCTCAGTTTATACTGCCAATATTATCTCAAGCAAGTGGCGGGAAATTAATGATTATATTCAAAAGGAAATGGAACGAGGGACAACAATTTTTCATGTTGAAGGTGGTTATCAATTCGATTCATATCGCCTGATTTCTGTTGTTTTTGAACGAAAAGAGTACAATGAAATATATCGGGCAATTGCCCATATTGACCCAAAGGCATTTGTGACTTTTACACAAGCGCAGAGTGTTTTTGGTGAAGGATTTAACAAGTTAATAAACAAAAAAAATAAAAGATAAAAATGAATATTGAACAATTTCGCATCGTCTCACCATATAAACCAACTGGTGATCAGCCACAAGCCATCACCGATTTAGTTACGGGTTTAAAAAACAATAAAAAAGTTCAGGTTTTATTAGGCGCGACCGGAACCGGGAAAACATTTACTATCGCCAATGTCATCGAGCGAGTTCAACGACCGGCACTTGTGCTTGTTCATAATAAAACACTGGCCGGCCAACTTTATGCGGAGTTTAAACAATTATTTCCCAATAATCGTGTGGAGTATTTTGTTTCGAACTTTGATTTTTATCAACCAGAAGCATATTTACCACGCTCAGATACATATATTGAAAAAAACGCTGTTATGAACGATGAAATTGAAATGCTTCGAACAGCAGCAATTAATTCAGTTCTTGAACGGCGCGATACAATTGTTGTGGCGTCTGTCGCATCGATTTATGGGCTAACTGACCCCGATGAGTATCGCAATTTAGTTTTTGAAATTCGCGTTGGCGAAGAAATTAATCGGAAAAAGCTTTTTAAACGCTTAATTGATGCACAATATAAGCGCAACAACATGGAACTATCGTCCGGCACATTCCGTGTGCGGGGCGACATTATTGAAATTGTGCCAGCTTCAACTGATGAATATGCGATTCGCATCGATACTTTTGGCGATGAAGTGGAGTCGATTAACCGTGTTGATATTCTCACGGGTGAAGTAATTTCGAGTTTTAATACACACCCGATTTTCCCAGCCTATGATCATGCATCAAGCCGGGAAAGAATTGAACGTGCGACAAAAACAATTTTAAAAGAACTCGGAGAACGCCTCGATTTTTTTCATAATAATAATCAATTGCTGGAAGAACAAAGGCTAGATATGCGCACCCGACAAGACGTCGAATCTTTACTTGAATTTGGGATGTGTCCGGGGATTGAAAATTATTCACGACATATCGATGGTCGAAGTCCTGGCCAACGACCATTTTGCTTAATGGATTATTTTCCAAAAGATTTTTTGATGATAATTGATGAAAGTCACGTCTCTTTACCTCAAGTACGCGGTATGTACAACGGGGATCGAGCGCGCAAAACAACACTAGTTGAATACGGATTTCGTTTACCAAGCGCTCTTGACAATCGGCCTTTAAAGTTTGAAGAGTTTATTGATTTAATCCCACAAGCAATTTGTACATCAGCAACACCGGGTGATTTCGAGTTAAATGAAGCAGAAGGTGTTGTTGTTGAACAAATTATACGACCAACAGGATTAATTGATCCAGAAGTTGAAGTGCGGCGAACCTTAGGGCAAATTGATGATTTAATTTTCGAAATTCGTGAACGCGTTAGTCTTAATGAGCGAATTATGGTGGTAACACTTACAATTAAAATGGCGGAAGATTTAACAGATTTTTTAAAAACGCAAGGTTTCAAAGTCGCGTACTTACATAATGAAACCAAAACACTTGAGCGAAGTGAAATAATTTATCAGCTGCGGCGAGGTAAATACGACATTTTAGTTGGTATTAATTTATTACGTGAAGGTCTTGATATCCCAGAAGTTTCATTGATCGCTATTCTTGACGCAGATAAAGAGGGGTTTCTCAGGTCAACACGCTCACTTATTCAAATTATTGGACGGGCGGCACGTAATGAACACGGTAAAGTTATTATGTACGCTGATAAATACACAAAGTCGATGGATGAGGCGATTAATGAAACCAATCGCCGGCGACAAATTCAGGTTAATTACAACACATTAAATGGCATTATTCCGACAACAATCATCAAACCGATTCAACCACCGCTTCATAATTTCGATGAAGACACTGTTGATAAGAAGATTGTTAAAGGAAAAATGACAGTAAGCGAAAAAGAAAAATTTGTGAAAGAGTTGCACAAACAAATGCGTGAAGCCGCGAAAGCGTTTGATTTTGAGAAAGCAGCCGAACTGCGTGATTACATTTTTGAGATACAAGCGCAATCTTAGTAGTTACTAAAAAATATAATTTGTAGTATTATATATACCGAATGTTACTTGAGGAGTAGATTTATGCAGGCATTAGACATTATTTTCTTAATCGTAGCGATTATCTTGATTATTATCACGATTCTCCAAGGCGGAAAATCAGAAGGGGCATCCGGAGCAATTACCGGGGGCGGTCTGAATGTTTTTGTTAAAACAAAAGAACGCGGTGTTGATAAGGTGATGTCTTATATCACATTTGGCCTCGCGACAGTGTTCTTCCTCTTGGCGATACTTTCTAACGTATTATAAATAGAAAGGGCGCGAGCCCTTTTTTATTTTTTTAAAGATAATGAATAAACAAAATTTATACGATTATATTA
This sequence comes from Bacilli bacterium, assembly GCA_028705995.1. Classification (GTDB taxonomy): domain Bacteria; phylum Bacillota_I; class Bacilli_A; order RFN20; family CAG-826; genus JAQWCH01. The sequence goes on along the minus strand of JAQWCH010000004.1, from coordinate 49,112 downwards.
GTAAACATCCTTATGTGAAGATTAACGAACTTCAAAGTTTTTTTGATATCGAAGAACATTTAGTCCGTGAATTAATTAAAGAATTGACGCAGACTGGTTCAATAATTGAAGAACAAGGAGCATATTTTCTACCGGAATTAGTGAATTTAATTCAAGCAAAAATTGTCCTCGTGCGCGCTAATTTTGCATTTGCGGAAGTAAAAGACGCTAGCGATGACATTCGCCTTGAGGGTGATGAACTTAATGGTGCTTTTCTTGGCGACTTGGTGTTTTTAAAACGTCAACAAAAATCTTATTTTGTGGAACGCGTTTATCAGCGGGCCCATCAAAAGGTTGTTGGCGAGATTATTATTGAAAATGGAAAACGTTATTTAAATGTTCAAGGCTTGGCTTTAAAAACAGTGCGTTTCTTGCTTAGCGATTATCAAATAGGTCAAGAAGGCGAAATTATTGTGGGATTAATTCAAGAATACGGTCCAGCACTTGTCCAAGTGCGTTTTTTACGTTCACTAGGGATGAAAAACGCTCCAGGAGTCGACATTACTAAAATTATTTTAGAAAATGGTGCACCAATTGATTTTGATGATGCAGTGATGGATGCCACACAATCCTTACCGATTGAGCTAAGCACAGATGATTTAAAAGATCGTCTTGATTTACGTGAAAAGTTGATTGTCACAATCGATGGCGAGGATGCACAAGATTTTGATGATGCAATTTCAATCGAAAAGAGCGGTGGAAACTATATATTAGGTGTTCACATTGCCGATGTTTCGCATTATGTTCAAGAAAGTAGCCCAATTGATATTGCCGCCCAAGAACGCGGCACATCAATTTATGTGACCGATCGCGTTGTGCCGATGTTACCCTTTGCACTTTCAAATGGTCTCTGTTCGTTACGTCCAGATGAGGATCGCCTGACATTTTCGTGTATTATGACGATTAGCAAACACGGCGAAGTAATCGATTACGCAATCAAAAAAAGCGTGATTAAATCAAGCGCACGATTAACATACACATATTTTCAAAAAGTTATTGACGCTAATAAAGGCGAAAACGCCGTTGATTTTCTTTTACTTGAAGCGTTGCATCTTGCTCGAAAAATTCGGAAAAAGAGAATTGAACGCGGTTCACTCGATCTTGATTTACCAGAATTGAAAATTGATGTAGATGCCGAAGGCTATCCACTGGCATTAATTCAAAAGCAAGGAATCGAAGCAGAAAAAGTTATTGAAGATTTTATGATTCTAGCTAATGAAACGGTTGCCAGCGCTATCGCCGAACGGAAATTACCCTTCATCTATCGTATTCACGAAAAACCTGATCCTGATCGGTTGGATAATCTTAATTTACTTTTAATTAAACTAGGCTATAAGCCAGAGATCAATTCGCACAAAATTACTTCGCGCGATTTACAATTATTTCTCGACACTCATCAAAAAAATGGTGATGCAACAGTAATTCGTGAACGTACTTTACAATCATTAGCGCGTGCCCGCTACGATATTAAGAATGTTGGCCATTTTGGTTTAGCATCAAAATGTTATACACACTTTACAAGCCCCATTCGCCGCTACCCCGATCTACTTGTCCATCGTGCACTTAAACGCTATTTAATTGATGATCAACTCGCTTTTGATGTCGAGTATCAAAAACACCTTAAACTTTTATCAGCAGATGCTTCGGAAAAAGAGCGACGCGCAGTTCTGATAGAACGTGCGTGTAACGATATGAAAACAGCTGAATATATGAGTCGTTTTCTTGGTCAACAATTCAATGGCTATATTGATGGATTTCTTAATTCAGGGATGTTTGTTACGTTAGAAAATGGTGTCTCTGGTCTTGTGCGCTTTGATAGTATGTTAGGTTACTACTATTTAGAAAGAAATCAGTTAGCAATTCGAAATAAGCGCACGAACGAACAATATATTATTGGTCAGCCAGTGAGCGTAATTGTAATATCCAGCAACAAAGAAACCGGGAATGTTGATTTACAACTAGTTGGTAATAATAGAAAAAAAGCAGAAAAAACTTATCATAAATTTAAACGAACAAATGGTAAAAGAGACGCAAAAAAAGTAGTAAAAAAAGAAAAGCGTCCTAGGAAATAGACAAGTTTTTTGATACCATTTACTTATAGAATTGAGGCAATAGATATGATTATTCGTGAATATGTCGAACAAGAAAAAAATAAATTAAAGTCACTCATTGCGCCACTACAACTAAAACCACATTTAGTAATTGTCCAGGTTAATGATGACCCGGGATCCAACACATATATTCGGGGAAAGCTTAATGACGCAACCGAGGTTGGTATCGAAGCAGAACTCATCAAACTACCAATAACGATTGAAGAAGCGGAATTATTAAGTCTAATTGAAAAATTAAATATTGACCCAAAAGTCCATGGCTTTATTGTACAAATGCCGCTACCTAAACAAATTAATGAAGAAAAAGTGAAACGTGCGGTCGCACCAAGTAAAGATGTTGATGGTTTTCACCCTGATTCAAAACTTGTTGCTTGTACGCCCAAAGGTATTGTTGATTACCTTACTAGTGAAGGTGTTCAATTTCAAGGAAAGAATGCGCTCGTGATTGGCCGTTCCAATATCGTTGGGAAACCCACCGCTAAATTGCTTTTACAAAAAAACGCAACGGTGACTGTTGCCCATTCGAAAACAACTTCTGAAGCAATGCGTTTCTATGTCGCCCACGCAGATATTATTGTTGTTGCTGTTGGCCATAAGTATTATCTAGATCGCACGTACACATATAAAAAAGACGCAATTCTTGTTGATGTGGGAATTAATCGGGTCGATGGCGTTACTTATGGCGATATTGAACCGGGATTACCAGTTTTATTACAAACACCAGTTCCTGGGGGAATTGGTTTACTCACAAGACTATCACTAATGAAAAACTTATATGAGGCTTATCAAAATGCAATTTCAAATTAATAATACCCAAGTTTATGGGCTCGAACGCGCGGTTAAAGCTAGTGGAAATCCAATGCGCACAAAACTGGAAACAACAGAACAAGTTGAAGAAGCAGATTTCCGTCGGGCGCGTAATCTCGCTCGAACAAAAGGTGGCGAAGGGCATGACAATTTTTTAAAGGGCATTCTTGTCCAATTGGATGTCACCGCTCCTCTTTATTGGTGGAAAGAAGCTCAACGCTATCATTGGTTTGACTTTATTTCTTCACAGTCAACGATGCACTGTTTATTAAAATTTAACATTGAAGAACGCGTTGTTGATGAGGTACATCCAAAGATTTTGCAAGTAATTCGCGAGCTAGTCGCTGAATATAAAGTAATTGATGAAAATGATAAAATAGCACAAATTGCAAAATGGCGGCAAATTGTCGCGAGTTTACCTTCTGGATTCTGCTTAAGTGCGACAATGACAACTAATTATCAGCAACTTAAAACAATGTATTTTCAACGTCGTAATCACAAGTTAATTGAATGGCATCAATTCGCTACCTGGTGCGAAGGGTTACCATATTTTAAAGATTTTGTGCTTAACGAATAAATAAAACAAAACGCTAAACCGCCAGATGGCGGTTTTTTGTTATTCGCTTTTTCGATTAATAAAGCCATTTTTCATATCTTTTTTGGCAAAAGGTATTATAATAGAAAAAGTATTCATTTTATATGATTTAAAGGAGAATTGTGATGATTTTAGTGCGTCGTTTAAAAGAGTATGCAAAATTAATCGTCCGTGTTGGTGCAAATGTTAAAAAGGGCCAAGATGTGATAATTTTTGCTAGTGTCGAACAACCAGAATTTGTTGAGTTAGTTGTTAAAGAAGCTTATAAGGCTGGAGCACGGAAAGTCGAAGTGCGTTGGCAATATCAACCGCTGGCAAAAACCAAAGTCAAGTATGAACGTATTTCTACGATGGCGGAAATTACTGACTGGGAAAAAGCGCGGTTTGAACATCAAATTAAAGTAAAACCTGTCCGCATTTATTTAGAAAGCGATGATCCAAATGGTTCCAAAGGAATCAATCAACGCAAAATGGCAAAAGCGCGGCAAAAATCTTATCCGATTATTAAAAAATATATTGACGCGATGGATAATCATTATCAATGGACAATTGCGGGTATTCCATCAAGTGGCTGGGCGAAAGCTGTTTTCCCCGATTTACCACGTGTCCAAGCGATTGATGCATTGTGGGAAGCAATTTTATTAACTTCACGCGCTAATGGTGACGCGATTAAAAATTGGCGGGAACATAACGCTAACCTAGAAGAAAAGAGCGGAAAACTTAATTCACTACACTTAACACGGTTAGAATACCGCGCGAGCAATGGTACGAATTTTTCCGTTGGATTACTACCCAACGCCCGCTTCCTTGCTGGTGGCGAACATACATTAGAAGGCAATTTCTTTAATCCGAATATTCCTTCCGAAGAATGCTTCACAACACCACGGCGTGGTGATGCTGAGGGTATTGTTTACTCCTCTAAACCACTAAGCTATCAAGGCGAAGTAATTGACAACTTCTCTGTGCGCTTTGAAAAGGGAAAAGTCGTTGAAGTTCACGCTGATAAAAATCAAGCATTATTAGAACAAATGGTCAAAATGGATGAAGGCGCTTCCTATCTTGGCGAAGTCGCACTCGTACCGTATGATTCACCAATTCGTCAATCAGGGATTATTTTCCAAAATACACTTTATGACGAAAATGCGGCCTGTCATTTAGCCCTCGGTGCTGGTTTCAATAACTGTATTGAAGACTATCAACAATACAAGCCAGAAGAATTCCTCGGATTGGGGGTCAATGATTCGATGATCCATGTGGACTTTATGATTGGAACAAAAGATCTTGATATTGATGGTATTACCCCAGATGGTAAACGCATCGCGATATTCCGCCAAGGCAATTGGGCAATCTAGTAAAATAACCTTCTAGCGATAGAAGGTTTTTTGTTAAAATAGAGCCGTTATGTTTGTTTACGGAGTTTTAACTTATTTATGAAATTTATGGCAATTATTCTTTATGCATTAGTTCTTGCAATTGATGCGACAACAGTCGCAATCACTGATGGTTTTTGCTATGGACAAACGATGAAGAAACGCCGCATGTGGTTAATCGCTGGTCTTTTCGGGCTTTTTCAAGGACTGATGCCATTAATTGGTTATTGGTTATTTTTCTTTTTAGAAGAGCACATCAAGTGGCTTGAAGCGGCTGGAACGTTTATCGCCGCCGCCTTATTAGCGGCACTAGCAATTAAAATGCTGATTGAAGGATTTCGTGCAATTTATAAAGATGAACAAATAACCTGTGATGTGAATACTCCAAGATTAAAAAAACGACAAGTTTTATTACAAGCTGTTGCGACTAGTATCGATGCTTTAGCGGTCGGAATTGGAATATTTGTTGGCAACACGCAACAAATTGCGCAAACAAATATTTGGATTGCAGCGTTAATTATTGCGCTTGTCACGACCGCCACATCACTAACTGGCGTTTTGGTTGGAATTAAAATTGGTCCATTTATGAAAAAATATGCCCCACTTATTGGTGGAGCAGTTCTAATGGTGCTGGCCTTTAATTTTCTTTTTGGCTTTTTATTTTAATTTATTTTAATAAAAACACCGGTATTTCTACTGGTGTTTCGTGATTATTTATTAATGTTTCCGTAAATTACTATATTTACTAATTTAGCTTCCATTTCCGGTGGAAGTTGATCTTTTATCGCTTGATCATTAAGTTCTAAATCGTGAATTTTTCCATCTTCTAGCGAATAGAAATGGGCATGCGAATGTAAAAAAGCATCATAGTAGCTCTTACCATCACTTAAAGTAATTGTCCGGATAAGACCACTTTCTTCAAAAAGCTTTAAAGTGTTATAAATAGTTGCTAGTGAAATAGGATTTTTTTCACTATAAACGCCACGGAAGATTTCTTCTGCCGAGGGGTGTGTGGGATTTTTAATCAAGAAATCATATACTTTTATCCGTTGTTTTGTTGGATGAACGTTATATTTAATCAAGACTGAGCGAATAGTGTTTTTCATGAGTGTCTACCTTGCCATAGCATTATAACAAAGTAGTAAATAATTTCAAATAAAAACGCACATTCAATATATGTTTTTGACACGCGATTAATAATGATAAAAGCTAGACTTTTTCTAATTTTAATATATCAGAAAACGCAATTGTGTGGTCTGATAGTATCAATTTTTGATAAACGACATCGATTTTTTTAATTTTAGTTTCTAAACATTTTTGATAACCATCAATAAAATAAGTGATAATAATTTTTTCGCCACGATAAGCGCGTAGAAATTCATCAATCACCGCTGCTTGATCGGCACTCAATATTGGTTTTTCCTGTTTATAACGGCGATAAAAAAGTTGACTAAGGGCATCACCTTGTTCGTGTAATGACTTAAATGGTAAATATTGCTTCATTCCGCGACTCATCGCCGATGACCTCCAATTTGTTCGTGTCGGCGTTTTGCGGTAGAACTTTTGATTAATGAATCGGCCCGCAAGACGGCGTTTAAACCATAGCGATCAGTAATGTCATCTAATGCTTTTGTTAATGATCGTGCTTGTAATTGTTTTTCTTCATCGTTAAAAAGCGAAAGCTGCTGATAACTATTGCTCGTTAGATGTCCATAATTAATAAATACACCGCGAATCGGTTCTTTGATATTTTTTTGCTTCAATATATTTAATAATGCATTAGCTAATTCATCAGTATTATCGGTGGCAATGAGCAAACGGATATTCTTATGAAAACTCCCAGCATCTTCTTTGGCAAATTGGATCATTAAGCCTATATGATCAGTGCACGCTTGACGTTTACGTAAACGTCGGGCTAAATCATCATTCATTTCAACAACGATTTGGAAAATTTCCGCATATGTATAATCACGGTCAAGAATTTGTCCGTTACTCAAAGAAGAACTAGCTGGCGTATACTTTATGCGAATGTCTGTATCATCAATGCCGTTCGCGTGTTCCCATAAAGCTTCACCAACAACACCAAACATATTTTTGATTGCGGCACGAGAATAAAGTGCGAGGTCACCAACCTTGCGAATGCCAATATTATTTAACCGGCGTTCCAAACAAGAAGAAATCCCCCACATTTTACTAAGCGGAGTTAAAGGCCAAAGTTTGTTTTCAACATCACTTAGCCGCCAGTGGGCAATATTATTGGGGCGTTTTTTCGCTTCAACATCCATTGCGATTTTCGCTAAAAACATATTGGGGCCAATGCCCGCAACCGCAGTTAAACCAAGTTCATTTTTAATCCTTGATAAAATTTCTAACGCTAACTCATTGGGTGATTTTTCATATAGTTTTAAATAGGGACCAATATTCACAAATGATTCATCGACCGAATAAATATGTAGATCGTCCTCACCGACATAATCGAGCAAAATATTATTAAAATGCGCATTATATGTTAAGTATGTTGCCATCCGTGGCGGTGCTAGAATTAAATCTTTAAGTGGAGGCAATTCATATTTTCTCAGTCGTGAGGGGACTCCTAATGAGCGTAAGTATGGAGAAACCGCCAGCACAATTGATCCGGGTCCCCGTTCTGGATCACAAACCGCAAGGGGTGTGGAAAAAGCATCTAAGCCACGGAGTACACACTCGACCGAGGCATAAAAACTTTTTAAATCAATGGCGATATAATAATTAAATCGTGCCATAACATGCCTCCAATCTTATTCTTACTAAACTTATTATAGGTGTATAAAAATTGTGATTGCAGTCTTGATTTTACGATTGACTTATTAAGGAAAAAGCGGGGAAAAAATACCGAAAAGATGTTATATTATTTATAAGATTAAAACTACGCTTGGTAGCAACAACAAAAACGTTTAAGGAGCATGAACAATGGACCCATTAATTATTACGCTATTAGCTATTACGTTGACTTTAGAAATTTTGACAATTATTTTATTTTTTGTTTTAAGAAAAAAAGATAACAAACCCGCCCAAGTTAATGTTGATTTTAGTGAGATTAATCGGCTTGTCGGTGGGCTTCAAAGCGAAATGGGGCACGTTAAAGAAGCTATCTCTAGTCAATTAAAGATATCCTTACAAGAGGAAATGCTAAAGGTATCCAAACAAAATAGTGAAGCCAATGAGTTGAACAATACGAAGTTAGAACGCTTTCAAGGCAATATTACCGAAAGTCTTGAAAAAAAACTAACAGATTTAACAAAAAAGGTTGATGAAGCCTTAGAAAATATTAATAAACGCGTTGATGAACAAATAAAGTCTGGTTTTACCACGACCAGTGAACAAATGGAAAAAGTGGCAAAAGGCCTTGGCCAACTCCAAGAAGCACAAAAACAAATAGAAAATCTTAAAGGTGAAGTAACTAATCTTTCTGGCATTCTTAGTAACAATCAGCAACGTGGGAAATTTGGTGAATTCCAATTATCATCAATCTTACATAACGTTTTTGGCGATACACGAGATTTGTTTTCGCTTCAATATGAGATTAAAAATCCAAAGACCGGAGAAAAAATTCGGCCTGATGCGGTTGTATTTCTTCCTGAACCAAACAAAAAAGTATGTATCGATTCGAAATTTCCATATCAAGAATATGCACGGATTTTCACGCGCGAAGACGATAGCAAAGAAAGTAAAACAAGTTTCCGTGCTGCCGTTAAAAAACACATTCAAACAATTCATGGTAAATATATTATTTCTGGCGAGACTGCACGGCAGGCCGTAATGTTTATTCCCAGTGATGGTGTTTACTCATATATCAATCTTGAATTTCCTGAATTAATGGATGAAGCGATGCGCGCTCAAGTTGTAATTGCCTCACCGGCTACTTTGCAACCGATGCTCGTATCAATTTATGGTTTGATTATTGAGTATAAACGCGCGAAGCACGCAGAAGATATCACGAAATTGTTAGATAATCTTTCGAAAGATTTTACAAAATTCATTACCTCATGGGATAAGATTCTCAAGAATATTCAAACAGCATATAATGCTTCCAACGAGTTTGATGAACGTGTTCGCATTATGAATAAAAAGTTTGACAAAATACAATCCGTCGAACTGATTGAAGAACAAAAAGAAGAATAAATTCAATGGTTGAAAAAAACACATACAAATGACTTGAAAAATACCATTTGCATGTAATATTTTTTGATTGATTTACTCAACTTTTAATATTATTATAAATAAGCGTTTAGCATCAATGTGGGGCTGTAGCTCATCTGGGAGAGCGCTTCGTTCGCAACGAAGAGGTAGCGAGTTCGATCCTCGTCAGCTCCACCATAATTTAAAAGTCGTTGTAGAAGTACAGTACTACATATCAAATATAGCACACACGAATTAGAGCCTTAGTAATAGGGCTTTTTTCTATTTAGTCACATATTGGAATGCTAGTTTAGTCTGATTGGTATACATTAATCGGCATTCATTAATGAACGTTAAATTAGTTATACGTGCAGAAAAATCATTTAGATATATCATGTAGAACATTTTTCCTAATTAGTACATCTAATGCTTAACTGTATTTTACAAAAAACAAGTAAAAGATTTATGATTTGAAAACTTCTAAGTCGGAAAGGAGTATGTTGGTTCAATGTTTCTTAAAGAGTTGGCAAAACAAGCATTTAATAATAGCCAAAACACACATTGTAAAATTGACAAAACACTTTGTTGACCCATCTATAGCAACAGCGATTTTGGATGCGAATCCAAATGATCTTATGCGTGATTTAAAAACATTTGGTTTGCTTTTTGAAAACCTAGTCGTAAGAGATTTAAAGATTTATACAGAGTCATTAGAGGGTAATGTCTATCATTATAGAGATAAATCAGGGTTAGAGGCTGATGCGGTGATTCATCTACATGATGGTAGATGGGGGCTCATTGAAATTAAGGTTGGTGGTCAAACGTTAATAGATGAAGGTGCTGCCACCTTAAAAGCATTAAAAGCAAAAATCAATCAAGACAAAATGAATGAACCAGCATTTTTAGCAATTATCACAGCTACCGATCCATTTGCGTATCAAAGAGAAGACGGCATATGTGTTATACCAATTGGATGTTTAAAACCATAAACAACGATTAGGAGTAAAATATATTTTGAAATCTATCGAATGTAGTAATTAAATTTTTATGGTGCTAAAAAAATATAAAAAGGTGCTAATGTTTATTCCAGTGACTTCTTTACCACTTATAAGCATGAATTAGCTTCCAAATATTAAAGAAAGGTATCATAGAAATACTTGACCAGGAAGGAAGCTGTTTTTATAAAAAAGATTTATTCAACTTCTGGATATATGAATTGATTGACATCATATGGCGTTTTTTTCTTGTGTTTTTGATTTAATTTATCAATAAAAATTCGATTTTCTTCAAAAGCTGAAGCATTTAAAAATGGATATTCTACACTGCGAATACGGGAAAAGCCATGATCTAACGCCACAGTTAATTCTAAAGCGCGGAGATAAGGGGCAAAAAACACTTTAGGGTTTTTAACTTTAATCCCGATTGTTAGTTCAATTAAATCAGCATCATCGTCATATAAAAGATGATATGGGAGTTTCATATCAACATGAAAACCATCGACTAATTGTCGTTCATCTAAAACTTGCATTTTCTCAGGGTTACCGCCATTTGAATAAACAATAATCGGTTTATCGCTAATGCTTTTTACTAATGTTAAATCTGCAATTAAATCATTTAAAGCAGCGTTTAAAAACTCACCGCCACTAAAAACGATATAACCGAAAAGATCATTTTGTTTTTTAATGTAATCAACAACATCGGTGATTAGATAAGCATCATCACCGGGATTTTTGACAATTTGAGAATAATTAAAGCATTTAAAACAATGAAACTGACAACCAGTTAACGCGTGAATTAATAAAGTTGGTGCCCCAGGAATCTCACTGAAGCTCAGAACGAGTTTTGGGTAATACTTGATCATGATTTTCAAATGTTGAAGATGAAGAAGTGTCGTCTTCGTGGAACCGCCGCCTGGCTGCCCAGTCGTGACGTCTTGCCTTGCTCCAGAAGTTATAATCGCCTTTATAGAATCCATTATCATCGACACGGATATTACTGCGGGCGATCATGCGAACATAACCAATCACGCGCGAGAAAGTGGCGATATCAGCCGAACCGCAAACGGGACATTTTTCTACTTCACGGGCATCACTAGCGAGAATCATTTGACCGCAGTGTAAACAACTGGTCACTGTTGGGGTTAATGTAATGTAATTGATTGGCTTCCGGAATAAATGCTCAATGTAGTCGGCAAGAATTTCTGGGGCGATTTTATCTTCAATAAAATGATGGAGAATTGAACCAGAAGTTGCATAGCCTTGGAATTCCGCATTGTTTTCAATTTGTTTGGTAAAATCTTCTTCCGAAAATGGAAGCATACAACCGGAGGTCAAAAATACATCATCACCTTTACCTTGAACAAAGATTTCCCGTCCTTGTTGCTTTGCCCATTTTACGTCACTACGGGCGAGTTTAATACCAGCGTTCTCAGCTGGCGCATATTCAATTCCACACGCTACATGGTCACGGACAATAAAATCATTAATGATATCTGTCATGTATTGCATGAGTTCATGTGCATATAACTTACCAAGCGGATCTACCATTCCTAGCGGATAGCCGATATTGACAAGACCTTCATGCATCCCAGTGACCGCAAAAACATTAAAGTAATTTTTTAAACTATCATTAAAGGCAAAGAATGTCGGGAACAATTCTCGATGTTCTTCCACCCAACGGCGTTTTGCTAAGTGACCTTGTTCCATAATTTCTAGGTATTCGCGCATCTTGATTTTGACCAAGTCTTTATCGTGTCCAAATTCAACAAGCACACGATTCATATTCAGATTTAAAACTTGAATTGCGCCAACATTACCAACAGAAGAGCCAAAGATACCAGCACCGGTACGCGACAAAACGGAAAGGTCAATATTTAAGCGGCAACAAAGCGAACGTGAAACTGCTGGATCTTTTGCCTTAATGGTGGGATTTAATTTTCGGTAATATTCATCGTTAAAAGCTTCGGTTCGGAAGTTTTCAAAATAGACACCACCCCACTGATACATTTTTTCTAATAGATAAAGGAAAATTGGATTATCGTAATGGAAAGCATCATCAATTTGCACAGTAATAAGTGGGAAGGTCAGCGGAATTCCTTTGTTTGTTCCTTTTGCCATCGCATCGATAAAAGCGATATTGATATTGTTAAAATACTTGCTTGGAATATCTTTATATTTATAATCACGGCCAATACCGCCAATAACAACGTATTCATCTTTGATGTCTTCAGATGGTTTACCAAATTCTAATGTACAGTTACTAAACGCTGATTCAGAGCCAGATCTTAATGGTAAATTCAACTCATAGACTAATTGATACATTAATTTAAAAAGTTGTTTTTTTGTATAGACGACCCCGTTAAGCTCTTCGTCATATAAGTAGGACGCTAAAATTGTTGTCATTTGGGCAAGCATAACCGCGCCAGAAACTTGCTGACTCATCAATGTGACGATATTAGAAAAATGGCGAACTAAAGTAGATAAAGAACTCGCGGGCTCACTTTCTAACATGTTTTTTGCAATTGAAGGAAGGCCTTTGGTCGCAATATCTTTACAACTCACTGACTGGCAATAACTCGAGAGTTGTTTGTCGTGAATATAGACCACGCCTTCTTCATAGAGTTTAACAAGATTCTCTGGGAGAATTTTCGTCATCAAATATTCTTCTTCAGCGCGATTTGAAAGATTTTTTCTTAATAAGGCGATGGAATAAACAAAGTTTGAATTCTCCCGCTTTAGATAGTCAGAACGCTTATCGTCATCATTACCAATGAATTTGTCGATGAGTGCGTTTGTGTCTTTAAACATTCCCATAATTTTTTCTCCCTATAATTACGTTATTTCGAATTAGCATCCATTTTTTTGTTAAACGTAGACTTTAATAAGCAATTTTTGAGGGTGCAAAAAAACATTCCCCTTAAATTTACTTCTCGTCTAACGCCACAAATAGATATGGATTAACTTGATTATAGATTAATGGAATGCACTTTCAAGCCTACAAAAAGTGTACTTACTACCGATAAAAGTCAATGAAAAAATAATGTGTTTTTTTCCTTGACGTTAGTTAAACAGTTAAGCACTTTTGAATTTATGTATACCTAGACAAGGACATTAATAGGTTTACGGTTTTTACATTGACTTTCGCAAAAATTTACATAGTAATAAATTAGTAGATTTTTTCTCAAGTGAAAATAGTTAAAAAATATTTTTTAAGCATTTTATTTGCTGATGCTCTTTATATCGGTAAAATAGAACTAGAATATAACCGGAGGTTAGTTATGGAAAGATATGAAATTATCATTGTTGGTGGTGGTCCTGCCGGTTTAAGCGCCGCCGTTTATACAGGTCGCAGTGAATTAAAAACACTTTTAATTGAAAAAGGCAATTTTGGTGGTCGAATGAATGATACGCTCCAAATTGAGAACTATCCAAGTGCAATTCCTTTGAGCGGAACAGGTTTAAGCGAAAAGTTTTACGAACATGCTAAATTATTTCCTTCGATTACTTTTTTGCGTACTTCAGTATCAGAAATTAAAAAAGTCGAAGATGGTTTTATTGTTTCAACAAAAAGAAAAGGCGACTTTTTTGCTGAAACCGTAATTCTTGCGCTTGGCACCGAACCGCGTATTCTTGGATTACCAGGTGAAATAGAATTTCGTGGACGTGGAGTGGCGTATTGCGCTACATGTGATGGAGCGAACTTTCAAAATAAAGAAGTCTATGTGCTCGGTGCTGGTGATCAAGCGATTGAAGAAGGCGATTATTTAACCAACTTTGCCCGTAAAGTGCATATTGTTGTAATTCATAAAGAAGGCAAACTCGATGCTAACCAAGTTAGTGCAGCTCGTGCATATGCTAACCCGAAAATTGATTTTATCTGGAATAGCACAATTAGCCGTGTTTATGGGGATAAAGTCGTCGAAGGCATTACTTTAAAGAACGTCCAAACCGCCGAAGAAAAAGATGTTCCCGCTGATGGTGTGTTTTTCTTTGTTGGCATGGTTCCCCAATCGGCAATTGTTGCTGATTTAGTTAGAAAAGATAAAGCAGGATATATTCTTGTTGATAAAGATAAACAAACATCAGTTTCTGGCTTATATGCTGTTGGTGATGTGACTGATACTTATGTTAGACAAATTGCAACAGCGGCCGGAGATGGCGCAATTGCGGCGATTGCGGCTGAGCGTTACTTAAGTGAAAAACGCACAATAAAACAATTACTAAACCCAGAAAGCGGCAAAGTTGCGTTTGTATTTTATTCTCCATATGATAGTAAGGCGCTAGCAATGTTACCAAATGCAGAAAAAGAATTAATTGCCGAAGGATATAAAGTGTTTCGGCAAGATATCAGTCGACAAAAAATACTCTATAACGAACTCGGTCTTAAAAGTGAGTTCGTGATTCAAAAATTCTTCAATGGTCAAAAGGAGGACTAAATGATGATTGAACGCCCTATTTTATTTGAAGTTGATAAAGCAAAATTTATTCCATTAAATCGTGAAGCATATCATGATTTTGTTAAGCAAGTCGGAGATAAACCGCTTCTAGTTTTAATTAGTGCCGCTTGGTGCCCGGATTGCCGTAATTTATATCCGTTATTGGATGAAGCCTTATTTGGTGAATTCAAAGACAAATTTGTTGTCCGGTATATGAATACAGATGATAACCGTGGTTTTGCCCGCGAACTAGAAGTTTTTTCAATTCCAACAATAATTGTTTATCGTAACGCTAAAGAAATCAGCCGGATAAAAGCTGATCGGATGGATTACGATAGCCTTGCTGAGTATTTAGAACAACTTCTTTAAGAAAAATAAAAACACCGACGGAGCAATTATTCTCAATCGGTGTTTTTTGTGGCTCTTTTTATTTATGCGGGCATCTATAACGTAATATCAACGAGTTTATTCCATATAATTTGCCGTTATTTGAAAATAGATTTAAAGTTGAGCTTTACCCACTAATCAAACTAAATCCGCATAATCATGAGTAGCAAGGCGTTATCGGAGCATCCTATTTATTTTTTCTTTTTTTAAACATAAAACCGGAAAAAACTTATTACAATTTTCCTCTAAGCTATTTTCTATATATTTTGATCGATTAACTTTTAATACACAATTATTCTCTATATAATGCTTATGGACGAAAGGAGATTGTTATGCATATTGGCATTCTTTCCCCCAATAAATCACTTAAGGATCTTGTCGCCATTGAATTAGCTAATTATCTAGGTGCGCACAAGATTTTAAAAAGCAACATTCCCGACTATTTTGCATCATTGTTATTTGAAGATGTTCAACGTTTTGCCCTACTTCATCAAAATGATGCATATGGGCAAATCTTATTAGCGTTGTGGCAATCAAAAAATAATCATCAAGTTGTGAGTAGCGTTACACTAATTGAAGAAATTATTAATACAAAAAAACTTTATCAAGAAAATAAATTAGATGAAAAAGATTATCGTCTATCACTTTCAATCGCCGAAGAACACTGTAAAGCTTTGCCGGACTTTGATATATATTTTTTGGTTCATGATGTAAATGATGATATTAAAACTTATTTCCAAAATATTATTGCTTTGGAGAACATTCATCATGTCGATCAAAACAAAATAATTGTTTTACCCATAAATTCGAAAATGATTGACGCTGAATGGAAAATGTTTTTAAAAAAGGTATCCGAAAACATTGATTTGCATTTAGCTTCTGGAGGCTATTAATGCGGATTGGTGTGATTGGCCCAATTGGGGCCGGAAAATCATTGTTAGCGAGCAAACTTGCCGCCTATTTTCACGCACAACTAGTTGAAGAACCAGTAGCAACAAGTCCGTTTTTAGCCATTTATTATCAAAACATTAAAGAAGTGAGCTTTGTTGCTCAAAATTTCTTTTATGGGGAATTATTTTTACGCTTACACGCTGAAGAAAATAATCAAAACGTGATTACTGACTCAACATTATTTTCTAATTTAGTTTTTGCGGAAATTTTACAATTACAAGGATTAATGAATGCACATCAAGTGGCATTAACATATGAAATTTGCGATTTGTGTCGGCATCATGTCCAACCACTCGATTTAGAAATTGTCATCGTACGTTCAAAAGCGCAACTATTTAAAAACGTTTATCGGCGTAGCCGCGACGTTGAAAAAGGCCAAGAAGATTATCTGAATTTCCATTACCAACACTATTACGCATTACTAGATAAAATCTATAGCCATTATCATTTACCAAAGAGCAAGATATTATACCTCGATCCTGGCGATATGAACGATCCCGCACAATGGAAAATAATTATTGAGCAGATTGAAGAAGCATATCAAAAAAATAACGCTGTCATCACAAAATGAGATGGCGTTTTTTATATACGGGCAATTATAAAACCAGATTTTTGTAATGATTTCCCATCAAAACCAGTTGCAAATAGCACTTCTTTTAACTTAATTTCAACCTTTGTTGATTGGTCGGCTAATATGAGAATTAGTCCATCATTCTCGATTCCGCGCTGCACGATAATGAGATTGTTTTCATAAGTTATCTGATAATCGAAATGATTAAAGCTTTTTTCGCTTTTCCGAATTTTGATTAATTTTTTAACATTTTGCCAATAGGTGTTTTTAGTATTTAATTGATTCCAAGGCATTCCACGACGTGAGTCCGGATCATAACCACCGTTTATGGGAACTTCAGTTCCATAATAAATACAAGGGACGCCAACAAAGAAAATTGTAAACGCCAATGCTTGAAGCATGATATCGATATCTTCTTTACACTCACTATAAAAACGATGAGTATCATGAGAGTCAAGTAAATTCAACATCATATGATTTATCGGATCAGAATATTGCATCAGTAGATTATTTAATTTATCAACAAAACCTTCTGCGTCAAGTTTATGCCAAGCAAAATAATCGAGAGCAGCTTTTGTATAACCGTAATTCATTATGCTATCGAATTGGTCTCCTTGGAGCCAACTATGGGCACGGTGCCAGTTTTCACCGATGATAAGCGCTTCTGGTTTGGCGGATTTAATTGCGGTCCTAAATTTACGCCAAAAAGCGTGGGCAACTTCATCGGATACATCAAGTCGCCAACCATCAATATCAAATTCCTTAATCCAATAAAGACCGATTTTTATCAATTCTTCTTGTAACTTTAAATTTGATGAGTTGAGTTTAGGCATATAACGTGTAAAAGCAAATGATTGATAATTTAGTGGATGTTGATTGGGCATAGGATAATCACCATCAATAAAAAAGAAATCATAATATGGCGATTTTTTACCATTATTGATTACATCAACAAACCAGGGGTGTTCACTTGAACAATGGTTGAATACCGCATCAAGAATAACGCGAATTCCATTACTATGAGCACGATCAATTAAATTTTTCAAAGTTGCTTTATCGCCGAACATTTGGTCAACATCATAGTAGTCGCTGATGTCGTATTTATGATTACTCTTACTTGGATTAATTGGAGTTAAATAAATGGCGTTGATCCCTAAATCTATTAAGTAATCAAGATGATCAATAATACCTTGGAGATCACCGCCATAAAAAGACTTTGGTAGTGGCTTTTGATCCCAAGTAGCATTGATATAATCCATTGACTTATGGTGATTTCCGATTGCAAAACGTTCGACAAAAATTTGATAAAAAACAGTATTATTCACCCAAGTAACTGGCCTTATTAAATCAGCATCACTATTTGTGGGAATTTGAAAATGATGGTAAAAAGAATTAACAAAATCATACTTTTCTGTTAATCCGTCTTCTGAATAATACAGTGATTTACCCTTGCTCTTAATTAAAAATACGTAAGCAAGCCGCGGAATATCTAAATAAATAATCGTCTCATAATAAGCAAAAAAATGATCGCTATGTTGGCGCTTCATCGCGAGTTTAAGTTGGGCTTTTTGATACAAAAATTTATCGTTATAAAGAACAACAATTTCATCGATTACATCTTTTTTATCAACTCTTAGGCGCAGGTGATAACGGTGTTGGTCAATGGCGTAACCATAGGCACTTTCGGGTTGATGGAACAGGGCAATTTCGTTCATATTTAACTCCTTCAATGGATAAGTGTTTTATTTGCTTATTTTACTTAACTTACTTATAATTTAAGTATGAAAAAGAAAGTAACTATTAAGGACATCGCTCGTGAGTCGGGCGTCTCAGTAGCCACGGTCTCCTACGTCCTCAATGACCGCAAAGATCAGAAAATCTCTGAAACAACAAGAAACAAAGTTCTTCAAATTGTCAACCTGTACAATTATAAGGGCAATGCCTCTGCCCGTAATTTAGCTCGGGGAAAGACTTTTAATATTGCGCTTTATACAGGAGAAGCCAGTAGTCGAATTGGCGCGCTGGACGAATTTGCTTTTGTCAAAGCACTGACCACGCGCATTGCCCGTGATGGCTATGATTTAGTTTATCACGGAAATGGCCCAGTGGAATCATTAACCAATGTTGATGGCATTATTTTTCACGGAACAACCAACGAATTCTTTCGTGAAGCAAGCCCAATTAACCTTGCACCAATCGTCTTGGTTGATATGGTGGTCGGTGACCCTTTATTTTACGAAATTAATAATAGCATTAGCAAGGTCGGAGAAGAAGCGATCAAAGCCTTTGATTATCAATCCTTTAAATTGTTACTTCCACAAGGGATTAATGCTCAACTACGGTCACGGCTTCGTCGCACCTATCATTGCATCGATATTGAAACAAGTGAAGAACTTCAAACCTACTTGTTAAATAATCCAACAGAGCGCTTGGTTGCTTATGGAAAAGAATTTGGAAAACTCGCACAATTATTCAAAAAAGATGTACTAATCTTTGATCATTTAACAAGTGATAAAGTTGAAGCGGTTTGGCACTCATTAAAGCGCGCAATGGATCGCGAAGAAATTCTTCATAACGAAGTTAATATCTAAATTTGTCATTTTCAATAAGTAGTTAGGTTTATCCAAAGCCTAACTTTTTTTATTTATCGACATTTAAAATAACTTTATCAATTTCTTGAAAATCAAGAATGTTATAATATTACTAATTAGAACGGAGAATTAATCATGAACATCATTCATTTTTTAAAACCGAAAAGCGAAGTCGCGTATATTATTGATGACTTTACCGTTCGCCAAACATTAGAAAAAATGCATGTCCACCGTTATTCTGCTATTCCAATTCTGAGTCAAAAAGGTGAATATCTTGGCACAATCACCGAAGGGGATATTCTTTGGTTTATTAAAGATTATGCATTTTTGAATTTAAAAAAAGCTGAGGATTTCCCAGTGATATCGATTCCGCGGAAGATTGATAATCGTCCAGTTTATATCACGGCACATGTGGAAGAATTATACCGTTTATCACTAGATCAAAACTTTATCCCCGTTTTAGATGACCGCTCAATGTTTATAGGTATTGTTACTCGGAAAGATTTATTGACTTTTTTCCAAGAAAAACCAACCACGAAAGAAGAGACGCCCTATGATTCTATTTTGAGTCGGCGGAGTATTCGTAAATGGTCTAATTTTCCTGTTGAAAAAGACTTAATTAAAAAAATTATGATTGCTGGTCTTGCTGCGCCAACTGCCCATAATCGCCAACCAATTCATATTGTCAGTATTGCTGACAGTGCATTAAGTAACCAGTTACTCGATAACAACGAATATGGGAAAAAGATTAAAGATGCCCCACAATCTTTTGCAGTATTTGGCGATATCAATATTGAAAATGATACATTTTTATTAAATAACGATGCATCAGCGACGATTGAAAATATGCTTCTAGCAATTCACGCACTTGGTCTTGGCGGAGTGTGGGTCGGAGCAGCAAATTCTGAGTGGCGGCATTTAGTGGAAGAAAAACTAAAAGCGCCTGCGAATATGAAGTTATTTGGTATGATTGCCTATGGCTATCCAAACGAAAAAAAATCCCCACATCTATTACTTGATAGTGATAAAATTCATATCAACGGATGGAATCGAAAAAAATGAGTGAACAAGCAAAATCACATAATGACCGCGCTAATAATCGAGCCACTTTTATATCGCTATTTGCCAATATATTTTTGGCATTAGGCAAACTAATTGTGGGAATTATTGGAGGCTCGCAGGCATTAGTTTCCGATGCGGTTAACTCAATTGATGACGTAATTTCGACAATTGTCGTTGTTATTGGTGTGAAAAAATCACAAAAATCAGCTGATAATGAACACCAATTTGGTCATGAAAGATTTGATAATGTGGCTTCAATTATTCTTGCCATTATTTTTATTTTAGCCGCTTTTGGGATTGGGGCTTCAGCAGTTTCAACGATTATTATCGGCCAAGAAACAACGTTACGCCTACCAGATGTCATAACTTCAATTGTGGCGGGGGTTGCGATGTTGATTAAAGAAGCTTTGTTTGTTTTCACATATCGCACAGCACGTAAGACCGGTTCAACATCAGTGCGCGGAATCGCTCTTGATCATCAAATTGATGTTTTTGCAACAGGAGTCACCCTCATTGGTATCGTATTAGCGATTACGTTAAGACTACCGATATTAGATGCAGTTGCCGCGCTTATTTCAGCCTTACTTATTTTATATTCTGCGATTCGCATTCTGGTTAATTCTTTAAATCAGATGATTGACCGGGCGGCCCCACAAGAACTTGTTGATCAAATAAAACATACAATTAACGAAGTCCCCGGCGTTTTAAGTATTGATGTGCTTCGCACACGAATTTTTGGTGCAAAAATTTATGTTGATGTTGAGATTGCTGTTGATCCGACAATTACTTTAAACGCTGCTCATGCCATTGCTGAAAATGTTCATGATTTGATTGAAAAAGATTTTTCTGACATCAAACATATTATGGTTCACGTTAATCCGTACAGACAGCTTTAATAAAAATTTATTAATAATTCAAAAAAGCTCTACTAAAAACCAAAAAGGCGCATTATTCGGTTATAAAGCACCCGATTCTTATTATATTCATCATTATTTTTTGCTATAATGAAAGTGTAGATTTTTAAGGAGTATCAATATCGCCAATGCCAAAAAATATTCTTGTAATAACCGGTAGCGCCCGCACCGAAGGAAATTCAATGAGTCTTGCTAAGGCTTTTATTCGTGGTGCCCGCAAGAACGGTAACGCTGTCCGTAGGTTTGATGCGGCGTTAAAAGTCATATACCCTTGTCGCGGATGCGATAAATGTTGGTCAAAAGGCAAACCTTGTATTGTTGATGATGCCTTTAATCAAATTGCCCCTTATCTTCATGTTTCAAACATTATTGTAATAGCGACTCCACTTTATTGGGGTAATTTTTCAAGTGCGATTAAAGCGTTTATCGACAAGTTATACGCTTATCAAGTTGATTTTCGTAAACGCGATTTAAAGATATCTCAATCAATTTTACTTGTTGCTGGCGAAAGCACCGATCCTAAAGCCTTCGATTTAATCACTGAAAACTATCATTTCATTGCAAAAGAATTAAAATGGGAAAATCTCGGTATTATCACTGTTGGTGGTGTTAAGGAAGAACGAGCGGTTGAACAACTTGACGTTATTCGCCAAGCTTACGAACTTGGAAAGTCGATTGAATAGGTGTAAAAACAATACAACAGTTATTGTTTTTGTTTTATCATAGAAGCATCTAGAGAGGTAGATATATGGCTGAAGTAAAAATTAGCATGGTGAAGAACGATGGTTCGGTTTTTTATGGACGTTCTTGGCCAGTTGAAGAACCAACCGCTAACGTTGTTATCTTAACAGGAATGGAAGAACACACCGGACGTTATAATGATTTTGCGTCGTTCTTAAACAGTCAAGGATATAGTGTTTTTTCTTTAGATTTCTATGGCCAAGGCATGAACGTTGAAGCTGGAGGTCAAAAACTTGGCTGTGTACCAGAAAGTGCATTTCGTAAATTTGTTTATACAATCGATGAATTAGTACAAAAATTACGAGCATCATCAGTTCCGATTTATTTAATCGGTCACTCTATGGGCTCATTTATGCTACAAGATTATGCCCAACGGTTTGGTAAACACGTTGATAAGATTGTTTTGACCGGAACAAATGGCCCAATGTTTACTGTTAAAATTGGTTATTTGCTGGCGCGGTTGACGGTGGGTAAAAAAAGTTACGATAAACCATCTAAACTATTGGCAGCAATGGCAATTGGCGGTTATCAAAACAGTATTAAGGATCGTAAAAATATCAATGATTGGATTTCATATAATTCGGAAAATGTTGAAACGTATACTGCGGACTCACTTTCAGGAAAAGGTTCTTCAAAAGGTTTCTATCGCGAATTTCTTAAAGGATTAAATCGCCTTTATCGTAAAAAATTCTTGAATAAAATCGATAAGGACCTCCCAATTGCGATTTTCGCGGGTGCTGATGATCCTGTTGGTGGCAAAGGTAAGGGAGTTACAAAACTGTTTAATCTTTATCAAAATCATGGTCTTAAAAATCTTGAACACAAAATATATCCAAATATGCGTCACGAAGTTTTAAATGAAGTTAATAAGCAGGAAGTTTATCAGGATATCTTAGCGTTCTTAAAAAAAGATTTTAGTGTTAGCGAATAATTATATTTAAGAGCATTAATTACATCCGATTCGGTCGCTAAAACAACAAACACAAGCCTTCTTTGAAGGCTTTTTGTTTATTTTTAGTTTTATATTAAGTGAGCAATAGATGAAATTATAGGGCTTTTCGCATATAATCAAGGTGGTATGTATTTCTAGGAGGGTTATATGCGCAACTTCATCTTAATCTCGCCACAATTTCCAATGACATATTATCGCTTTGCCGCCGCATTGAAGAAAAATGGTTTCAATGTTTTAGGTATCGGCAATGCGCCCTATCATGAACTAAGCAGTGATCTCGTCGATGCATTGACGGAGTACTATTATTGTGCGGATATGGAGAACTACGATAGCCTCTACCGCGCTGTTGCATTTTTTGCGTTTAAATATGGCAAAATCGAATTTTTGGAATCAAATAATGAATATTGGTTAATTAGTGATGCCAAATTACGCACTGATTTTAATATCGGTGGCGGTTTTACTAACGAGACAATTATGCGAGTTAAAATGAAATCAGCGATGAAAGAATATTATCAAAAAGCTGGTGTTCCTGTTGCGCGCTTTCAATTACTAGAAGATTTAGCTGGCGCGGAACAATTTATTCAAAAAGTCGGCTATCCGGTTTTCATTAAACCAAATATTGGTGTTGGCGCTGTTGGAACATATCGCATTGCCAGCGAAGACGAATTAAAAACGTTCTTTCTTAATAAAGATCCGATCATCACTTATATCATGGAAGAGTTTATCGATGGGACAGTAATTTCTTATGATGGAATTACTAATAGCCACTGTGAACCAATATTTGCGGCACAAAATGTCTTTCCTTGCCCCAATGATGACATCGTAAACAATTTAGACGACGATTATTATTATACCCAACCAACAGTTGATGAAGATTTATCCGAAATTGGTAAAAAAGTATTAAAAGCTTTTGGTGTTCAAAAACGCTTTTTCCATCTTGAGTTTTTCCGACTAAAAAAAGATCATAAAAACTTAGGCAAAAAAGGCGACATTGTTGCCCTTGAAGTTAATATGCGTCCAGCGGGCGGATATACACCAGATATGTACAATTTTGCCTTAAGTACGGACGTCTATCAAATATATGCAGAAATGATGGCAAAGGATTTAACTACAGTTAAGGTTGGCGCTCATCAATACTATTGTATGGAAGTGGCACGGCGTGATGCACATGCCGGTAGCTATTTACATAATGAAGAAGAAATAATTTCAACCTATGGCGTTGCAATCAAAATGGCGGGTCGGTATCCAAAAGTACTGGCACCAGGAATGGGTGACGTGTTCTATATGGGCCGTTTCAAAACACTTGAAGAAGCAAACCAATTTCGTGAATACGTATTAAAGAGGGCATAATTATGGCGGTATTAGTTACTGGTGGTACTGGCTACATTGGTAGTCATACAGTTGTTGAATTAATTGAGCGGGGATTTGAGGTTGTTATTGTTGATAACCTTAGCAATTCAAAGCCGGAAGTTTTAAATCGGATTAAAAAAATTACTGGTAAAAAGCCTCTATTTTATCAAGTTGATGTATGTCATAAAGATGAATTAGAACGGGTCTTTCTTGAGCATCAAATTAGTGATGTAATTCATTTTGCTGGATTAAAAGCGGTTGGCGAATCAGTTTCAAAGCCTTTAGAATATTATCAAAACAATCTGGATAGCACATTAACTCTTTTAGCACTGATGATTAAACATCAAGTACGAAATTTAGTGTTTTCATCAAGTGCGACCGTCTATGGTGATGTTGATCATGTTCCATTAACTGAAGAAGATAAAATTGGCGGGACAACAAATCCTTACGGGACAACCAAATTAATGATTGAGATGATTTTACGAGATGTGCAAAAAGCCAATCCAATAATGAATATTGCGATTTTGCGCTACTTCAATCCGATTGGCGCCCACCAAAGCGGTGAAATTGGTGAAGATCCACGCGGCATTCCGAATAATTTAATGCCCTACATTACGCAAGTTGCTGTTGGTAAATTACCTGTACTACATGTTTATGGTAATGACTATCAAACAGTTGATGGAACTGGTGTTCGTGATTATATTCATGTTGTCGATTTAGCGCGTGGACATGTTGCAGCAATCAAGAAACTACAGGAAAATCCGGGTGTTGTTATTTATAATTTGGGGACGGGTAACGGTACTAGCGTACTTGAACTTATCCATGCGTTTGAGCGGGTTAATCAGGTAAAAATTCCATATATTATTGACCCACGCCGGCCAGGCGATATTGATCAAAATTATGCCTCAGTGCAAAAAGCCGAAAAAGAGATGAACTGGAAAGCAAAATTTAATATCGAGGACTGTTGCCGCGATGCGTGGAATTGGCAAATCAAGAATCCACAAGGACTATAGGCAAAAAGATGAATTTTGCATTAATTTTAGCTGGTGGCGTCGGTGCTCGTCTTCATGCCGGCATTCCCAAACAATTTGTGCTGGTTGATGAAAAACCAATTATCGTTTATACATTGGAAGCTTTTCAAAATCATCCAGATATTGATGCGATTGTAATTGTGTCACTATCCGACTACATTGATGAAGTTTGGCATTTGGTCGCTACATATAAACTCACAAAAGTTTCTCAAGTTGTGGCTGGTGGAGAAACCGGTCATTTAAGCACACAAAATGGAATTTTTAGTTTAAAAGGATACGCAAAAGCTGATGATATCATTATTATTCATGATGCGATTCGCCCAATTGTTCCTCAGCCAATTATTGATGATTTGTTAAAAGTCTGTCAGGAATATGGTAATGCTGTATCCTCGCTACCAATGCAAGAAACCGTCATTTTGACCGATGATCAGCGCTCCGGCATTGAATCGCTTGACCGCAAATATGTGCGGCGCGTACAAACACCGCAAGCGTATAAATTTGTAGATTTAATCAATGTATACGAGCAAGCCTTTGCCCGTGGCATCACAAATAGCGTTTATTGCAATACGCTTTTTATCGAATTAGGTTATCGGCTTTATTTTTCTCGGGGATTTGCTAATAACGTCAAAATTACTACAAGTGATGATATTGCACTTTTTAAAGCCTTAAAAAAATTTAGTGAGGAAGATCTAATTTAATGAAGAATATTTATGCAATACCTGCTTATCTGCAAGAGTTAAACGATGTTTTGAAAAAACTTGATAAAAACTTTTTGCGTGGTAAGAAAATACTCATTTCCGGCGCGACAGGGATGATTGCCTCATTTTTGATTGATGTATTACTAAGTGATGTAAATTTTGATATCACGTTTTTTGCTTTAACGCGTTCACAAATGTCATTCAACAAACGTTTTACAGCCCATCTTGATGATCCACGCCTTATCCCAATTATTACTGATGTTCAAAACCCAATCAAAACAGAAGAAAAATTTGATTATGTAATTCATGCTGCCTCGTATACTGATCCGAAGAATTATGCATCTCACCCAATCGATACAATGCTGATAAATTTTATTGGCACTAAAAATTTGTTAGATGTTGCTAACAATAATCAAGCTACATTTATGCTCTTATCAACTTGCGAAGTATATGGTGAGGGTAAAGGGAAAGCGATTAAAGAAGATGATTACGGTTATTTAGATCCGACAAAAGTCCGTAACACTTATAATGAAAGTAAACGCGCGAGTGAAACATTAGCAATTGCTTATAGTAACGAAAAAAATGTTAAAGTTTTATTACCACGCTTTTCACGTATATTTGGTCCAACAATGCGCCTTGATGATAGCAAAGCTGTTTCACAATTTTTAAGAAATGCGATAAATAAGCAAAGCATTGTATTAAAGAGCGCTGGTCAGCAACGCTATAGTTATACCTATGTAGCAGATGCCGTTTTAGCGCTTGTATATTTACTTGATCACGGAGAGAGTGGCGTAGCGTATAATGTAGCGAATTTAGAGCAACATTCCTTAAAAGAAATCGCTGAACTTATCGCTAACTTAGCTGGAGTTGTTGTTGAAGTCCAACAACAAGATGAATATGATGGTCGCGGCTACTCACTTGCGACTAACGCGATTCAAGACATCACACGAATTGAAAAACTTGGTTGGCAACCAGTTTATGCAATCAAAGATGGCTTAAATTCTACCTTAATGATTTTAAAGGAGCGAATCTAAAATGAAAATTCTCGTCACTGGTGCGCAAGGTTTTGTCGGAAAAAATCTCTGCCTTGTTCTCAATGAAAAAGGTCACCAAGTTTTTGAATATGATTTAGGCTCAACCAAAGAAGAACTCGTTAGATGGATTAAAGAAGCGGATTTTATCGTGCACTTGGCCGGTGTGAATCGCCCGCTAACAAATGACGAATTTTATAATGGAAACGCTAATTTCACATTTGAATTAACCTCATTAATGGAAGAATATAGCTGCAAATCGCCAATCATTTACTCCTCAACAATTCAAGCAGAGCGGGATAACGATTATGGTCGTAGCAAAAAAATGGCTGAGGATTATCTTCGTGAATTTTCGATTAGAACGGGGACGCCAGTTTTTATTTATCGACTAAGTAATCTTTTTGGAAAATGGTCACGCCCTAATTACAACTCAGTGATTGCAACTTTTGCATATAACATTGCCCGCGATTTACCAATACGGATTGATGACCCCGAGGCCATGATTAATTTTATTTATATTGATGATTTAGTTTTTACAATGCTCGATATGATTGAAAATCCTCAGCAAGTGAAAATTCAAGATTACTACTTTATTGAACCAAATTATCCGATTAAAATTGGTCAACTGGCAAATACGATTAGACAATTTAAAGCATCAAGAACTACGCTAATGGTTCCTAAGCTTGATGATGATTTTACCCGCAAACTCTATGCAACATATTTAAGTTATCTCCCTGAAGATGATTTTGGATATGCGTTAACAATGAATAAAGATGATCGCGGTTCATTTACAGAATTTTTACGCTCTGAAGGCGCTGGTCAAGTATCAATTAATGTTACAAAACCCGGCATTACTAAAGGCAATCACTGGCATCATACGAAAAACGAAAAATTTCTTGTTGTTTCCGGGCAAGCAGAAATTAATTTCCGCAAGATTGGCACAACTGAAATTATCACTTATCAAGTAAATGGTGATGACTTGCGCGTCATTGATATTCCGACTGGATATACACACAACATCACTAACATTGGTGATCACGATTTAGTCACTATTATGTGGGCGAGCGAACCATATGATAAAAATAATCCTGATACACATTTTGAAAAAGTGTAATCATTAGAACCTCTTACCAGTTATTAACATTGATTTTAACCGATATATAGTATATAAATAGTTTAGCAAATTAGAATTAATCAAAAATGGTTTGCTTCTATCAATTATGGTAGAATAATACCAACACGCGAGGGCCATTTATGTATCGCTTTTTAAAACGAGCGTTTGACTTGTTATTCTCATTCTTAGCAATTGTTATTTTAGTTCCATTTTTTATTATTTTGATTATTGCCGTAGCAATTGACCAAAAAGGCCATGTTTTCTTTGTGCAAAAACGGTTAGGTAAGAACATGCGCTTATTTCATTTAATCAAATTTCGGACAATGGATATTCACGCGCCGGATAATGTTACTCCAAATGAAATTGGCAATCATTATGACCAATACGTCACGCGGTTTGGTCGGTTTTTACGTTTGTCAGCCCTAGATGAGATTCCACAATTATTTAATATTTTTGCTGGAAGAATGAGTTTCATTGGCTATCGCCCATCACAAATTGTTGAAGAAGAACTGAATAACGACCGACTTCATTACGGAATTTATAAAATGAAACCAGGATTATCTGGTTGGGCACAGGTTAAAACTCGTCATAATCCAAAATTAAAGGTTTCTTTTGAAAAAGAATATGCGGAAAAAGCCTCGCTTTGTTTTGATATTAAAATTTTCTTTTTAACGATTGGACTTTTATTATCTAGAATTTTTCATCCAAAGAAACACAAGGCGACGGATTAAAACAATAAGATGGAGAACGTTTTACCCAAGCAAGATCGAATAGGCATTACTAAGAAAATCTGGGGCGAATTTATACTCATTTTTATAATTTTTGTGCTAATTTTGTTCTTATTTGAAAATAGTTTTATAACACCCGCAGTAATTATTAATCCTTTTGATTTTATATCATTTTTTGTTATTTTCTGTGTGTCAATAGCGCTAATAATCACGTACTTAATTTTGACGCATTACCATATTCAATTTCGATCGGAAATAACGGCAATATGTATTCTTGCTTTCATCATTATTAGTAATACAGTTGTGATGGGATATTTACCTGTAACGCTAGTTGAACAACTCAAACTTTCTAATGGAGATTTACAAACAATTGTTGTTTCAATTGATATGGTTGATCGTTTACGTTCATTTTTACTTTCAATTAGTGCGTGTTTATTAATTTACGTTATGGTTTTTGTCTTTCCTAAGCAAAAAAATGCGCGCGCGATTATCTTTTTAGCAGCCATCGCCCTAATTGCCATCGGTTATATTTTTATTGCCCATAGTCTAATTACTGAAATGGACAAGTACGTTAAAACAATTACTGATGGAATATCTGCTTATGCCCATGTTCCTAATGGTTTATTTATTAACCGCAATTTATTTGCTAGTTATTTATTTGTGAGTTTTTTGTCCTGTTTTTATCTTTGGACACGTTTTAAAAAATTAAGATGGCTTTTTATTTTGCTATCGATACCATTTGCGGTCATTATTTTCTTCACTGTTTCTAAAACAAAAACCATTATGTTTGCATTTGTTTATCTTGCTATTTTAGTTTTTTGGCTAGTAAACTTATTGCCCAAACACAAAATCATCTTTTCGTTTGCTTTACCATTAAGCGTGCTGACAATTGCAGCATTAATTGTTTTCCGTTTAGTACCGTCCTTGGAGACAACCTTCTTGGGCAAGTTGCTTAATGATGTTTTGCCTGATTCAATATTTGTAACCAATTCTTTGCAATCAAGACTTATTATTTGGCGGTATGCATTTAGTTATCTTGATGAACCATTTAGTTTAATTTTTGGCCGGGGATTTTATATTTCAAAAATGCTCCTAGGTACGGCAATGGCGTATGAACCGGCATCACATTTCACTTATCGGTGGGGCAATTTTCATAATGGTTTTATTGAGGTAATATCAACTGGCGGATTAATTTTGTTAATACCGTATCTTACTTTTATTGGATATCTAATTTACGTAAATATAAAAATTGCTAAGTTTAATAAGTACGTTGCTTTCTATTCATTGGTAGCTTTGACGGCATTTATTATTCATTCGATGTTTGAATCTGTCTCACTTTTGTTATTTAACGCCGAAGGGATCATCCACGCTTTACCAGTGGTGTTCCCTGCTTTAGCCTATTATCATAAATTAAAAAAAGATAAACTCATCGTCAGTAAATGGGATGCAAAACATGAAAACAAACCATTATTCGCTTTTGTTGATTAAAGGAGTTTTGATATGAATATCAATCAATTACGTAATTCAACAATTTATCAAGTTTTTCCGCGCAACTATTCTAAAGACGGAACATTAAGGGCGTTAAAAAATGATCTAGAGCGGATTGTTGATCTTGGTGTAGATATACTCTACTTGTTACCGGTTCATCCGATTGGCGAAGTTGCCCGCAAAGGAACAGCGGGTTCGCCATATGCGATAAAAGATTATCGGGCGATCAATGCAGATCTTGGTTCATTAGCTGATTTTGAAGACCTTGTCGCAAAAGCACATCAAAAAGGTTTAAAAATCATGATGGATATCGTATTTAACCATACTTCACGTGATTCAATCTTATTAAAAGAACACCCTGACTGGTTTTATATCAAAAATGGTCAACCAGGTAATCGCGTTGGCGATTGGTCAGATGTTGCCGATCTTAATTTTGAGGTTGCCGCCGTATGGGATTATCTTATTGAAACACTAATTTATTGGGTGCATAAAGGTGTCGATGCTTTCCGCTGCGACGTTGCACCGATTATTCCTCTCGCATTTTGGAAAAAAGCACGAGAAGAGGTGGCAAAAGTTAATTCCGATGTATTTTGGCTCAGCGAATCAATTGAACCAGAATTTATTAAATATCTACGCGCTCAAGGCTATGAAGCGCATAGCGATGCAGAAATGTATCAAGCGTTTGATATTCTTTATGATTACGATGTTTATGGTGATCTCAAGAAGTATTTAAATATGCGCGGAACATTCCGTAGTTATGTCGAAGCAGTCAAACGCCAAGAATATCTTTATCCCGATAATTATCTAAAAGCGCATTTCTTAGAAAATCATGATCAAGCGCGGATTGCTTCACTTGTGAAAGATCAAAATCAATTACATAACCTCACCGCTTGGAGTTTTTTCCAACCCGGGGTTGGTTTTCTCTATGCTGGGCAAGAAAACGCTTTGTCAAAAGCACCGCATCTTTTTGAATATGACCCGCTTGATTGGGAGCAACATGATCCAGAGACATACCTACTTATTCAACGCATGATTGAATTCAAAAAAAGCAAAGTATTTTATGAAAAAACAAGCTTTGATTTAGAAATGTATTTTCCAAACGATGTATTGCTAGCAACGCTTGCATCTAAAAACGAAAAATATCTTGGTGTTTTTAATTTTTCAGGAGGTAAAGCCAAGGTTTTACTTCCGTTACAAGTTAAGGAAGTGCGCGATGAAATAACTGGCGACATTATTCCATTAAGAAAAGGAACGATTGTGATTGAATCACCAGTGATCATTAAAATCAATTAATTGTAAAAATCTCTTCTCGCCATTTCCGCGAAATCTTTTTAATAGTGTATAATACACGACGAGGAGAACAGCAATGACGAATAGTGGTTTAAAAGTCTTAACAAAAAACGCGAAAGCTTTTCATAACTATTTTCTTGATGACTTTCTCGAAGCCGGTATTGAATTAACGGGCACAGAGATAAAGTCATTACGCGCGCACGGGTGTGATTTAAATGACACTTATGTCGTTTTTCGTCATGGCGAAGCGTGGGTAATTGGTATGCATATTGCGCCCTATGAAAAAGGGACGTATTTTAATCATGACCCTTTACGTGAACGCCGGTTATTGCTCCATAAACACGAGATTCTTCGCTACAGCCAAAAAGTTCAAGAAAAAGGCTTAACAGTTGTTGTTACAAAAGTATATTTAACTAAAGGCCGGGCTAAAATTGAAATTGCGCTCGGACGCGGGAAAAAACTTTTTGATAAACGCGAAACAATTAAAAATCGCGATGCCGAACGCGAAATTAATCGTGGCAGAAAACACGATGGTCGCAACGAGGATTAAAGAAGATGTTTCGTAGTATTAAGGAAGCAAAAGCATTCCTCGCTGATCGTGATGATCGCCATAAATATGAACGCAGCCAATTTGATGCGTTTTTGGAATATCATCAATTTTCTTTTAAAGTTCCCGCTATTCATGTGTCGGGGACAAATGGTAAAGGAACAACCTGTAAGATGCTTGCCAACATATACGCTGTGCAAGGCTATCGCGTCGGGATGTTTAGTTCACCGTTTCTATTTTATGAAAATGAAATGTGGCAAATTAATGGGCAATCGATTTCTGATGCCGATTTACTCACATTAATAAATCGTTACGCTGTCAGCTTTATGCAATTTGGAATTACTGCTTTTGAGATGGAAGCTTTTTTGGCGTTTATTTACTTTGCCGAACAAAAAGTTGATTTGGCGATTATTGAAGTTGGAATGGGCGGCCGATTAGATGCCACAAATGTATTTACACCCATGTTATCAATTATTACTAATGTGACATTAGAACATACACAATTTCTTGGCCGCACGCTTAAAGAAATTGCTTTAGCCAAAGCAGGGATTATAAAATCCGATATTCCTGTTTTGGTTGGCCAAGATATTCTTGCTGAGCCACTTTCAATCATCAAATCAGTGGCAGAAAAACAGCAATCGGCTTTTTTCCAAGCGGATGCACCATGCAATATTCAGTTAGATTATAATTTTATTTCCTTTGATTTTGACGAAAGTTTAGCAGCGTTAAAAATAAAAAAACCGGCTTATTATTATGCCCTCGATGCCATGATTGCAATTACTGGTTTGAAAATTCTTGAAGAAAAATTTCCCGTTAGCGACGAAAGTATTCGGACTGGATTGCTTTTAGATGCATTACCAGCACGAATGGAAATTGTGCATGAATCGCCACGGATTATTATCGATGGCGCACATAACCCTGGGGCAATGAAAGTTCTTGTTGAAAATCTCCAGTTACTAAAAATTAAATCGCCAATTATCATATTTTCTGCATATCACGATAAAGATGTTGAACAAGAATTTGCGATGTTAAAAGAAGTTGATGCGCGAATTACCTTAACGTTTTTTGATCACTCACGGTCACGTCGTCAAGAAGAATATCCACCCAATAATTATCCGTTTATCATTAGCCCAATTACCGCGATAAAGAAAGTTATGGCGACCGCTCGTATACATGACACAATTATTATTACTGGCTCGCTTGGTTTTGCTGGCTATATATCTTTCTTATGGAAGGAAGGTATTTTCAATGATTAATAATCGTCGTAATTATATTCAAAAAATGGCCATCGCTGCGATGATGATTGCTTTTTCGATTGTTATTACGCGTTTTATACCAGGAGTGCAACTTGGAATTTATCGTTTATCGCTTGGCGCAATTCCAATTGTCATTTCATCATTGATTTTGGGACCAATTTGGGGTGGCATCGTTGGTGTTGCAGCGGATTTAATTGGCACAACGCTATTTCCGGTTGGCGCATTTATTATTTGGCCTTTACTTGGTTCAATGTTATTTGGTGTTTTGCCAAGTTTAGTTTTCTTGTTGCTAAAAAAAGTCCGGGGGCATATCAAGAATCGTTATATTTTATGGGGCATAATGGCGCTTATTGTTATCTTTATTAGTGTTGTCGTGATTGTTAGAGATTCACTTACTTATCGCGCGACATATGAGACAACAGCGACCATTGTTTTTAATATTTGGTGGAAAATTTTCACACCAATCATTTTAATTATTGTCGCTGTCATTATCGCGATAGGTGTGCATTTTATGGAAGTCCGTGCACAAAAAACACCAAATAAGCAACCGCTTTGTCCAACGCCATATGAAGTGGCGATTATTATTTTTCTCACAGATTTAACGATTGATGTTTTATATGGCCCAATTTGGAAAATGATTGTTTTTAGTAGTAATTTACTCGTCAATCTTTTTGTTCAATCGCTTCTATTTGTCGTGGCGGTTATTGTGAAGACCTTTATTGTCTATTATTTAATCAATATTTATTATCGTGTAATTTATATTGAAAACACAAAATAAAAACCTTTTTTTATTAGATTTTAAAATGAAAAAAATTTACATGAATTTATATCTTTTTTTCACTATCTTTCAATGTTAGAGTATTAATGGCAAAGGAAATGGTGAACACAATGAAAAAGAAGACGCGTGAATATCTTGGAGAAGTTAAACAAACCAATAAATGTCAAATGTGTTCATCGGAACAAGAGCAAATTGAGGCGAGTCGCGCCTATAGTGAGACAAAAAGAACGACAAATCTTAATCTCGATGAAATACTTGCCTTAATGGATCAATAAAAAAATAATTGCCGCTGCGGCGGCATTTTTTATTTAATTTCATGGTTAATACGCCAGGAACTTTTTTTCAATGTTATAATTTATCTATCGAGGTAATAGTTATGGACAATTGGTGGCAAAAACGCGTATTTTATCAAATTTATCCGCGGTCTTTTTGTGATTCTAATGGCGATGGAATCGGTGATATTCCTGGAATTATTTCCAAACTAGATTATTTGAAAGATCTTGGAATTGGAGCGATTTGGCTTTCACCGGTCTACGCATCACCAGATAAAGATAATGGTTACGATATTAGCGATTATCGCGCCATTCATCCGCAATTTGGCACAATGAGCGATATGGACGAGTTATTCTTCGAAGCAAACAAGCGCGATATTAAAATCGTAATGGATTTAGTTATTAATCATACTTCCGATCAACACGAATGGTTTATTCAAGCTAAAGATGTTCATTCACCCTATCATGATTATTACATTTGGAAGCAAGGTAAAGTCGATCAGAAAGGTCGCGAGTTACCACCGAATAATTGGAAATCAATGTTTATGGGGCCAGCCTGGTCAAAATGTCCAGAAAATGGTCTTTATTATATGCATTTATTTACACCTGAACAAGTTGATCTCAACTATCGTAATCCAAAAGTTATTGCCGAAGTAGAAGATATTATGCGATTTTGGCTTGATAAAGGAGCGGCGGGTTTTCGCTGCGATGTAATTAATTGTATTTATAAAACAAGTTTAGAAGATGGCAAAAAGCGTATTTATTTAACAGGAATCGAACATTACGTATCACAGCCGGGTTGTCATCAAATTTTAAAACAATTCAATCGGGATGTGCTTGCACCCTATCACGCCTTTACGGTTGGCGAAACAACGCATATTACGCGCGAAGAAAGCCGCGCATTTCTCGAAGATGAATTAACGATGATTTTTCCATTTGAACACGTAAATATTGGTTATCGAAAGTTGCCAATATGGAAGAAAAAATATCGGCCACTAGAAATGATTTCGACACTCGACAAATGGCAAAAACACATTGATTGGAATTCGATGTTTTGGGAAAACCACGATGTTCCACGCTCGATATCACGCTGGGGTGATGAAAAGAAATATTATTATCAATCAGCGACCATGCTCGCTACGATATTATTGACACTTCGTGGAACACCTTTTGTTTACCAGGGCGAAGAAATCGGAATGATTAATACTAAATTTACGAGTATGGATGAAATTGATGATGTCACCAGTCATAATGTTTATAAAACACTGCGTGAACAATATCATATTCCGAAGAAACTTGCGTTTAAGTGGATTATGAATTTCTCGCGCGATCACAACCGCACACCAATGGCGTGGGACGCAACGGCCAATGGTGGATTCACAAGCGGGAAACCGTGGTTGAAAGTTAATCCAACATACAAAACGATTAATGTTGCTGACAACATGAAAAACCCGCAATCGATTTTTCATTTCTACCAAGAACTCATTAGTCTACGTAATGCTGATGAGATACTGATGCTGGGTAGTTATCAAAAGATTGACTCTAACAAGAATATTTACGCTTTTAAACGAACTTTAAATTTAAAAACCTATTTAATTATCGCCAATATGTCGCACCACCAGCAAAAAATTAATATGAACTTAGCGGGTAAAGTGTTAATTAGTAACTATCGGCAAACAAGTTATGATCAAGTTAAAAAGTTAGCCCCATTTGAGACGGCCATTATTATTGTCGAACAGTAAATACATAACAGTTGTTCACGACATATTGGCATAAAATAGTGGCTAGCTATGGTATAATAATCGCGCTAAAGAGGTTTTTAATATGGGCAAACGAACAAATTATATTTCTTGGGATGAATATTTTATGGGAATCGCTATTTTATCAGCGATGCGGAGCAAAGATCCCGATACACAAGTCGGTGCAGCAATTGTTGATGCTGATCACAAAATTGTCTCTGTTGGCTATAACGGCATGCCAATTGGCGTCGATGACGATCAATTATCATGGAATCGGGGCGAGGGTCTTGATAGTAAATATCTCTATGTTTGTCACGCGGAATTTAATGCGATTTTAAATACGCGTAACGGCGTTGCGCTTAAAGGGTGTTCGCTATATGTGAGCCTATTTCCCTGCAATGAATGCGCAAAAGCAATTATTCAATCAGGCATTAAAGAAATCATTTATGCTGATGATAAATATGCGGATACTGTCGCGATTAAAGCAAGCAAAAAAATGCTCGAAATGGCCGGAGTTACTTATCGAAAATATCAAGGGAATTTACCAACCATAAATTATTAATTATCTATGCAAAACGCGATTGAAATCACCGGATTATTATTCGGATATGAACCTAAAGTCCACGTCTTAAAAGGCGTGTCTTTAAGTATCGATGCCGGAAGTTATATTTGTGTGATTGGTCATAACGGATCGGGCAAATCAACACTCGCAAAATTAATGGTTGGTTTACTTGAACCCGCTGAAGGCGAAATTAAAATATTTGGTCAACAACTCAATTCATCAACTGTAAATCAATTACGTAAGCAGCTCGGAATTGTATTTCAAAACCCTGATAACCAATTTATTGGGGCAACAGTCAAAGATGACATTGCTTTCGGCCTTGAAAATCGTCAAGTTCCCCATGCCGCGATGGAAGGGATTATTTCTCAAGTTTTGAAACAAGTAAATATGCTCGAGTTTGCCGATAAAGAACCAACTAACTTATCCGGTGGACAAAAGCAAAGAGTTGCAATTGCCGGGATCTTAGCAATGAATCCAGACATCATTATCTTTGATGAAGCAACGGCAATGCTTGATCCAAAAGGCAAAAAAGAAATCCGTGATTTAATTCAAACAATGAAAGTAAATAATCCGAATTTAACTGTAATATCAATTACACATGATGTTGAAGAAGCTTTCTTAAGTGACGAAGTGATTGTCATGAATGAAGGTCATATTATGGCAGTTGGCTCGCCATTAGAAGTATTTGCCCATGAACATGAGCTCAACGCTATTCGTCTTGATCAGCCATTTATATATAAAATGCGTAAAGCGTTGTTTAATCAAGGAATTGAAGTGCCAGATGACATCCGGACAACTGAGCAATTAGTGGAGTTCTTATGCCAATAGAAATTAAGAACTTAAGTTTTACCTATGCCCCAAAATCGCCTTTTCAGTTCGAAGCGATTCGCGATATCAATCTTTTAATCCAAGATCATGCTTTTACAGCGATTATCGGACACACGGGATCGGGCAAATCAACACTTGTTCAACAAATTAATGCCTTGCTAGTACCAACACAAGGGGCATTAATTGTAGATGGTTTATTATTAACGCCATATAAAAAGCGTTCTTATTTACGCTATTTAGAAAAAATCACTAATAAACCACATAAACACGAA
The DNA here is from genome assembly GCA_028705995.1 of Bacilli bacterium. GTDB lineage: Bacteria > Bacillota_I > Bacilli_A > RFN20 > CAG-826 > JAQWCH01. The sequence goes on along the minus strand of JAQWCH010000004.1, from coordinate 11,445 downwards.
GCTTTAGCGGTAAAAAAAGCGCAAGAAATTATTGATTTTATTCAACCAATCTCCCCCGCTAAAATCAAAGATTTACGGCGGCATGTTGGCATTGTTTTCCAATTCCCCGAATATCAATTATTCGAAGAGACAGTAATTGATGATGTGGCGTTTGGTCCGCTTAATTTTGGATTAAGCAAAGAACAAGCACAGGAAAAAGCCAAAAAAGCTTTAGCTGAGGTTGGTCTTGATGAAAGTTATTATCAACGTTCACCGTTTGAACTTTCTGGGGGTGAACGACGGCGGGTGGCCATTGCTGGAATTATCGCATCCGAACCCAAAGTTTTGATTCTTGATGAACCAACAGCGGGGCTTGATCCACTTGGAGCGAAGATGATGATGGAACTCTTTGTTCATCTATACCATCAAGGCACAAACATCATTTTAATCACACATGATATGGATATCGTTTTACGCTATGCGACACAAGTTGTCGTGATGAAAGAAGGGCGTGTCATAGAAGAAACTAATCCGGTCACACTTTTTATGGCGGATAAGGAAGAATATTCTTTAGAAACGCCGATGCTTTATGAAGTCGCCCGGGCGTTAAGAGCACATGGATACACGATTGATATCAATCAAATGCACTCCGAAGATGACTTAGCTAAGATGATTAAAGTAGGTAAAAAATAATGGCAAGCATCTCGTTAGGGCGTTATATGCCATATAAATCATTCCTGCACCGCCTTGATGCACGCATCAAACTTTTTTCGATGATTATTCTTATGGTCGCAGTATTTTTTAAATTTAGTAGTGTTGGAATGAATTTCATTGTATATGGAATTATCGCCCTACTAATTTTAATTTTTATGCTAATTGCCCATTTGCGTGTCCGCGACTTGTTTCGTCAATTAAAGGCAATTTGGTTTATGGTAATATTTCTATTAATCATGAATTTATTCACTTATCGCGCGCCGAATGATACCATCCTTTTTTCATTCTGGGGTTTAGATATTTATCAAGGCCCAATTATTCAAACGGCATATATTTTCTTAAGATTAGTTTTAATGATTTCGATTACGATGGTTTTAACCGCAACAACACGTCCACTTGATCTAACGTACGCCTTTGAGTGGTATATGTATCCTTTGAAAATTATTCGTTTTCCGGTCCATGAAGTTGCGATGACAATTAGTATTACATTGCGTTTTATTCCAACCTTACTAGAAGAAACCGGACGCATTATGAAAGCCCAATCCTCACGTGGTGTTGATTTTAAACACGGGAAACTTAAAGAAAAATTGCGGGCCGTTGTTGCACTTGTTGTGCCACTTTTTGTCTCGGCGTTCCAAAGAAGTGCGGATTTAGCAAACGCAATGGAAGCACGGGGCTATGATCCACAGGGAAAACGCACGCGTTATCGCTTGCTTAAATGGACATGGAGCGATTCACTTGCCCTTATTTTTATGCTAATTATCTTGGGCGGTGTTATCACGGTTAAAGTTTTAAATCTTGATTTTTCTCCGGCCTTAATAAGTCTATATCAAATTGTTGCTAATTGGATTAGGAGCCTATTTTAATGGCGCGTTATTTAGCTAATGTTAGCTATGATGGCACAGCTTATCTTGGGTGGCAAACACAGCCTGGGGGCGGAACAATCCAAGATATAATTACCACTAAACTTGCACAAATATTAAATCAAGCAGATTTAAAGATTGAGGGTAGTGGTCGCACTGATGCCGGCGTCCATGCTTACGGACAAACTTTCCATTTTTCCTCGATAAAACCGCTTGATGTTGGTCAATGCGCGTATGCGCTTAATTGCCTCTTACCAAGTGATATTCATATTAATTCAATTGTCGAAGTCAAAGAAGATTTTCACGCGCGAATTTCCGCAACCGGCAAACATTATCGTTATATAATTGCCACCGGACCAAGTAACCCTTTCTTATTTCGTTATCGTTATGAGTTAAAGCAAAAACTTAATGTTTCCGCGATGCAAGTTGCCCTTGAATATTTTATTGGTGAACACAACTTTAAAAGCTTTACGACAAAAACGGATGATTTCCAACAATTTATCCGTTTGATAACAAAAGCAACACTGCAATCGCAGGATGATGAACTTATTATCGATTTTTTTGGGAGTGGGTTTATGCGTTATCAAGTCCGGATGATGGTCGGCTTGCTGATTGAAGTTGGTCTTAACAAGATAGCGCCAATGAGTGTAAAAACTTTTCTTGATAAACCAAGTCATCCACCAGTGATATATAAAGCACCTGCTTCAGGACTTTATTTAATGGAAGTGTTTTATGAATAAGCAGTTCATACTGGATTATTCTTACCATAATCACACCACACGCTGTGGACACGCCAAAGGTAGTGACGAAGAATATATTATACAAGCGCTTAAGAGTGGTTTCCGTGTTTATGGAGTTAGTGACCACATTTTTCTTCCTGGTGTTAAGCAACCGCGAATTCGGGGCGATTATTCATTACTAGATGAATATCTCACAAGTATCAATACTTTAAAAACGCGTTACATGTCAGAAATACAAATATACACGGCATTTGAAGCAGAATTTCTTCCTGATTTTATCAGTTATTATAAAGATTTACTCGCCAGTCACAAAGTTGATTACTTGGTTTTGGGTCAACATGGCTATGTGGAAAACCTCCAGTTTAAATTTTATGGAAATCGCTACTGGGAACTAGCGGAAATGCTCAAACGATATACAGATGATTTAGTCGCCGGAATCAATAGTGGATTATTCGCCTTTGTTGCCCATCCGGATTTCTTCTTGTCGTTTTATCCAATTTTTGATCATAATGCGATGGAGGCGACAGCGCGCATCATCGCTGCTGCTCAAAAGAACAACATGCCACTTGAAATTAATCTTGGTGGTGTACGTCGCGGCATGCATGACTATTTTGTGAGTAAGCGGTATGATTATCCAGTGCGCGAATTTTGGGTTGAAGTAGCTAAAACCGATATTCCTGTTCTTATTGGTTGTGATGCGCATCACCCCGCTGAATTAAGTAATATTCCTTTAGATCAAGTAGAAACACTATTAGGTGATTTAGAGCTCAATTTGATTAATCGTTTAACTTTTTAGCCAATTTAGAACTTACTGGCTTTCTTGAAGGCTAATGTAATAAGTAGTAAAATTACCAAACAGGGAAGGTGATAGTCATGGGACGTCATTTTGAAGTACGTGCCGCTGCAATGGCGGGCACAGCGAAGAAGAAAAGCGCATTATATATGCGCGCAAGTAAAGAAATTTTTGTTGCCGCAAAATCCGGCGTGCCGGATCCCGCTTCCAATCTGGCATTAAGAAGTGCAATTGATAAATTTAAAGGTCAGGGTGTGCCGAAAGACGTTATTGAACGGGCGGTCAGTAAAGCTGCGGGAAATGACGATCAAACAGCATATATTTCCGGGCGTTATGAAGCAATGGGTCCAGGCGGTTCCATGATTGTTGTTGATACATTAACCGATAATGTAAATCGGGCGTATGTTGAAATTAAAACCGTAATTACCAAACGCGGTGGCCATTTAGCGAGTGTTGTTTTTAATTTCACTGAGACTGGTGTATTTATCATCCAAGGATTAGATCCTAGCCAAGTGGAAGAGACATTAATTCTCAATGATATCGATGTCTGGGACGTTTCTAGCGATGAAGATGGTGTTATACAAATATCAGTCGCACCAACGGAATTTGGTTCAACGCGCGATCAACTACAAGCCCTTGGCGTTGAAGAGTTCATCATGGCGGAAATTCGCCTCGTAGCAAATGACCAAGTCGTAGTTGAAGATGAAGAAGATCTACGCAAATTAAAAGAAATGCTCGAACTTCTTGATGAACTACAAGATGTCCAAGCGGTTTATCATAACGTCACACTTTCGGAATAACTGGAATAATCAATGAACGAACTTCAAGCCAAAGAACTTGCCCTATTAAAAGAATTTATCCGCGTTTGTGAAAAACACCAACTGCGATATTATCTTTTTGGTGGCACGCTTTTAGGCGCTGTTCGTCATCAGGGGTTTATTCCTTGGGATGACGATCTTGATGTTTGTATGCCCCGTCCGGACTTTGAAAAACTTCTCAAACTGCGCACACAATTTGAAACGCCATATTTTCTCCAAGATTATCATTCAAATCCTGGTTACACGTATTTATTTGCCAAGTTACGCGATTCATCAACAACATTTAAAGAAACTGTTTTTAATATGCACAATATTAATCACGGAATTTATATTGATATCTTCCCGCTTGATGGCGTGGCAAAAAAAGAGAAAAATAAGCCAACCAAGAGTTTAAAACCATATTTAATGTGGTTTTTTTGGTGGTTTACTTATCTTGGACATTTTTGGCACCGCCCAACAAAGAAAAATTGGTGGTATTGTTGGCTTTTCTATTTAATCGCGATTATTTTTCTCCCGTTTAATATTGGTAATTGGCTTACGCGCTTAATAAAGGCTTGGGCAAAAGTATTACCATATGAAAAAGCGAAGACAATCGCAATTTACCAAACGATGTACTTTAATCGCGACACATTTCCCAAAGCGTGGTTTGCTACGCCAGTAAAAGGCGTGTTTGAAGGAATTGAAGTGGCTATTCCAAATAATACTCAAGCTTATTTAACGCGCATCTATGGCGACTATATGAAGTTACCGCCATTAAAAAATCAAGTAGGCAAACATCATAATTCTGGCGTTTCGACAACAGTTAGTTATCGTGATTTTGATAAAATTTAATTTGTAATTATTTGTAAAAGAAAAAGATGATAACTTGTATCATCTTAATGTTAATCAATGGCTGCCGAGATAGGATTCGAACCTATGCATGAGAGGTTCAGAGCCTCTTGACTTACCACTTGTCCACTCGGCAATCGCAGTTACTGATGAAAAAAATACCTTAAGCGGTTTAATTTCACATCAATTCTATTACTTTTCGTAATTATTTTAAAGAGTTAGGCGATTTCATTTGACTTTAATATATATTTTATATATATTTTAAGTCGGCACAATCTGCCTCAATTGTAGTCCCGGTAAGAGTACAGTTAGTCAGGAGGATTAACATGCAACGTCAAACAACTATGGCCAATTCGCAAACCGTTACACGTAAATGGTATGTCGTCGATGCAACCGACTTATCATTAGGTCGTTTAGCGAGCGAAATTGCGCTTGTCTTAATGGGTAAAAACAAACCCGATTATACGCCCCACGTCGATTGCGGTGATTTTGTCATCGTAATTAATGCCGACAAAGTCGGTTTAAGTGGTAATAAAGAAGAAACGAAAAAATATTATAACGTTTCTGGTCATGTCGGTACGATCCGGATTCGGACCGCCGGCACGATGAAAAAAGATTATCCTGAAGAAATGGTCGAACGGGCTGTTTGGGGAATGCTTCCCAAAGGACGTCTTGGTCGCCAAATCTACAAAAAGCTATTTGTTTATGCTGGTAGTGAACACAAACATGCCGCACAACAACCAGAAGTTTTACCATTACGTTACTTAGGAGGTAAATAATTATGGCTCGCAAGAAAAACGTCCAATATTACGGAACCGGTCGGCGTAAATCATCGATCGCCCGTGTCTTTGTCAAAGCTGGCAAAGGTGTCATCACCGTCAATGGTCGTGACGTAAACGATTACATGCCATATGCTACCCTTGTGATGGATTTAAAACAACCATTAACATTGGCAAATGTTGTCGACAAATTTGATGTCGAATGCACAGTTGCTGGTGGTGGTTTCACTGGTCAGGCTGGTGCCATCCGTCTTGGTATCGCCCGTGCTTTATTAGAAGCGGGCATTGATCGCAGCACTTTAAAAGTTGCGGGAATGCTTAGTCGGGATGCTCGTAGCAAAGAACGTAAGAAATACGGTTTAAAAGCTGCTCGTCGGGCACCACAATTCTCCAAACGTTAAGAGAATTTACACTTCAAGGCTTGGATTATTTCCAAGCCTTTTTTATTTGTCTAGATGTAAATTTTAGCGATTTTTGTTTTAGGCGATTTAGCAATTCTTTGGTGTTGATTTTTTTAGATGACTAGAGTATATTAATAAAGCGTAATTACGCGGGCCTTTAGCTCAGTTGGTTAGAGCGCACCCCTGATAAGGGTGAGGTCGATAGTTCGAATCTATTAAGGCCCACCATTTTGAAACTTTGGCCCAGAGCATCGCTGTGGGCCTTTATTTTTAGGAAATCATGAAAAAACACGGACTTGATCGAAAATTTATTAGAACATTCTTTGTGATTGCTGCTCCAGCGATGGTCCAACAAATCATCACTTTTGGTGTTTCACTTTTAGACACCCTAATGATTGGTGGTATTAGTAATGACGCTGTAAGTGCTGTTTACGCTGTTAATCAAATCACTTTTCTTTTTTTCTTAGCAATTAGCGGTCTTGTCGCTGGTGCCGGCATTTATATTCAACAATTTTTTGGTAGTAAAGATAAAGAACACTTAATTCAAAGTTTCCGGCATAAAATACTCGCGGTGACATTAGGTCTTGTGGTCATGTCGACATTAATCATATTATTTGGTAATCATCTATTACGTTTTTATGTTCGGGAAGAAACAAATCCCGAATCGATTATGACCCTGGCTAATCAATATCTTCCTTATATTATGATTAGTTTTATTCCATATTCTTTTACCGCGGTTTATGCGACTAGCATGCGTGAAATTGGTAAAACAGTGTATCCAACAATTGCCAGTGCGGTGGCTTTTATCGTTAATGGCGTTGCCAACTATTTACTTATTTATGTTGCAAGATTAGGTGTCACTGGTGCGGGGATTGCGACATTACTTGCTAGATTGGTTGAATTAATTGTGATTGTCATCATCAGTGAAAAAACTCATTATTTTACATTCAAAGAAGTATTTCACCATTTCACGATTGAAAAACGTTTATTCCGGACAATTACAAAAAAAGGTTTTCCGTTATTAATCAACGAACTGCTTTGGAGTTCAGGCATGGTGATGGTGTCGCTGGCTTATGCCTCGCGTCCCAATGTCTTAGCAGCCTTTGGCGTAGTCAACACGATGGGCAATCTATTCATGATTTTATTTATTGGTCTTTCGGTTGGTATTTCGGTCATGGTCGGCAATTTATTAGGTGCGGGTAAAATTGAAGAAGCAAAATACAACGCTAAACGATTGACAATGCTTGGTGTCATTATGGGGATGATTATTAGCGCGATTATGATATCTTTATCCGGTGTCATTCCCGAGATATTTAAGGAAGTAAATGCTGATCAAAAACACCTTGCTTCCCAACTGATGATTGTGTATTTTTCTTTTGTTCCTTTTTTTGTAATTGCCTCGAGCAACTTCATGATTTTACGTTCGGGTGGACGCAGCGCGATGGTGCTTATTCTTGATTCCGTGTTAATGTGGTTTGTACTTGTGCCACTTGTTTATATTCTTGCCAATTTAACGGAAATGAGTATTATCTGGCTTTATGTCTCAGCCCAAGCTGTTGATATATTCAAAGCGAGCTTGGGTTTAATCTTATTAAAGAAGACTAATTGGGCAAAAAATTTAACAACCGAATATGAAGAAGCTTTTGTTGCGTAAAAATATTTTTCGCGCCTTTAATGATATAGTTATAAGAAGATTTCTCCCTTAAAGGAAAAGACATTTGTTATAATAACTTTATGACAATCGCAAATAGTGAAATTGTTCTATTAATCAAAAAAGACAATAATCAAGATGAACATGTTTTTCATCCGGGTAAAAATAGCGTTTTAATGGTAGATAAGAAAATTTTTGATTTGCTTTTAATTAAAAATCAAGATTTTGATAATATTGATTTAAAAATTAATAATCAATCAGTATTACCGCTTGATGATAATGCTCAATCGTTATTCATGTTAGCGGTTCAGAGTCAAAACATCGTATTTTCCGCTTGTTTTTTGGTGGATAGCCAAAAAAAGAAAGCCCGGATTGAACAAATTCAAAACCATTTATTAACGGTAAAAGATTTGCCGTTAGATAATTACAAAGATAAAAAAACAAAAATTCAAAAAATCTTCGCGATTCTTAAAGAAGAAGAAGTGGCATATATTCTTATTGACGAAAACGATGATACAAATAAACTTTCAAAATATATTATCGATCCGGAGATTAATAAAGAAAAAACATTAATCATCATCACTCTAGAAGAAAATACGCAGAAAGACGGTGTCTTACCGCTCGTATCGGTAAAGAGTCACGAAGAAGTAACACTGATCGATTTTACTCCGCTTGATGTAGATGATATGTCACAAAAAGAAGATCGAATTCCAGTAAAAATATATTTTGCTACTTATTGGAAACTCTATACAAAAAATATTGGGGTTTTTATCCTACAAACGCTGATTATCGCCTTTTCACTTTTTCTTTTTGGTTTCATTATCCATTCATTTAATGCCGCTAATGCGTTTCTTGACGTTGTACTTTTAATCGCTACGGTGATCGTGCCATTTTTTGTGATTGTTTCGGTTTTTGATTTTTTCGATAAAGCCGAAAATAATGATCTTCGTAAACGCTATCTTGCTACTTTATGGCTAAGTGAAACAAGCACACTACTTGGAACGATTGTTGGGTTTGCTATTTTATTGATTTTCGCTTCCAACAATATGTTAATTACGATTGCCGAAATGCGCCCATTTGATTTTATTGCTCCAGCAATTGTATCCGGGCTTTTCTTTGCCATCCCATTTGCCGCGCAACCGATTCGTAAAGTGATGAAAATTATTCGGAATAAATTTATAAAAAAATAATAGAAAAGTTTTATTTTGAACGGCAAAATCATAATATATTGATTGTCTTTTTAGTGGCTATTTGCTATATTAATAAAGCATTATTAATCGGGCACTTAGCTCAGTCGGGAGAGCGTTACCTTCACACGGTAGAGGTCGTGGGTTCGATCCCCTCAGTGCCCACCATCACATAATGCCGACGTAGCTCAATTGGCAGAGCAATTGATTTGTAATCAATAGGTTGGGAGTTCGATTCTCTTCGTCGGCACCACGGAACATAATAGACCGCACTCTACGCGGTCTTTTTTATTGCGGTAGTAAACAATCTTAAAAATGATTTTATATTTATAGTGATGTTTATTTATCGACAAATGAATATTTATTAACACGGATATTAAGTTTTTCATTGACACTTTTTGTCAACGAAAACACAGTTTCAAAATCACTGAAAAAGCAAATAATAGTCAATGAAAATCAAAAAGTTAACAAGTTGTTAAATTGACAAACGTATAATTGTTGTTTTCATAAAAATTATGTTAATATGTGGTGCAAGGAGATTAAAGACTATGTCCAACTATGTAATTATTACTGACGCCACTGCCGACCTTACACCAGAACTAATTAATCAATATCAACTTGAACAGATCCCGATGGAAGTTTGGGTCGACCAAGATATGTTTCATATTTATCCCGATGAACATGAAATTAAAATTCAAGACTTTTATGATAAATTACGCGAAGGAAAACGTGGACGCACGACATTAATTAATGTCGCTACTTTCATGGAGTTTTTTCAACCACATCTTGAAGCGGGGAATGACATCTTATATTTAGGTGTAACTTCGACATTAAGCGGAACAATTTCTCAAGCAAAAACGGCAAGCGAATTGCTGCAAAAAAAATATCCAAACAATCAGATTATCATTGTTGATTCGTTTACATCTTCGTTAGGTCTTGCCTTATTAACGATGAAAGCAAGTCAAAAGAAAATTGAAGGGTTATCAATTCAAGAAAACGCCGATTTCATTAAATCAATTCGGCATCGAATGAATGCGATTTTTACGGTTCCTAACTTAGACTCTTTAAGAAAAGGCGGCCGTGTGCGGGGTGCCACGGCACTAATTGCCAATCTTCTTGGAATTAAACCGGTCCTTCATATGGATAAAGAAGGTAATCTTGTTTCACTAAAAAATATTCGTGGATGGCCGAAAGCTTTGAAAGAAGTAGCCTTACAAGTAGTAGAACGTTTACCAAAAGAATTAGCCAGTGAAGAAATTGTCTTTATTGGGCATTCCGATAATTTATTAGATGCCCAAAGAATTGGTGGGTTTATTCAAGAGTTAGTTCCCGTCAAAGAAATTAAATATGCTTATCTTGGTCCGGTGATAGGTGCTCATGGTGGACCAGCGACACTATGTGTATTTTTCTTAGGCACCCATCGTTAATTGATATTTTTCGTGATAAGTGAGCTTGAGATTTAAAAACGTCTCAAGCTCTTTTAATATGTAAAAAAGTTGTGCGCGATTTTCAAATTCAGCACGTGTCTTTGGTAAATCCGAAGCTTGAAAAAAATCAAAAAGGTGATTCAACTCGACGGCTAGTGAGGCCGCGTAATTTTCTTCACCAATTTGGCCTTTAAATGTAGCAAGATATTCAAGAATAATTTGCTTTTGCGGAAGATTTTCAATTGCTTTTAAAGTTTGCTCAACACGTTTAAGAATGGCAACTTGCCTTTCACGCATTAATAAATAAGCCGAACGCGCATCTTGATTCCAACTATACTGGTTTTCAATATCATCGTTTAGTTGCTGACGCCCATTTTTCATGGCGTTATTGAGTATAGTAAAATCAACAGTTTTTTGACTAGCAATATCGTTGATTGCTTTATCAAGTAAATTGTCAATTTTATGGATATCATTGGCGACAGTTTTCTTGAGCGGCGGCATCCAGAAGTTTAATAAAGTCGCCACACCTAATCCAATCGCAAAAATATAAAGTGCATTAAAAACAAAAAGAAAATCTTTTTCTAAATATAACTGGGAAACTAATACTAAGGTGACAACGATTCCACCTTCAATTTTTAACAGGAAAGCAGCGGGAATGAAAACCGCCATTAAGATGATAAGAACCCAAAACTCATAACCCAGTAAAAAGAATAGCAAAGTGGCAATTCCTAATCCGATTAACGTAGCGATTAGGCGAATTAAACCAATTGTGTATGATTTTTTTCTCGTCATTTCTAAACTTAACACAGCGATGACACCAGCTGTATAAGCGTACGGGAGATTAAATAAAGTCGCAATAAGAAAGCCAATTAGAAAACCCACAATCATTTTGGTCATAAGTGTTAATCGTAATTTGTTTTTCATGACGCGATCCCCTTTATCATTTCAATTATACTTGATAAACATATTTTGATAATAAATTACGCTAATTGGCATGTGATTTTTATTTAAAAACTTTGTAAGATGGTATAAGATATAACTTGCCTTGCAGCTATGGCGGAACTGGCAGACGCGCTAGACTTAGGATCTAGTGGGGCAACCCGTGCAGGTTCGATTCCTGTTAGCTGCACCACAAGACTTGAAACTGTTCCCATATTTTGTACCGAGGAAAGGTACAATATAAGGGGACTTTTTTCATGAAATTCACACTACAAGAAAAGCTAAAATTCGCTAGAATTCATTTTGATGATGGCCTTCCCTTCTCT
>JAQWCH010000025.1 GCA_028705995.1 Bacilli bacterium | reverse complement strand
GTCACACTTATATTGCTTTTCTCAGCCAACTCTTTTTTACTCATGTTTCGATCTATCAACAACTTCCAAAGTTTATTGTAAGAAAAACGCATCGGTTATACCTCCTTTTTTACTTGATTCCATGCTCGACCGAACAGCTCATTTCCTCCTGGTGAAAGTTTAAGCACTTTTGAATCATTCAATATAGATTGCATTTTTGAACTGTAGGTGGTATCTCGATCAAAGGCTATGAATATGTACCATGTAATGGGAGAGTACAAAAAAATAGCAAAGACACTTGAACGAGCGCTTGAAGATTGTAAATGGATACAGTAAAAAAAATATAAATGGCGAAAAAGATTATAAAAATTGTGATTGTACACATTCGATGCCAGCTGAGATCCTTTATTAATGTAGAAAAACAGAAAAAGAATATAAAAAGATTTCATAAACATATTTTTATATGGTTTATAATAATTTTAACAGTTAGTTAAGGAAATCACTATATGGCACGAAAAACAGAAATAAAAACACTTCAGTTTGCCCATGGCACATATCACGGCGAAACTATAGATGATTTGGCGCATGGACAAGGAAAATTTACTTATATTTTTGGTGATAGTTACGAGGGTGAGTTTCAAAATAGTTTTAAAGATGGTTTTGGTATCCTGACTGCAAATAACGGTGAGCGATATGAGGGAATGTGGAAAGATGATTTAAAAAATGGCAATGGAAATTATTATTGGCCGTGTGGTAATCGCTACGAAGGTGAATGGCAAAACGATTTACGTTGTGGTTTCGGGACCTTTTTTTACGCTTGTGGAGATAAATATGTTGGCACATGGAAAAATGGACGACGGCAGGGGATTGCTAAAGTATTCTACATAAACGGTGAGCGCTATGAAGGAAGTTTTGCAAATAATTACCGCTGTGGAAAAGGGGAATATTCCTTTCGAAATGGTGAACATTACATAGGTGAGTGGGACCATGATTTTCGTAATGGCGAAGGTGTTTTTCGCTTTATTAACGGTGACGTTTATACAGGTTCCTTTGTTTATAATCGCTTAAGTGGCAAAGGAACGATGGATTACGCAAATGGTAATAAGTATATTGGCGAATGGAAAAATGATAAGCCCAATGGTGACGGAAAAATGTATTATGCAAATGGTGAGCGCTATGAAGGGGGGTGGCTTGATGGCAAACGTGATGGTTTTGGTCGTTATTATTTTCTTGATGGTAGTCGTTCATTCAGCAATTGGGCCAATGACATTTGCTTAAATCAAGGCTATTTGTATGATAATAACAACAATCAAACACCCTTAGGATAGATTAGGGAGAAATTATGTTTAGCAAAAAGAAAAAAATTACACACGAAAAATTTAAACTCCTCAAAGATTATTTGGATAGTAGACGTTATGAAGACAAAATTGTTTTTAAAGAGGGCATTTATACAGGGGGTATAAAAAAAGGCAATCTCCCATACTATGGTAGTTTTATTGAAAATACTACTGGGAATCAATACATTGGACAATACTCATTTGGCGTGCGTCATGGTTTTGGTCGGATTATCTATGCAAAAGGCGACTATTATGAGGGTGAATTTAACAAATCTAAACTTTCAGGTTATGGCTTTTATATTTTTAAAAGTGGTGTCCGGTGTTCGGGGTATTTCCAAGATGCTGAGCGTCATGGTTACTCTTTAGAATCAGATGGTACTGGTAATACATTTGAGGGTGAAACGGAAAAGGATATACATGTTGGGTATGGAATACTGTGCTTCAGTGGAGGCTCTCGTTATGAAGGAAACTTTAGCCACAATGAGTTCCATGGTTATGGTACATATTATTATGCGGACGGTGCGACTTATGTTGGTAGCTGGTGGTTAGGAAAGCGCCATGGTTATGGTGTTTTAACTTGCGCTGATGGGGAGGTAATTTCTGGAGAATTTATTGATGATGATCTACCTGAAACAAATACTAATGATTGATTGCATATTTTCTTTTCGTTAGATGACAAACTCAATGCAACATAATGCCTTTATTTCGATTAATTCGGAAATTTTTCATTTTTTGTTGCGTTGAAGTTTACCACATTTGTGAACTGATACCAAAAACCTGTACTTAATGTAAACTAGGATATATGCAGGAGGCATCAAATGAAAGATAAGAAGAAAAAGAACAGGCTGTGGAGCGGAGATTTCAAACTTAAAGTGGTTTTAGACATCATTGAAAATGACGAGGATTGACCCTCGTCATTAACCTACATTTTCGACCGCTAAAAAACGACATAATTTAATTGACAATTACAGATACTGATATCAGAAATATTTGAAGCGAGTAATCGTACATATGGCTATAGACGTATTAAACTCGCTCTTCAGAACTTCTATCAGATTAAAATAGCATATAAGACTGTTGTAAAGCTCATGAAAGAGCTACACATCGTTTGTAAGGTAAGAAAAAAGAGATATCGTTACATTTCTCAAATATCCAATAAAATCACACCAAATTTACTCAAAAGAGACTTTAAGAAAGAGGATCCTAATCTAGCGTGGGTCACAGATGTATCGGAATTTAGATTCAATCGTAAACGTTTATATCTGTCTGTCATTCAAGATCTTTACAATGGCGAAGTCAAAGGTTATCAAATATCTAGAAGTCAGAATCAAGATTTAATCTTAAAGACACTGAAAAAATCAATCAACCCAAATGAAGACTTATCAAAGCTTCTCATTCATTCTGATCAAGGTATTCTATATCAATCCCCTAAATATCGTAATTACCTTAAAAAGTCATCATTTGTGCAATCCATGAGTGCTAAAGGTAACGCTTATGATAATGCAGTGGTTGAAAGCTTCTTCGGGACACTTAAGTGTGAAACCATCTATTTACAGAAAGTTAAATCATTAGCAGATTTGATTCGAACAATCGATGAATATATCTATTGGTATAATCACGAAAGGATTAAGTTGACATTAGGAGGATATTATCCTATACAATTTAGACTCATGAATCAATAAATGATACAATAACTACAAAGAACATAAAGTACAAGAAAATGGTATCAATTCAAATTAAGAAGATAATCCAAAAAAATCAATTATAATAAAAAACTCAAATTGTGAGAACAAGTTGTTTGAAGCTAAATAATGGAAGAAGAACTTAAATAAACTTCACTGAACCACGTTTATTGATTTGATAAAAATAGAACAATTGATTAAAACTAATGGCACGGAAGAGTAATTTATAAAGCCGCCTTAATCATGGTCTTGATTTCGGATATTTCCGGAACTCGTCCGTAACTTATAATTTTATCATTAATGATTAAACCTGGTGTACGCATCAAACCGGCATTAGCGATTTGCATAATGTCAGTGATGTATTGAATATCGGCCTCTATAGCTAATTCAGCGATGGCCTTTTTAGTGTTTTCAAATAAACGACGGCAATTCGCGCAACCAGAACCCATAATTTTTATGACCATAGTAAGATCCTCCTTGATGTTTTAAGTCTAATTTAGTATTTAAATTCTTATGATAATGATTTATTGATGTGATGAATAATTTGTCCTAAATTAACAAAAAGCCAAATGCGTTAAATACGTATCCCATAATAATGATGCCAGATGAAACAATGCCAATAAAAGTTAAGAGCAATTTTGTTTTAACAACTTTTTTTAACATGATAATCGAAGGGAGCGATAAAGCGGTAACCGCCATCATGAAAGCAAGCACCGTTCCGAGGCCGACACCTTTGAGGACCAATGCCTCAGCAATTGGGAGTGTCCCAAAAATATCGGCATACATCGGCATGCCAAGTAAGGTTGCGATTATGACTGAGAATGGATTATTGGTCCCAAGAACTGCTTCAATAAATGTTTGCGGAACAAAACCATGAATTAAAGCTCCAATTGCCACACCAATAAAAATGTAGAGCCATACTTTATGAATAATCTGCTTTACTTGACTAAATGAGTAATTTACACGTTCTTTCGATGTCATTTTAAAATCATCAACATGATTAGTCTCAATTGCTGTTTCTTCTAAAGTTGCGGTAACAAAGGGCTCGACATAGCGCTCCATTTTGAAAACGCTAATCAGTGTTCCACCAATCACAGCAATTAATAAGCCCATCACAACATAGACTAACGCAATCTGCCAGTTAAAGATGCTGGCCAACAAAATAACGGAAGCAAGATCAACCAAGGGTGAAGATATAAGAAAAGAAAATGTGACTCCAATTGGTAGGCCAGCTTTCGTGAAACCAATAAAAATGGGAATCGATGAGCATGAGCAAAAGGGCGTTACTGTTCCGAGAAGAGCACCGATAATGTTGGCAAAAGGGCCTTTTACTTTGCTTAAAATAGCGCGGGTGCGTTCCGGGGCAAAAAAAGACTGGATGTAGGATGAGATAAAGATAAGAACTGTTAACAATATGAATATTTTAATAACATCATAAAGAAAAAAGGTTCCTGCCTTGTAGAAAAGTGTTTCGGGGTCAACATTAAAAATTGTTTTAAATAACCAGTCGATGATATTTTGTAGCCAAACCATTTTCAAAAGCTGGTCATTAAGCCAACTAAATATTATCGCAAACGCTGTCACAAGTTTTTTCTTTCTGTAGCAAAGAATTTAGATAATCGATCATTTCTTTTATCTCTTTATGATTGATTTTATGTTTTTTCCACGTTCCTTCTTTATAAGCGTTCAATATGGAACTATCAGTCATTATTTTTAGATGATAAGACAGCGTTGGCTGCGAAATGGAAAGATTATTAATAATCGTGCAACCGCACGTTTCACCTTTAGCTAATGCATCGATAATTATTAAACGATTAGGATCACCAAGAGCGTGAAATCGTTCTGCCATTTTTTTATTCATCGGCCTCCTATATATAGATGTTTATCTATATTCAATATTGATATTTTATATTTTTGCTTAATCAAAGTCAAAGTTGATTTATCACTTAAGACAATTTGTATCGATAAACCGCCTCTCGACAAAACGCCTTTTATTTGCTATAACAATCTCACCATAAAGAGAACGGATAGGGACAAGCCCTGTGACCCGTCAGCAACCTACGATACGCAAGGTGCTAAAGCTTGAATGATGGGAAACACATAGTTTATCTATGCCCATCATTTCGATGGGCTTTTTATTTCTCTTTTTGGTCCTATATTAAAAAGGAGAAATATATGGAAACAAAGAAGTATGGTAAGTTGCCTCCGCCAAAAAATGATGTTATTGCCTATAATAAGAAACGACGTGAACTATATTTAGAAGGGATTGATTATTTATTTGGTAAAAATGGTCAAGATAAAAATGTAAAGAAAGCCTATCACTTGATTAAACAATCCGCTGACATGAATTACGCATATGCAAAAAACGCAATCGGCTCGTTCTATTTGACAGGCCAAATCGTTGACCGAGATTTTGCTAAAGCCTTTAGAATTTATATTAAAATGGCGAATCGTTTAAACCCAAAGGCCGCCTATAACCTTGGGAAAATATATAAAGATGGTTTACATGTTCCACAAGATTTAGAAAAAGCCAAGTACTATTATAATAAGTCAGTCGCTTATGCCGTGCGAGAATACCTGCAAGGTGAGGAATTAGGCTTACGCTTTTTAAAAGAAGCTTTTCGCTTTTCAGAAGAAAAGATTAATGAAGTGTTTGAAATTTATCATAATAATCCGATTTGTGAATTTTGCCATGGTTTAGTCCCTGTCGAAAATGATTTTGCTTATTTTCGACTAAACATTCGCTGGATAAGAAAAACATTATTTAATACCGATGATAGTATAAATTTTAGTCGTGGCGAGCCAGTATTAAAAAACGGCTATTGTTGAGCTCTTTGCGAACATTTATACGTTGATCCAATTCGACAAGCTCTCAAAGACAATATAATTTCACAAGCAGAAGTCGCGCTTTTACATGAACGTGATGATATGATGGCAGCGATTAAAATATTTATAAAGTCGGAATTAAACTAATAAAGACGGTTTGTATATAAAAAGAGAAATCAAAATAAGAGCATAGATAAATAATTACACGAAGCACCTAAATGAATTATTAAATTGAATAAATTCATAGTAGTAGGCATTAGTCAAGTCCCAATTAGTGTGTAAATTTCCTCGGTAACACTTTAATCAGTTTGTTGTTAAGGCTGCTCACTTTTTCAGTATCACAAACCGTGAGCTTTTATGCCGCGAAAGCCTGGTTGAACAGT
>JAQWCH010000012.1 GCA_028705995.1 Bacilli bacterium | reverse complement strand
TCAATATGGTGCCCCGGGTCGGAGTCGAACCGACACGATCTCACAATCGGTGGATTTTGAGTCCACTGCGTCTACCATTTCACCACCGGGGCAGCAGGCTAATTATATAAAATTAATAGGAAAGACGCAACGAAGTTCGTTTGTCGTCAATATTAATAATTAATATTTATTGTTTAATTAGTCTTTTTTCGGAAACCATGGAAAGAATGCTGATGTTTTTTTCTTATAGGCTTGGAAAGCTGGATTATCATCATACTTCTTTTCAAGTAATGGGATTCCCGAAACAAACAAGAGCAACCAAGTAATTACTAATGGGCTAATAATGGCAAGATAGCCAAAACTTGTAAGAATCACCGCGAAATATTGGCCCCACCACATTGTTACTTCGCCAAAATAATTGGGATGACGGGTAAATTTCCATAAGCCTTTTTGCATAATCGCGTTACGATCAGTTCTTTTCTTTAAAAATGCACGTAACTGAGCATCACCAACCGCTTCAAAAAAGAAACCAATTAAGAAGATGACGACGCCAACGATAAGTAAGATTAAGCGCGCTAATGAAGCCGGATTAGTATTTAAATAAGCAAAGTAAATTGGTGCCGCGATTAGTAACATAAAGAAACCTTGAAGCATAAACACTTTAAAAAATGCTTGTAAACGGGGATGATTATTTCCCCACTTTTCTTTCATCGCGACATAGCGATAGTCTTCTGGTTTCCCAATATTGCGAATGCCAATATAAAGAAATAGGCGTAAACCCCAGAGAATTACCATCGCACTCGTCGCTATCTTATATACATCAAGTCCGCCATTAAAAACCGTGATAAGTGTATATAAAAGACTAAATACACTAATCAGCACAAAACCTAAACCCCAACCAATATCGACTAATGAATTATTGTTTTTAATCTGGGCAATAATAAATAGCGTCACAAAGTAAACAAGTACTAAAACTAATACGCCAATAATGTAGTAAAGCATTTAAGCGACCTCCTTAGTGAATGTAACGGCAATTGCAATCGCACCAATCCCGGCATTCATCGCGACAATCGGTGAGATTAATTCAATATATTGTGGTTTTTTACCCGTTAAGGCTTCGACCTTCTTTGCAAACTTTTCGGCCCGTTTCAGGGCTAAGGAATGCACAATTGCGTAATTTTCAACTGGTGCAGCTTTTAATAACTTCATAATTTGGCGGATATTACCAGTTAGACTAAATGATTTCGCCCGGATAATACCAGCTCCATCACTTGATAAACCAATTACTGGTTTTAAATTGACAATTTTACCAATTAAACCCACGACTTTACTGACACGTCCAAGTTTTACCATGTATTTTAAAGTTTTGACCGAAACATAAATTTTTGTTTGTTTGCTAAAGTCATTAATAAAATCAATAATTTCCGCAGCAGATTTATCTTGCCACGCTAATTCCGCGGCTTTAAGCACAACAAGCCCTTGCGCTCCTGAGTTTTGTTTTGAATCCACAACATGAATTTTTTGATGGTTTTTCGCAAACTGAATCATCGCATTATAAGTCCCGCTTAAGCGACTTGCGACGGTAATTACAATCACATCATCATAATGCTCAAGTAAAAACGAAAGGTTGCGTTCAATTGTCAGCTTATCCGGTTGCGAAGAAGAGAATGTTTTACTGTGATCAAGCATTTTATAAAACGTATTTGTTGTGATGGTTAGCTTATCAAGATAAGAAACATCATCAACAATTAAATACATCGGGATTAAATGAATTTGATATTGGTCTAATAAAGCTTGTGGGATATCGGCAATTGTATCCGTGACAATAGCGACCCGTGGGTGATCACTTTGCATTGCTTGATTTTGCCGGAGCATATCATCAACTTTTTGTTCAATGATTTCCCCTTGCTCGCGTAATTTGATAAACACGAGTTCGGGATTGTTTGTATGAATATGAATACGCATCTTTTCACTGCGACCAGAAACAACTAGCGACGAACCAGCAGGTGCTAATAACGCCTTCATTTCTTGCGGGGTAATTTTGACGTTAATTAATAAAGCTTCCGTACAATAGCGCTCAGTTAGTTGTTCTTCATGAACGCCTTGAGAATGTACTGTTTCTTCTTCTTCCTCAATTTCCACACCATTCATTTCAATGCCGTTAACAAAGTAATAGTTTACGCCATCGATAAAGGCAGTTAAACCTTGCGCACCGGCATCAACAACATGATTAAGTTTTAAAATCGCTAACTCTTCAGTTGTTTCTGTTAAGGCGACCAGCGATTGCGCTTTAATTGTGGCAAAGTATAAAAAGAAATCATCAATTGTTGTCCTAACTTCAAAAGCTTTACGAAAAACGGTGAGAATCGTACCTTCCACAGGATTTAAAATTGCTTCATAAGCTTTTTTAATTCCATTAAGCACCGCCGCATGAAAACGTTGGACGGTGGCTTCTTGTTCTTCTTTAAGACTCTCATAGATACCGTTAAGATATTCGGAAAAAATAATACCCGAGTTCCCACGTGAACCGGCAATTGCCGCCGCTGAAATCGATTCTAGGACAATTCCAAGATGCGGTGAAATTTCCGCATCAGTAATAATCCGTTGCATCATTGCCGCCATATTGGAACCAGTATCACCATCAGCGACTGGAAAAACATTAATACGGTTTAGTTCACTTTTTTGTTTGATGATTTGACGCGCGCCTGAAAGAAAGGCGTGATAAAGATGCGTCCCATTAATTTTTTTTAATTTCATATAAATTTCTCTAACGTAAAATCAAAAAGGTTAATGTTGAGACCACAAGTCCAAGACTGGTGCCCCAAATTAAATCAATAATTGTAATTGTAATTGGCCAACCCTCTAAGGTTGATAAATTAGTAAGATCGTAAGTGGCATAAGCGATAAAGCCAAATAATGCCCCATAAAGAAGCGCTTCATACCAAAAATTAGCTGGCATAATTGCAAAAAAAGTTAAACCAGCGATAAAGATTATATAAAAAATCAGTGCCGGAATCATCCGCACTTTCTTTGCCATAATATAGCCAAGATATTTTTTATAAACCTTGCGGGCAATAAGTGTTAACCACAATAAGTCAATAACGATAAAAATGGCAAACGCCACTCCAAAGAGGGCAAGAAAATCAAGAAAATTCATATATTAATTTCTCCTTTAATAAACATCACTTTGACCGATATTTAAGTTTCACTACGTCGCACAAGATTATCCTCATGCTCTTTTAATTGATAAAGTTAAAAAATCTTTAACTACTTTTTTATTATAACGAAAAAGCGACTTTAATAAAAATTAAAACACATTTTTTAGAATAATTATTATTTTTATGATAAAACAGCGAATATAAATTACTAATTGAGTGGCATGTAAGTGAATCAATACTACTTAAAATAACTTAATAAGCAATCTTTTCAAAGCCATCAAGAAAGAAATAATAGCATTGATCAAGATAATCATTTTTATATTTTTGCAAAAGCTGGAATAGATATTTTTTAACCCGCACTGGCGCGGTGAGATCAACCATGATTTCTTCACGTAACGCTTCATACTTGGCTAGTTCCTTTTTGGTTGCATGTATTTTAAAATAGCCCCAAACATGATTCGCAGCATCGATAAGCGCATACGGAGAAGCTTCTGTTGCAAGCGCTTCTTCAACTGCATTATAAAAGCGTAAAACTGGATAACTCTCTTTATCTTTTAAAATCTCTCGAATCTCCTTATAATGACGCGGACTATGCTCTAATACGAGATATTTATATTTTGACCATTCGCGTTCGAGATGTTTGATATTATACCGGTCGCTAGCGCCGACTAAATGTTCACATTTAAGCGCCGAAAGGTTTTTATCTTTGACTTCGAGCATGATGTCATAGTCTTGGTTAAAGACGGTCACCATATCTAAAAGAAAATAACGCAAGAAAATCGTCGCGGAGTGGGCACCGGGTTGTTTATCCGGATCTTGTTGTGAATAATGAAATTTAACGCGACCATCAGCTTTATCCCAAGTTTTTGCAAACTTCGCCATTAGTTGTTCAATCGAGAGTTCAGGAAAACTTGCTAACGTACGGTGGTGTAAGATATCAAAAACAACGGGTATGTTGCAGCGCTTGCTAATATAAGCAACATCTTCTGCCGAATAATATTTATCATCATTTTCAATAATAATGTGCTCTTTAATAAGTGGATCAAGCGTTTGATAAGTTTCAATAAAACGTTCAATTGCCTCCGCTTTATTTCCATAAACACCGCCAATATGAATCACAATTTTATTTGTGCGGTCACCACCTAATAAACGCAAGAGTTTTGTGTGGTAGATTAAATCTCTTTTCGCCGCAGCGACAACTTGCGGGCGCGGCGAATTTAAAACTGTATATTGACCAGGATGAAAAGAAATTCGAATCTGATATTTTTTTATCTTTTTTGATAGGCGAATAAAATCCTGCAAGAAATCTTTCTCCCACGGAATCCGATTGTTTTCATAAGAACCAAATGGAATCAAATCTGATGTGATACGAAATACTTGAATTCCGTTTTCAAAGTTATAATCAAGCATCCGTTCAAGCGTCGCTAAATTGTCACGAATCACGTCGTAAAGTCGCATTTGATTAAGATTCTTTTTTTGTAGGGTGCGGTATTGATGATTAATAACGCCAACCGTTAAGCACGCATAGCCAATTTTCAACATAGAAAATCCTCTTTCTTAATTTCATCACGAAATATTTTACTAGTGGTTTATCGTTACATTAAATCGCTAAATAGGCTTGATACCAGGCTGAAGCAGTTAAGCGGCTATCTTTCTCACTAACGGGATCAATTGTTTGATAATTTATTTTATATATCTGATGACGAATTGCGCCACTAATTGTTGGCAGTGCTTGTGGAGCTAATGCAAAGGATAAATCACCATTAATTGCATTCCAATAAACTTCTTCCGTATAACTCAGCGCACGACGGACAAAGGCGGCTTCTGGATGCTGCGGTGTATAGGTGGATAGGTTGAGATTACTATTTTTTAACGCCGCTGAAATAAAAACATAATCGGGCTTTAACCAATTAAAGAGTTCGAGACCATTATTATTTGTGAGCCCGCCATGATGGTTGGCTTTCATTATCACGAGATTGCGTTCGTTAATACGTTTGGCATACTGCGTGGCAAGATAGCGTTCACCACTTGTTTCAAGATCACCAGCTAGGAAGATCCGCCAATTACCATAACTAATTAATGTCGCAATTGAATGGATATTATGGCCTTCTTCACCGGTTACTTGTTCTGGTAATAAATAATTATTCGTATTTAAAAACTCAATACGCAGTGAAGACGTCATTTGCCAAACGGGAACTTCTTCAATTGCACTTGTAATCGGATAATAGCGACTACCATTATTAATATATTCAACTCGTTGAGCAACATAAGCATGTGCGCTGCTCGTGACACCTTGATAACCATAATCAATGATGTAATCA
The DNA here is from genome assembly GCA_028705995.1 of Bacilli bacterium. Classification (GTDB taxonomy): domain Bacteria; phylum Bacillota_I; class Bacilli_A; order RFN20; family CAG-826; genus JAQWCH01. The sequence goes on along the minus strand of JAQWCH010000012.1, from coordinate 20,333 downwards.
ATTTGGTTGATGTTATTGAGTCCAACTTCATCAAGTCCGGCAAGATGATCGCTATGAGCATGCGTTACCACGAGCATTTCTAAACGATGATCATTAACGTATTGCGTGAGTACTTGATCAAGGTGAGTGTTAGTTTCTTTTGTAGCGCCGTCAATCAAAATTTCAACATCACCAAAATCAATTAATGTCGCATCACCATATTCACCAAATATTTCAATTGAGATCATTTTAAAAGGCGAATTAGCGTCTTCTTGATAAAGGGGCGTTCGTGGTCGAGCAAAAATACCGCCACCAGTTAAGACATTGCCGGTGATAAGTTGAAATGGGGCGCTACAACTAGTGAGCACCCCAAGTAGCATAATTGATAATATGGCTGTCTTTATTCGCATGATTTTATTATAGCGTTAATGCTAGTTTGAATAAAGATTAAGAACATCACGGAGGTGAAAAAATAATCGCTCACTTAATAGCAAAGTAAATAAAAGGTTTTATAGAGTTTTACCGATGTAGTAAAATACATCTAGAGGATATAGATATGAATAAATATATGGAACTTGCAATTGCGGAAGCCCAAAAGGGAATCCGTAATGGTCATGGCGGCCCATTTGGGTCGGTCATTGTTAAAAATGGTGTAGTAATTGGCAAAGGTCACAATCAAGTCGTGAAAAATCAAGACCCAACCTGCCATGGTGAAATTATGGCGATTCATGATGCTTGCCACACACTTGGTTCATTTGACTTAAGCGATTGCGAAATTTATACAACCGCCGAACCATGCCCAATGTGTCTTGGCGCGATTATGTGGTCGAACATCAAAAAAGTTTATTACGGCTGTAATATCTTTGATACCGAGGTAATTGGTTTCCGTGATAATGTTTTTTATGAAATGAATAAAACTGGACAAAAAGATAAACTCCTCAAAGAGTTAGACCGCGAACAGTGCTTAAAACTCTTTGACGAGTATCAAAATATAAAAGATAAAGTAAATTATTAATCTATTTATTACCCATCGTCATTGCCATAACAGCTTTGGCGGTGTGTAAACGATTTTCTGCTTCTTGATAGACAATTGAATGTGGGCCATCAATCACTGAATCTTCCACTTCATTACCGCGATCAGCGGGTAGAGCATGCATATATTTGACGTTTGGACTTGCTAACGCCATCATTTCTTCTGTGCATTTCCAGCCTTTATACGATTGTAATAAATCATCGACAACAGCGGTTGATTGGTTCTTTACCCAAGAACCCCAGTTTTTTGGAATAACGATATCGGCATCTTTAAACGCTTCGTTAATATCATGCGTGATTGTAAATGAACCACCATTTTCTAAAGCGTTTTTACGCGCTTGCTCATAGGCCCATTCGGGTAAGTCATACCCTTCTGGAAACGCAAGTGTGACATCCATGGCATACCGTGGGAACAACAAGATTTGTGTTAACGGCACACTAATTGGCTTTTTATGTGAAGTAGCATATGCCCAAATAATCGACACTTTTAGATGCTTTGTATCTGGATACACTTCTTGAATTGTCATTAAATCAGCGAGTCCTTGCATTGGATGATAAAAATCATCTTGAAGATTCATAATCGGAACAGTGGAATGCTTCGCCATTTCGCGTAAGAATTTATTACCGAGTCCCCAATTGCAATAGCGGCAAGCAATCCCATGACCAAATGAAGAAAGAATCACCGCTGTATCTTTTGCACTTTCACCATGAGCGAGTTGCATCGTCGAAGTATCGAGGAAGGTAGCGTGACCACCGAGTTGGGCTAAACCGGATTCCATTGAATTGCGTGTCCGCGTTGATTGCTCAAAGAAAATTAAAAATGCTGTTTTATTTGTTAAATACGGCGTTGGCACGTTGGTCAAAAATTTGTGCTTGAGGTCTTTTGAAACTTCGAGCAGTTTATCGATATCTTCTTTTGACCATTCTTGTAACGTAATAAAGTGACGACCTTTGAATAATGGCTCCATATGTTATTGTTGCTCCTTTGCTAAATGACTAACATAGATGACGGGAATCGCCGCATACATCGCGGCACACGTGACGAGATCTTGTTTACGCGTCTTTTCGTTTGGCGCGTGCGCTTCTTTTTCATCACCAGGACCAAAACCAATACAAGGGATGCCATAACGGCCCATAATCGTTACGCCATTGGTTGAGAATGTCCATTTATCAACAACTGGCTCTTTCAAGAATAAGCCCCGATAACTATCGACAGCGGCACGCGTAATAATATGATCTTCAGGAATTACCCATGTTGGGAAATACGATTCGGTTGGATAAACGAGTCCGGTATAAGAAGGACGTTGATAGTCATACATTTCGACCACCGCATTAGCGTCTTGTACGGCTGGTAAGGCGCGAATTTCTTCTAGAGCAGATTGATAGGTTTCACCCATCGTCAGCCGCCGGTCAATTGAAATCCAACAGCCATCAGCAACAGCACAACGCGAAGGTGAAGTATAGAAGATTTCGCTAATTGTCATTGTTCCTTTGCCTAAAAAGGCATCGTCCTTAAGGCGATTATTTAATTCTTTGATCTCTAAGATAATTGGTGCCATTTTGTAGATTGCGTTATCGCCGCGTTCAGGTGCACTACCATGACAGCTAATGCCGTGAGTTGCTACTTTAATTTCCATGCGGCCACGATGACCACGATAAATCCGACATGAAGTAGGTTCCGTAATCACGACAAACTCTGGCCGTACTTTATCTTCTTCGATAATATATTGCCAAGGAAGCCCATCGCAGTCTTCTTCTTGAACTGTACCCGTCACTAATAAAGTGTATTCATCTTCAAGTTGTAAGTCTTTAATAATCTTGCCGGCATAAACCATCGCGGCCATACCGCCTTCTTGATCACTCGCACCGCGACCACCAAGCGTTGTTTCATCTTCATAACCAAGATAAGGGTCAAACTTCCAGTTTTTAATATCACCAATGCCGACTGTATCAATATGGGCATCCATCGCAATGAGATGTTTACCATGACCAATATAACCAAGGATGTTTCCCATCTTATCAATTTCGACGCGGTCAAAACCGACTTTTTCCATCTCTTCTTTAATTCGCAAAATTACTTTTTCTTCGCCACAAGATTCGCTTGGAATGCGAATCATATCTCGCAAGAAGGCTACCATCTCTTTTTCATACACTTGCGCTTTTTCTAAAATCTGTTGAAAGGTGATTTTATTCATAAATCCTGACCTCTTTTCGCTAAGATTTTTTGATCATAATCTTTAATTAAGTTGTACTCATGATCCCAGAACGCCATCTGTTTCATGGAATCAAGATAAGCTTTGGAATAACCAAATTTTAGCCAATCAAATTCTTTTTGTTTGAATAAACGTTCTTTCACACTTGGTACACGGGCATCTTCGACGTAATCAGTTGATGCTCTTAGGAAAATATCTTTAAACCAGCGTTCCAACACAAAGTCGGCAATTTCTAGTTCGCGTTTTTCTAAACTTTGGAGGACGCTATCATAACGATCAAACCCGTCCGTTGCGACAGTAACAACATTATCATCTGGTCCAAGATGTAGATATTTAGCGATTTTAATCGCACCTAAGATATTACAAATACCCGATACACCAAATAAATCGCGCATGGCTTCAGCAACTTGTGGATCAACGCCGTGGTTGATAAGAATTTGTGGAGCATCATGGATTATTTTTAACCCGCGCACAGTATCGGTATCTTCGATTTGGACGATGAAATCAGTTGTTAAAACGTTGTGGATTAACGTGACCATCTTGTCGCCAATCCCCTCGATGCGGTGTTGACCACGGCCACCATTCGTTAGTGTCGAACATTCATATGGTTCGAGCGCGACAACTTTAGCCTCGGGGAATATTGTTTTGATTGTATCACCAGCGGCAATTGTGCCGGCGCTACCAATTGCGGAAGCAAAAGCAGCAATTCGTCCATTGCCAATTCCTTTGACCGCATCAATCGCACTATAGCCGGTTACATGCCGGTGGAAGCGATAGTTTGGTAATAGCTCAAATTGGGCTAAAGAGCGATTAGCCGGATTCTTCTTTAATTCAAACGTTCTTTCGAGTGTCAAAATTACATCGGACTCGGTTCCTGGTGTTAAATCAAGCTTTGCTCCATAACGCCGAATCCGTTCATAACGTTCTTTGCTCATGTTATCTGGCATGATGACAATTGAGTCGTATTTCATTAGGTTACAAATATAGGAAACACCAATCCCAAAGTTTCCAGTTGAAGGGCCAAGAATAGTATGTTTACCAGGAATAATTTCGCCATCAACGCAACCTTCAATTAAGGTTGAGTAGGCTGGTCCGACTTTGTGCGAACCGGAAGGGAAATGTTTGCCAATTAAAACAACGATATTAGCGTCAATACCGGTTAATGCTTTTGGTAAAACAATCTTGCGTACTTGATTATTTTCGTCTCTCCACGTGATGTTAAACAAATTAAGCGGATTTAGCTCATCGTGCTCAAGTGCGTGGAGCGCTTCAGCGCGAATTTTCGGATCGACTTTGCTCGGATCCAGCATTTCTTCATAAGTTGGACCAAAGGGAACTTTTGGATGTGTCATTATTTTGTGACTCCTTTTTCTTTTAAATAATCATTGAGTAATTCGATGTCCGCTTTTAGTAAGACGGGTGGGCTAATAACCTTTTGGGCATTTACAGGATCTTTAAGCCCATTACCAGTCATGATGAAGGTCACCGTTTCGTTTGTATTAATCATACCTGTATGAACAGCTTTTTCAATACCCGCTAATGCCGCAACGCCGGCCGGTTCTCCAAAGATACCTTCAAGACGCCCAAGTTTTGCCATCATGAACAGAATTTCTTCGTCTGTAACTGTAATCCACGCTCCGTGACTAGCATTAATCGCATTTAGAGCTTTAATTGGATTACGGGGAATACCAACAGCAATACTATCGGCAATCGTATTTTCTTCTGCCTCTTTAAGCGGCGCATGATTGATGTAAGCTTCATAGAACGGTGCACAACCTGCGCTTTGGACACCGAGAATCCGCGGTATTTTCGCAATTAGGCCGAGCTGATATAAATCATAAAAGCCTTTATATACACCAGCGAGCGTACAACCATCACCAACAGAGACGGCAACCCAGTCAGTTGGCTTAAAGTTCAACTGTTCGGCGATTTCTAATGCAACCGTTTTTTTACCTTCGACTAAATGCGGATTAATTGCTGCGTTACGGTTGTACCAATGATATTGATTAATCGCCGCGCGTGATAATTGGAATGTATCTTTATAATCGCCATCCACACAAATCACCGTTGCCCCATAAATCGAAAGTTGCGTGAGTTTACCAATCGGTGCGCGTTTTGGCACAAAGATAACAGCTTTTAATCCCATATGTGCGGCTTGACATGCACAACTAGATGCCGCGTTACCGGTTGAACTGCATGAAATTGTATCTTTGCCCGCTTCCATCGCTTTTAAAACAGCCACGCCACTGGCACGATCTTTGGTCGAACCACTTGGATTAAGTCCTTCATCTTTTATATAAAGAGCTTTGAGTCCGAGTTCTTCACGCATCCGGCGGGAATTAACTAGTGGTGTCCAGCCAATCCGAAGCATCTCAGCAATGTGATCTGGCGCAATACTCATTAAAGGTGCATAACGCCACATGGAATAATCGTGATTGTTGGCAAAATATGCATGATTAACATGTTGCTTGATTGCTTGATAATCATATTCGATATCAAGAACACCTTTTTCACCACAATTTGGACATGTTTCAATTGGCATTTCCGGAGCGAACGTTTGATGACAAATTGTACAACGATAATTTTTGAAATTCGCCATCGCTTACTCCTCCTCTTTAATATTCATAATAAAATCTTTTGCAAGATTTAAAGCAACTTCTTGACGATAAATTTTATTTGAACGCTGATCATCAATTGGTGTAATTAAATCATAATATTTTTCTAAAATAGCCTTCAAATCACCTTTAATATCTTTAACAAAACGATTTTTTAAAGTTTCTTCTATTTCGTGTGAACGAACAACTGTCGGGGCAACCGCACCAAATGAAAGTCGTAAATCACTAATGCGCTTATTAGTTATGGTATAAGCCCCAGCAAAAGCTACTTTAGAAATAGCGTCAGCGCGCCGACCGCCGACCTTGACCCATTTAATATGATCAAAGTGTTGATGAGGCACGATAATTTCTTTAATTAATTCATCGGGTTGCATCAGTGTTCTTCTAACGCCGGTAATAAACTTTTCTAGTGGAATAATTCTTTCGCCTTTTTTACTTGCTAATACAACAAGCGCATCAAGAAGATAAAGGGCAACAAGACTATCGCCAGCGGGTGAAGCGTTCGCAATATTACCAGCGAGCGTTCCCGTGTGCCGAATACCTGGTGAAGCCATATCACTAATCACTAATTTAAGTAATTTGGGTGTGGCTTGATGATGAAGAATTTCTTCGAGCGTGATTGTCGCCCCAATGTGTAAATTCTCGGCATCTTCACGACAATAATTTAATTCCCGAAGATTGGCAATATAGAGCATGTCTTTTTCAAAATGTGGTGGCGTACCCGCAGTGCTGCGCTTTTGAATCATTAAATCGGTTCCACCGGCTATTACTTGAAATGTTCCCGTACTTAAATGTTCAAGCGCGCTCTTTAAATCTGAAGGAATAATATGTTTTACCATAATCCATCTCCTTCTTTTGATGCCCACTGAATTGCTTTAACAATCATGTTATAACCGGTACAACGACAAAGATTTCCCGATAAACCAACGCGGATTTCCGCATCCGTTGGATGTGGATTAGTGCGTAAAAGACTTTCCGCCGCCATAATCATCCCCGGTGTACAAATCCCACATTGTGAACCACCTTGATTAGCAAATGCGGTTTCTAAAATTTTATACCGCGCCGTTTTTGCAAAGCCCTCAATCGTGATTACTTCTTGACCTTGGACATTAGCAAGGGGAACTGAACAACTATTAACAACTTTGCCGTTTAGTAAAACGGAACACGCGCCACATTCGCCTTCACCACAGCCTTCTTTTGGTCCAGTTAAATGTAGATGATCACGCAAAACATCGAGCAAGCGCATGCTCGGCACCAAATCGATAACTACGTCCTCGCCATTGAGGTTAAATTTAATCTTACTCATGTTTTAATAACTCCATAATATATTCGGGCGTCGCCGGAATTTTACTAACTTTCTTACCAATCGCATCTTCAATTGCTAAAGCCACAGCCGGCGCTCCACCAACAAGGGTTAATTCACCCACGCCTTTTGCGCCATATGGACCTTCGGCAAATGGATTATCATAAAGCACAGTATGAATCGGTACCATGTCTAAGGCTGTTGGGATGATGTAATCAGTGAGATTCTTTTGTTTGATTTTGCCTTTATCATGTTGCATAACTTCAAGATATCCATAAGCGATACCTTGGGCGATTCCGCCTTCAACTTGACCAATAACCATTCGCTCATCAATCGTTTTACCAATATCAAACACTGTCCAAATATTTTTCAGTTCAACTTGATAGGTGACTGGTGAGACTTCGACTTCAACAACGGTAACGCCCCAGGAATACGCTGGATAGGCGTCACCGCGCATTGTGTCTTCATCCCACTGAATAAATTCCGGTTGATGGTATTGTTCAATGATTTCTAGTGGTTGACCTTTCACCCACTGGGCTTTCATTTTCTCGGCTGCTAGTTTAAGTAGATTACCAACAATCATCGTTGTTCTTGATGCGACCGTTGGACCTGAATCAGCGATAAAATCTGTGTCGGGATTATTAAATGTTACTTGTTCATTGGGGATGTCGAGCGTTTTTGCCACAATGCGTTTTAATGCGGTTTTTGCCCCCTGTCCCATATCAACTGCAGCAATTAATAATTGCACTCGATCTTGCGCGTCTTTTGTTAACTTTACTTTCGACTTAATGTGCGTCGCTTCGCCACTTCCGGTAAAACCACAACCATGGAAGAAAAAGCTCATACCAATCCCGCGATAAGAATTATCGTTGGCAAATTGGATTTTTTTATTCTTATAGTCAGAAATTTCCATCGCCTTTTTAATCATTTCCGGCATGATAATCGGATCATGAAATATGCCGCAAGTTGATGTTAAATCCCCTTGTTTAGCAAGATGAGCAAGCCGGAACGCTAATGGATCAACGCCAACTTCTTGCGCGATATGATTCATAAACATTTCAATCGCAAAAATCATTTGTGGGGAGCCAAAGCCACGGAAGGCCCCGGTTGGAACAGTGTTAGTTGCGTAGACATCGCCACTGACTTCAAGATGTGGCACCGTATAGGCGCAAGTCGCGGCAATCATTGAACGCGATAATACAACGCCGCTCAGCCCAATATATGCACCACCATCAAGACCAACGTGCACTTTGATGCCTTGAACTTTATTGTTTTCATCAAGTGCTGCAGTTAATTTAATCCGTGATGGATGCCGTTTCGTCGTGACAAGAATATCTTCTTCACGTTCAAAAATCATCTTAATTGGACGTTTAATTTTAATGGCCGCGGTTGCTAATTGACAGGCTGTAATTGAAGGAAATTCTTCTTTCCCACCAAAAGCTCCACCAACTGATGGTTGCATAACACGAACTTGATCGTCACTATATCCCAATGTGCGTTTAACAGCGTTTTTAATATAGTATGGGCACTGCATTGAACCGATTAAAGTAACTTTGTCTTCACCTTCAAGATAAGCAAGCATCCCTTGTGGCTCAATATAGGCCTGTTCTTGATAACCAGTTGTTAGTGTCTCTTCATAAATCCGCGCTGGTTTGGCGAACGCTTGATTAATGTCCCCTTTAACATAACTTAAATGAACGACACTATCGACAAAATCAAATTCTGGTAGCAGCTCTTCGTAAGTAATTTTAATTTGCTTAATTATTTCATCGATAGTAACTTTATCTTCGCCGACCACAATCATGATTGGTTCACCGATATAATTAACTTGGCCGTCAGCAAAAACTGGCCAATCGTTATAGATCATATTAACGACATTTTCTTTGATGATATCGTTTTTATCGACAATGAAATATCCGTGTGGAAGTGTTGGTATATCAATGGCAAGGATTTTTGCTTTTGTGACAGTTGAGCGCACGGTTTTAGCGTAAAGCAGGCCATCAAGCTGAATGTCAGAAACAAACTTTGATTGGCCGGAGCACTTTTCGCTATGATCAACTTTTGGTGTCGAGTTTTTATATGTATTCACAACTTATTCACCCAATTTCATTAAAATTGCATGTGTCGGACATTTTGATACACAAAGCCCACATTCAAAACATTTTTGGGGATCAAATGTAATTTTATCTTTCATTTCTATCGCAAAATATGGGCATACTTTGACACATAGCATGCACCGAATGCATTTTTCTTCGATTAATTCTGGTAAGTTAGCCTTATAACGAACATTATTTGTTAATCCGGTGTTAATTACTTCTTCGATTGAAGCAAAACCATATTTTTCCAACGCTTTCGGTAAGTCTAAAATTATTTTTTCATATAATTGCTTACCGCGAATTAAAGCCGCGGAAAGCATTTGAACAGCACTCGCACCAGCAAGTAGAAATTCTAGTACATCATCGGCTGAAGCAATTCCGCCAACACCGATGACGGTTAATGAAGGTTCGGCTTTTTTAATCGAATAAACTGTCGCTAGTGCAAGATTTTTAATCACTGGACCACTTGTCCAAACAAAACCAGACTCATTACCATATTGGATTGATCTACTCGCTAGATCGATTTTCATTGTCGGACCAAGTGAATTAACAGCAACGACACCGTTTGCACCGGCATCTTTAATCGCTTTAGCAAAACCCGCTGGATTCGGAATATGCGGACTAATCTTCATATAAATTGGTTTACTTGTATGTTTACGGATGGTTTGCACGGTCGCGGCAATCACCGAGTGATCAGTGCCGACATAGTGGGTTGATACTTCAAAAGCATCGGCGAACCGGTCTAATAAAGGAATTAAGACTTCCATATCTTCTTGCGAATAACCAACACTAACGATTAATGGTCGCCCATCATTTTTAGCAACAAATTCGGGCAAGAATTCATTAATCCATTTTTCTTTTGGATATTCACTCCAAAGTTCACTATTCATCACATATTCGCGGTCACCATAAATACATGGTTTTGGAATATGCGCATCCTTCGTCGAGATTGTCTTTGTGACAATGGCACCACATCCAGCATCCTTTAAAAACAAGAGTTTTTCCGCATCGCCAACAAGTGGGCCAGCGGCTGGCATTAAAGGGTTTTCAAGTGTGAGACCGTCAAATTTTGTCTTTAGATTCATATTTATTTCCTCTTCTTAATATTTTCCCAAAGTTGATTAGCTGTGGCACGAATACGTGAATATTCATCAAGCAGCTTTTTGTTCCGCAATTCATAATTATGGATAACGAGTTTCCCACCAATAAATACTTCTTGTGGTTTAAATGCATTGAATAAGCCAAAGAATAAATGGCCAAACGCATTAGAGTGATCCATCATTGTTGGTGGGTCATATGGTAAAAGCAATAAGTCTGCTTGATAACTTGGCGCAATCGCTCCTAATTTCACACCTAAACGCCGACTCGTATAAGCGTATGTTTCATTGATCATTTTCTTAACATCATCAAGCCCAAGAGCGGTTGGAGATTGTTCACGGTGGTGAGTGGCATAATAAAGTGCTTGATATTCACTCGCCATCCCTGAAGAAATGCCATCATTACCAAGAATTACTTTAACGCCTGCTTTTTGTAATGCTTTAATATCCGCTAAACCAACAGCGTTATTCATATTTGAGGTGAAATTAAGCGCGACATAACAATCGCGATTACGAATAATTTCTAATTCTTTTTCCTGCACATGAATGGCGTGTACAAGTAAACTATCGGGATTTAATAAGCCGTGCCGGTCAAGGCGTTCAATCACTGTTTCCTGATATTTTGTCTCAGCGTCTTCTTGATCACTAATACTCTCCGCAACATGGATGTGAATTGGACTTTCACCAAGTGCTGATTTAACTTTTTTCAAAGTCTTTTCCGATAAACTCATTGAGGCATGAAGCCCAAATAGCCCACTTGTATAAGGTTGATGATATTTTTTGATAAACTGGCGATTTTCTGCAATCGCCTGCGTAACATCAAAGCGATCACTCACTTCAAAGGCGAAAATGCCCCGTAAACCAACCCGATCACAAACGGCGCGTTTTAGGGCGTTTAACGAGCCACGAATATCCTTACCGCTTGCATGATGATCAATAACCGTGGTTACACCATTTTTTAAAAATTCAATTCCGGCGGCAATTCCGCTGTCAAATGAAGTTTGGTTATCAATTTCATGGTCAATCCGCCACCAAAGTTGATCAAGGATTTCTTGAAAGTTGTGTGGATTGAACTCAAGTGCTAATCCCCGTGCAAACATTGAATAGATGTGAGCGTGACCACAGACCAGACTTGGTAAAGCTAAGCGCCCACGACCATCGATGATTTTATAATCGTGATTGACAAAATCTTTCATATCCCCAACAACGCTGATTTCTTGATCAAAAACAATATAACCATTATCGATATATTGATTGAAATCATAAATTCGCACATTAATTATTGCTTTATTCATAAAATATCATTTCCTTTAATCCAGTGACCGTGATCACCAACGATTTTTTGTTGTCGCATCACAAATTTTCCGCGCACCATTGTCGAAACAACACGCCCAAAAACTTTATGCCCAATGTAAAGTGAATAATCCGCGCGGCCATGGCTACTACTAATTGTGACATCTTCCGGTTGATAAAAAGTAAGGTCAGCATCGTAGCCAACTTTTAAAACGCCTTTTTTCTTTAAGCCCATCAGTCTTGCAACATTACTCGTCATTTTTTCAATTACCGCATCGCCTAAGTGCTTACGCATGATTGGTAAAGCAAATTCAATCCCACCAACTCCAAGTGGCGTATCTTTTAAATATTGCTGCGCTTTATCACGGCGGTTAAAGCTGCAGTGATCGGTGCCAATTGTCGATAAATATGATGCGTATTTAAATAATAATTTTTGTTCTTCTTTTTTCCGCAATGGTGGTGCACACGTGTAAAGATGACCATCCGCTTTTTGTAAATCATCAATCGAGAATGTAAAGTACTGCGGACAGCTTTCAATAAATAATGACTGGTTTATTAATTCTGGATAAGTATTTACTAATGCTTCTAACGTCTTGCCGCTGCTACAGTGGACCATATATAATTTACCACCATATTTTTTTACATATCCAGCAAGTTTTAATGCTTCAACTGTTTCACTTTCACTTGGCCGACTTTTTGATAAATCGCGGTATGTATAAGTGGGGTTTAAATCAATTAAATCATCATTTTCAATATGCGCCATGACCAAAAAATTGTATTGAGCTGATAATTTAAGGAGCGTGATGATGTCTTCATCGTTTGTGCGGCGCCCAGAATCCGAATAAGTTGTAAAAAGTTTAACGGTATGGATTCCAAGACTTTTCATTTTCTGAACAAACGCTTCAATGCTCCCTGTCGGCTGTTTAATTGTTGCATGTAGTTGAAAATCAACAAGCGAATCTTTGGCTAAAGCAAGACGCTTATGAAACGCTGATTCGAGTTCCTCAGCGTTACTCACCGGATCAAGAAAATCAATAATCGTACTGACACCACCATAAGATGCGGCCACGCTACCAAAATAAAAATCATCAACCGAATGAATCTTGCCTAAATCCAGATCAAAGTGCACGTGTGGATCAATGATGCCGGGAAGCACTTCTAAACCTTCAGCATCAATAATTTCTTTTGCTGGAAATTCTTCTTGACCAATGTAGGCAATTTCTCCGTTGGCAATATAAAGATTAAGATGTTCCCATCTTCCATCAATATATAGTTTTCCATCGCGAATTGCGTAATCGTACATTAAGTATCTCCTATACTGTAAGCACCACTTTTTGGAATTCTTTGATATGATAATGACTAACCACTTCATCAACAAATTCCGCGCGTACAGCAATAATTAAATCAACATTCATAGCAAGTAAATACTTGAATATCGCATCAAATCCTAAAGAAGCGAGTTCAAGGCGACCAATCTCGTCGAGATAAATTGGGCTAACGTTTGACCTTACCATTTCTTTTAAAATGTTTTCTATATCGGTCAAAAGTTCAAGGTCAAAATAATATTGTCCGATGGTTCCCCATTGCTTAAAGTCATTTTTATAATGATCAGAATCAATCATCCAGGGTGTTTGTTCGTTACTACTCAAACGGCGTAAGTTATAACCGATCGCTTTTCCTGCATCAAAGACCTTTACTGCAACAAAACCGTCCCCTTTACGCTCACTTTGATATTGTTTTAGTAAAGTTGACGTTTTGCCCGCATTAATTTTCCCTATGACAATGGTCACCATTTAATTTGCTCGATTTAAATTAAAGAACGAGGACAAGAATAATCGCCGCCGCAAAGGTCGATAAAGATACTAACCAATGAGGTGTAAATGACCATTTGACTTTTTTGCTCAAGAAATAACGAGCAGTAAACAGTGCACCTAAAAGCAAAATTTCGAAAATTGCATTGATGAAAATGAATGATAATAAGGCATCGCTACTCGCTAACTGGCCGTGCGGAAAGCCGGTAATCGCCCGGTTAATCACTTGGTTGACAATAAATAATGACCGCCAGACGAGACTTGAAAGCATGGCCGCACCAACTTGAACAGGGAATGTCTTCTTTTCAAATACGAGTACAGTAGCAAAAATGACTAATGCCTGAATCATAATCGAAATCATTGGGTTATAAATTTTTAACGCCATCGGATAGGGCATTAAGAAGTTAACCGCTTTTATCATCGCGGCAATTAAACCGACATAGATAATCGCTGTTTTTGAATTGGTGTTACGATACGCCCAAAACATTAAGATGGCACCGATTGGAAACATGATTCCACCTTGAATCATGTTCGGCATCCAATGCAACACATAACCAAGTGTTGCTTCAAGAATGCCCCAAATTGCACCAAAGAAAACGACATTTAGAATTACTCTTTTCTTATTCATAACTTTTACTCCTTGTGCTTATTTGCACAAATTCCTTCCAGAATTTTTTGTGGTGTAACTGGTAGATTGGTAATGCGGACACCGACCGCATTGTAGATGGCGTTACATAAGGCAGCCGGTGGCGTATCAATACCAATTTCACCAACGGATTTTGCTCCAAATGGGCCGGTTTCTTCATAACTCTGAGCAAATTCGGTCGTGAGTTTACCAATATCAAGCGCGGTCGGTATTTTATAGGTCAAAAAACTATTTGACATAAGTTTACCCTTTGGTGAATACTTGACTTCTTCAAACCCGGCCATCCCAAGTCCTTGGACAATACCACCTTCGACTTGACCCTTAGCAAGCATTGGATTCAGTGTTGTTCCACAATCAACAACGCTCACATAATGAAGCACTTTAAATTCGCCGGTTTCCGTATCAACTTCAACTTCAACAAGACCCGCCATAAATGGTGGCGGTGAAACTTTGCCAACAAAACTTCCTGTTGATGTTAGTTGTTTTTGATGCTCGTTATAGTAGAGGTGATTAGCAAGATCACGTAGTGTGATCACCTTTTCGCCAGCTACAAATGTTTCACCATCAAATTTAATCTTTTTTTCTTCAACCTCTAAGGCTAATGCTGCTTCTTTTATCAGTATATTTTTCATCCCCGTCGCCGCTTTTAAAACCGCATTACCAGATACATAAGTGGTTGAGGAGGCGTAAGCACCAACATCAAATGGTGTTAAATCCGTATCCGACGAGTAGACAATCACCTTATCAATTGTCGTCATTAACTCTTCAGCACAAATTGCTGCTAGAACGGTATCACTACCTTGACCAATATCGGTAGCGCCAACTGTTAAATTATAAAATCCATCGTCATTAAGTTTAACCGTGGCCGCTCCCATATCGATATGGGGAATTCCACTTCCTTGCATCGCAATTGCCATCCCGACACTGCGCACTTTGTTTTCATCAACTTGAACACGTGGATATTTATCTTTCCAGCCGATTAACTCTTTGCCACGACTAAGACAATAAGCGAGTTTGCAACTTTCCATCACCATTGGTGTACCGGCTGTCCCTTCACCCATAATCGCAAAAATCGGACTTGTTTCACCTTCGGCGATCATATTCTTTTTTCGTAGTTCTGTTGGATCCATTTTCAACTTGGATGCGAGTAAATCAATCGCTGATTCCAGCGCATAGTTGCCTTGAATCGCCCCATAGCCACGATATGCGCCCGCCGACACGTGATTGGTATAAACAACTTCACCACCAAAGCGGACGGCATCAACTTTGTTATAAAGTGGTAATACTTTGGAACCGGCGACCATAAATACCGTTAAGGCATGTTCGCCATAGGCACCAGTATCGGATAAAACATGACAATCAATTGCTTTTATCACACCATCCTTTGTTGCTCCTAAACGCATATCAAGCCGCATTGGATGCCGTGTATATGAAGATTCGAAAACTTCTTGCCGCGTAAAGACAATCTTTGAAGGTTTACCAGTACGCATTGTCACAAGCGCAACAAACATTTCGCCATGAAGTGCTTGTTTACCACCAAAACCACCGCCAACCCGCGGCTTGATAATCCGAATCTTACTTAGTGGAAGACCAAGGGTCTGTGATAATATCCGCCGAACATGGAATGGAGTTTGTGTTGATGTGTAAATCGTTAGACGATTATGATAATCGAGGCGCGCATTCGCTGTATGTGGTTCTAGCATTGCATGCGCTTGCGCTTGCGTGTAGAACGATTCTTCGATTGTCACATCGCAGTCTTTTAATACTTGATCAACATCACCAACATGCATGTAATAGCTAGCGGCTAAATTCTTTTTTGGATCAAATCCAATCGGAAACATCTCTTTGATGTCTTTTTCCGGATGAATCAATATTGGATTGTCTAAAGCTTTTTCAAAATCAAGAATTGGTTCTAATATTTCGTATTCAACATCAATGAGCGCAAGTGCTTGTTCGGCAACCGCTTCATTAACCGCAGCAACACACGCCACTTCATCACCAACATATCGGACAAACTCATCAAGAACAAATTTATCGTGGGGCGATGGTTCAGGATAACCTTGTCCCGCACGTGTAAATGAAACGCGGGGCACATCATGATAAGTTAAAACTAGTTCAACTCCCGCTAATGCTTGGGCTTTTGTGACATCGATATTTTTAATGCGCGCAAAAGCATGCGGACTACGGAGAATTTTTACAATCAACGAATTTGGAGCAGCTAAATCAGCAGTAAAGGCTGGGCGCCCCTGCATAATGCCTAAACCGGCAAGTGACGGTGTTTTGCGATTAACTGTTTTCATTGTTCATCCCTCACATAGCGTTTGATTGCTTTAAACTGCGATTGATAACCTGAACAACGACATAAATTACCGACGAGATATTGTTTAATTTCTTCGTCAGTCGGATTTTTTAATTCGCGTTTTAAAGCATAGGTTGTAAGGGCAAGACCGGGATTACAAAATCCACATTGATCAGCACCTTCATCAGAGAAAAGTGCGGATATTTTTGCCACTTCATCTTGAAGTCCGTCAACAGTTAAAATTTCATGTCCTTCCGCACGCATCGATAAAAATGAGCAAGAAAGAATCGGCTTACCATCGATTAATACTGTACACGCACCACATGTTGATTCATTGCAACCATCTTTAACTGACAAAATATTGCTATTACGTAGTGTTTCAAGTAAAAATTCACCGGGTTGAACATCAAATGTGCGATGAGCACCATTCAAAATAAAATTAACCTGCATTTTTTGCTACCTCAATTAATCCGCGCCGAACATAGGCACATGTTAGGGTTTTCCGATATGATTCACTGCCCGTTGGCGTTGATAAGAATTTTAATTCTTCACTGGCAATTTCCGCTGCGTTAGCAAAATCTTCCGCCGTTGGGAATGCAATCTTTGCTAAATATTCACTGGCTTTTATTGCCAGAGATGCGCCTTGCGGACGTGCTCCAACAGCGATTTTATAAGCATTATTAGTATAAAGAACAGCAACGTTTAAAATTGCAAAATCAAGTGTTGTATTTGATACTTTTTTAAAATAACCAGTTCCTGGTGATTTTTTTATAATCACTTTTGTCAAAATATCAGTGGTCTTTCCTTTCGCTTCAAGATAATCCACTAAAGAAACAACTTTATGTGGATAAAACATGAGTCGAACGTCGATTGTGACTAATGCGGTTAATAAATCAGAAAAAGCGAACCGCCCAGCGATTGTTCCCCCGATTGTCGCAAGCTGACGAAATGCAACGCCCATGATTTGTTGAGTGGCGAGGGCAAGAAAACCTGAATATACTGCTCGAATTGCGGGATGTTTTTCAAATTGGCGTAAACTGACCATCGCACCAACTTGAATGTCTTCCTCTGTCTCAACAATTTCATTAAGGTTTAAAGCGGTAAGATCGATAAGTGTCTCGGCGCTTTTTGTCGATTTTTTCACCCATAAACCTCCGCCAAGCAACACATTGCGTGGGTTTTCGAGCAATTTCTTGTGGGCATCTTCAAGTGAAGTCGCCAAGTGATAAAGCTTTGCTTCCATTAATTATTTCCTTTCATTAAGTGAATTAAAGGCATTGAAATCTTCAACCGTATCGATATCTATAAGGACGTAAGGATCATCCACCGGCACAATTTCAAAATCAAATTGATCGCGAAATACTTGAAGATTTGAAGTTGGCGGAAAACTTAACAAATCCGTCTTTAACGCATGTTTAATAAAGAGTGGATGACCGGTTTGGCCCTGATATGCGGGGACGGAAATTGGATTTTTGCTTTCAAGTAGTGCAAGATAGGTTTTTTTACTGACAAACGGACAATCGCCTGGAAGAATAAAAAAGTCTTCATGTACGGCCTCTACACCTTTTAAAACTGAGCTAAACATGCCATTTTGATATTGTTCATTAAGAATGACAGTTACCTTATTTAATCCTTTGACAATATCTAATATTTCTTGATGATAGTGACCAGTGACCACAAAAACATTATTAACATATGGACGAACGCCATCGATTGCATGCAAAATCAGGGGTTTACCCTCGTAAGGTAAAAGCATTTTATTAGTTTGTGCGCGACTTGAATATCCGGCCGCCAAAATAATTGCTTGTGCCATTCACACTCCTTAACAAAAATCATCAAAGAATTATATTGGCTTACATTACTCAAATTTACTAATGTTTATGATGAGCGATGAAAGCCCTTTCTAAGCATGTTTTTATTATATATAAATATAAAGTCATTTACAATCAGTCATTTTCCGCTTTTTTTAAACACTTAATATTCGATTTTTTCCAATGTGATTTCGCTGATTATTGTTGCTGAATAGCAGAAAATGTATAATGGCATTATTAACGTTTAGAAAAGAAAGTATATCATGAGGAATTAAATAATGAGTCGCTATGTCATTTCACTCGGCGGTAACGCGCTCGGTAATAACGCTGAAGAACAAAAAAGAATACTCGTTGATGTGGCCACTCCAATTGTAAGCTTAATTGAAGCGGGTCATGAAGTTGTTATTGTCCATGGTAATGGGCCACAAGTTGGGATGATTAATCTCGCTTTTAGTGAAGCGCAATCCGTGCCAGATATGCCATTCCCGGAATGCGGGGCAATGAGTCAAGGTTATATTGGATTTCACCTGCAAAACGCCATTAAAAATGCTTTAATCGTTAAAAATATTGATAAAAATGTTGCGACAATTGTCACACAAGTTGTTGTTGATCCAGAGGATCCTTTATTTAAAAATCCAAGTAAACCCGTTGGCGCTTTTTATTCAAAAGAAGAAAGCGAAGTATTAGCGCGCGAAAAAAATTACACAATGAAAGAAGATAGTGGACGTGGCTATCGTCGTGTCGTCGCCAGCCCGCTTCCGATTGATGTAATTGAAAAACCATTTATTCGCTCCTTATTAAAGGATAACCATGTTGTCATCTGTGCTGGTGGTGGCGGAATTCCGGTTATTTACCGTGACCACCATCTCGAAGGTATTGCAGCGGTGATTGATAAAGATTATGCGAGTGCAAAAGTCGCAGAATTAATCGATGCTGATTATTTAGTAATACTAACAGCAGTTACTCACGCTTACATTAATTTCAATCAACCGAATCAGAAAAAACTTGAAGCAGTAACAATTGCTGAAGTCGAAAATTATGCTGAATCAGGGCAATTTGCTAAGGGCAGTATGTATCCAAAAATTCAAGCCTGTTTAATGTTTTTAAAGGGACGTAAAAACAAAACAGCAATTATTAGTTCATTGCAACATGCCGTTGAAGCCTTTGAAGAAAAGACCGGCACAATTATTCGTTCGTAACATTTAAATAAGCACCGCTCATGCGGTGCTTATTGCTAAATTATTGAATGACGCGAACGCGAATCACACCTGGTAGAATTGCTAATTCCTCGCTTAGGCAAATTTTTTCTTCGCATTTTTGTTCAGGTTTTTCGAATTCAACCAGTGTCACAGCGAAGTTGTTTTTTACTTTTGTTAATGCTGCATTAACTTGCGCCTTTGCCCCCGTAATAGCAATGATATTTGGTCCAAGGCCTTCGAGGTTCTGATGAAGCACAACAAGCCGATGAGCATCTAATTTATGCCCAAGCTCAATGTTTGGATAATTGACAGAATTCACAATATTTCCGTTTTCAATAAAATCAATTACTTGTTTAGCGGCCATATAAGCGCAATTATCTTCTGCTTCTTCCGTCGATGCGCCTAGATGGGGCATTGCAATCACACCATCCATGTTGGCGCTGGTAAAGTTTGGAAAATCGGTCACATATTTATGCACTTTTTTACTTTCAAGGGCAACTTTAATATCTTCATCGTTGACGATTGCATCCCGCGCTAGATTTAAAATCACAACGCCATCTTTCATTTTGGCAATTGATTCTAGATTGATCATTCCGCGGGTAGCGGGGAGCAGTGGCACGTTTAAGCTAATATAATCGGCCACAGAATATATCTCATCACTTGAAGAAACTATTGTGATATCACTTGGAAATAAATAGCTATTTTTTTCAATTGTCGCAGCGGATGGTTCATAGCCATACACCTTCATACCGAGAGCGCCTGCGGCATTCGCTACTAAGGCGCCAACAGCACCAAGACCAAAAATCCCTAGCGTTTTGCCGGCGATTTCTGTGCCCGCGAAAGTAGCTTTGGCTTTTTCCATATTTTTATTGATATCCACATCTTCTTTATTATCTTCGACCCAACGCATTCCATGATAAATATCACGGGCAGCAAGTA
>JAQWCH010000024.1 GCA_028705995.1 Bacilli bacterium | reverse complement strand
ATACGCCAATCACATTAATTATTGGTATACTTGGTTTAACTGCGGTAGCCGGGTTCTATTTAGTAAGTAAAAAGAGATATAACAATTAAATCCAATTCCTTCCTCTTAAAGCGCACTTCAACGTGCGCTTTTTTTTGCGCGTTTCATAAAGTTCAAGTTGAAATAAATAATTATTGAATCGTTTTAAGAAATTAATGCTTTTCTGAGTATAAAAGCGAAATTTTCGCGTTTTTTTAATACTATTGCAAGATTTGACATTTAGTGCAAATATATAAGTATCAAGATAGATATTTCATAGGATTAATTCTTGGAGGGAATTAATTGTGAGAATCATTTCCAAAGAAATAATTACTTCCATTGTTGGTTTTACGGCTTTTATATCCGTGATTTTTTCCTTAGAAAAGCAAAAAGAAAAAGTGGCGGGAGAAACCATCGTGGAAGAAGTTTATCATCAAACTTCCTTTGCGATTAGTGAAGAATTTACCACGAGCACTATTTATAACCAGCCTCGTGTTAATCAAGGGACAGCCCCTTATTATTGGGATTTTCTCAATGGTACGGTTTCTTTAACAAATGCAATAACATCACCATCCGCGCATTTACGCGGTTATGTTGATGCGCAAAAGCCGGCTTTAGAAACCGTTTTTGCTATTCCCCATATCACTAAAGTTGACTTTTTCTATAAATCGGATCCAAATATTTCGCTCAATTTTAGTTATAGTTTAGATAATCGGCTCACCTGGTTTTCATCTACCAACTATGGGCGATCTTCCAGTGCAAAAAAAGTGACCTATATTATTGATTTAGAGGGATCAGACGAGTTCGTTAATCTACGCTGGCAAATGCAAAATGCGGGGAGCAAAACAGGTGATAAAGCTGAATTAATTATTGATGACATTACCATTTATTATGATGCAGATATTCAAATTGTGACCTTGGAAGCAATATCCATCCAAGGAACTCCCAATCAAACAGCATATTTTGCTGGTGATTTGTTTAATCCAACTGGTATTCAGGTAATAGCTTACTATAATGATGCAACAACAAAAGATGTGACTGCATTCACGACCTATACGCCGCAGCCATTAATCGCCGGAACCACGACTGTGATTGCCCATTATGCGGATGCCACTGGGGAACAAACAGCAAACATTACCGAGATTACTGTGGATGCGATTATTTTAGAGAATATCTTCATTAAAGAAACATCCAGCCACAACACTATTTTTCCCTTAGGCGAACCATTTGATTATACCGGGTTGATAATTATGGCGCGTTATAATAACACCACCCTTGAACTAGCAAGTGGATTTACTGTTTCCCTTGTTGATACGATGGAACTCGGTGAACAAAGTGTCACGGTTTTCTATGACAGTAAATCCACGAGTTATCTGATTATGGTCACAAATTTAAACGCCCAACCGGGCGTGGTTGATTATGCGGCGGATTTAATTATTTCCGAGTACATTGAAGGGAGTGCTAATAATAAATATCTTGAAATTTATAACGGAACTGGGCAGACAGTGGACTTGGCGGATTATCAGTTACAATTGTATGTAAATGGTTCGGCGACAGTGAGTAAACAGATGACATTATCCGGTGTACTACCTTCCAACTCCACGATTATTTATCAAAGAAGTTCCGCGGCTTTAACCTTACCACTAGGAATCACTTCCATAAATAGTGATGTTGTTAATTTTAACGGTGATGATGCGCTTGCCTTATATAAAATTTCAACTGGCACATATGTTGATATTTTTGGGCAAATTGGTATGGATCCCGGGACAGCTTGGACGATTGGTGAAGTTTCCACAAATGAACATACTTTAGTCCGTAAAGCCGATATTATCACGGGTGTTCAGCAAAACTCCCAAGTATATAATCCTGCATTAGAGTGGGAGGTATATCCCCAAAATACCGCTTCTTACCTTGGATGGCATACCATGAACCTGATAATCCGCTTAACAGATTATCAACAAGCCCTGGCCTTTGCCCAATATGTTAATCATGGGATTGGGGAAAATGCCGCGGGACAATGTGGCATGGTCCTAAGTAATTTACAGTTGGAATATGGTTATATGAGTGCAACGGCAAAAAATGAATTTGTCACCAATGAGGATTCCATATTTATTGAGGCACGAACCCGGATGGCGTATTTAGAAACTTGGGCGGCTAGTCATCCAGAAGCGATAGGGAACCCATTTACTATGATAAATAATGACCAGTTAACGATGATCATGGGCATGCTTGCCCTGGTAGCTTTTTCGGGTTTTTATTTCACCAATAAGAAGAAGCAAATTTAATTTTGACCAATAGAGCAATCGCGCTTGGGTAGTAAGAAATTTTGTAAGCCGTCGATTTTGCTTTTATTTAAAATATTACTCGCTATTTGCAGATAATTTTCGGTGGTTTTTGTTGCATTTTTCCCCTTCATAAGATAAAGTAAACATTGCAGTTAATTACTTATGTAATAAGTAGTGTTTTATCTTATTCACAAAAACTGAAAATTGTTCCATAGATGGAGGAGTAATATATGCGTCGATTCTTTGGGTACCTATCCTTAGTACTTTCTTTACTTTTAGGGATTGGAGTCAGTGCATTACCAGTCATCAAAGACATTAATGCTAACTATGAGTATGCCGCTGGTCGTGAATTCACTTATCGGATTGATTTTAAAGAAACCGATGATGGAATTGATCATAGCGATGAAGCAATCACACAGGAAACATCAGACTGGGTCGCTTCGACCATGGATGAACGCTTAAATCTCGCCGGTGTCTCCAAATATCAAGTTAGTCAAGAAGGCACTGATATTATTCGTGTAACTTTAAATCGTAGTAGCGATATCGAATATGAACGCGCGCGGATTTTATTAAATTATGATCCGAACTTTACTGTCGCACTTGGTGATAAAGATAAAGATGCTTTAGCCATTGCTGGTGAAGAAGTATTTGGTACAGCGCGGGTTGAATATCTAAACACTTATCCGGTCGTTGTTATTCCGCTCATCGATGAAGAAGCGCAAACAGCATTTAAAACCTTAGCGGAAGCCGGTGCCGATAATCAAAAAGCCGCTGAAGAAGCGGGCACGGCAACAATACCCGAAGGTCAAGAAGAATCGCAATTACAAACAGAATCAACAATCGTCATCTGGGCGAACTATGATGCTGATTACGATTCACTCGCCTTAGCGCAAACTGATAACGAAGTCGCGGGTAAAGTTTTTATGACTTTTGACCCCCGGCATGTTTACTGGTCACAATCGGAAACTGAAGAAAGTGAAATCGCAATGGCGATGTCGCTTGGTGATGCCGATGAAACAACTGGTCAATACACGGCCCAAAACATTGAAACCGCTAATAATAATGCAAATTATTTAAAGAATGTCTTTAACGCTTCCTCGTATGGCGATTATCAAGTGACATTCTTATTTGAAGATACCGTTGCCCCATCAGTCGAGTATTTACTTGATACAAGCGAAACTTTGTCTATCGCTTGGTCGAAAACACTAATTGCCACTGTTGTTGGTTTAATATTAGTTGCCACTGTTCTTATTGTCTTTATGCGCTTTAATGGACTCAATGCCTTTTTACTCGCTTTAGTCACTGGTTTAACGACCTTAGCAACATTCAATTTAATTGGTATGGAGTTTACGACATCCGGCCTTGTTGGCCTACTTGTCACGGGTCTATTATCATTGCTTTCTGTGCTTGTTTATCACTATAAATTCAAAGAAGAAGTTTATCGTGGTCGCACTTTGAAAAAGGCGAACAGTGAAGCAGCAGGGCGGAGTAATGTTGTTGTTTTAGATCTCTCGATTATCACTTTCCTTGTCGGCATTGGCACCTATTTCTTTGGTGGCGGCGCTTTATCAGCGTTTGCTACAATGCTGATGATTGGTGGCTTAGTCAATATTGTCACCGGTTTATTTTTACCAAAAATCCTCGGCTGGTTTTTGACTAATGAAACGGCATTCCAAAATAAATATCATCTATTTGGTATTGATGCCCAAAAAGTCAATCAACCACAAATGAGTAATGATGAAATTTATCAAGGTCGCTACGCCAATGCGCCGTTAACAAAAAACCATAAAACAACCGGAATCGGTCTATTTGTTGTTGGTATGGCCTCATTAACGTTAATGCTCGTGTTTGGCCTTACAAGCGGAAATGTGCTTAATCCTGCTGTTGGCGGTGACTATTCACGTGTCTACATTTCCTTAAAAGAAGATAGCCCAATTTCCACAGTATCAACAACCACTTCACCAGAAATTCTTTTAGGTAATATTACGATTGATGGAGCCCCACTATCGTATTCAACCTACGATACACAAGAAGTTACAATTCGTGAAGGTCTTGGTGAAGAAGCGCGTGACGTTGATTACACTTATTATATTTTCAATCTTGAAGCAAAATATACTGGTGAAGAACTAGTTACCTATGTTGATGGAGCAAGCGTCGTTCACGTTGATGTGCCATTAGCCGAAGCTTTAACTACTGTTTTTGAAGATGTTGATGAAACCGCTGAAGTGACATTAAACCCCGTGGCCGTCACAACGGGAACACCAGCCTTTATTGATGTTGTATATGCAACATTAGTGAGCTGGGGACTAATTAGTGTTTATTTATTATTACGGCATGGTATCAGCCGTGCCCTATCATTTGCGACAACGAGTATGTTAGCCGCACTTGTGAGTGTTGGAATCTTTGTGATTAGTCGGATTAGTGTTTTACCAATTACCGCCCTCGCCGCTTTACCCGCTTTATTATTTAGTGCCTACCTTGTTGTTGTAATTATTAATAAGGAAAAAGAACGGAAAGCGGAATTAGGTAAACGCCCAGACTTTGATTATGAGCAAGAAGCACTGAAATCTGTTGGTATCTCTGGTTCATTATCATTCTTATTTATTGCCCTTGGTGTTCTTTTATTCCTCAATCAATTTGGGTTAGCACCGTTTGCTAACGCTTGGCTCTTTATGGCCTTAATCTTTGCCGGTTTACTGGCCAATATGGTAGCGATTAAGCTCTTTGTTCCAAATGAATTGATCATTCGCATGTTACTCAAGCGCTTACCAAAGATTGAACGCAAGAAGAAGAAAAAAGTTAAAACCAATATCAATCAAAAAACCTCAGCTGAACCGGAAGAAGCAATTCTCATCGGGATTAACGACTAAAACAAACGGTGGCCTTTCGGTCGCCGTTTTCTTTCCCTTAATGAAAACTTTTCTTGATAAATTACTCGCTTACTTTGAACTTGATCATGCAACATATGATCAAATGCGCCAACCGGTAACATTTACTTCTTTACCGGATTTTTCGCATTTTACGGGCATTGAAATCGCTGTTGAGCGGATTGAAAAAGCGATTGCCAATCAGGAAAAAATCGTGATTTATGGCGATTATGATTGCGATGGAATTTCCGCGACGACAATTCTTGTCTATGCGTTTAAATTACTTAATTATCCAGTCGGCTATTATATTCCGAGTCGTTATATCGATGGCTATGGTCTTAATGGCGAACGCGTCAAACAATTTTATGAAAAAGGCTACCAATTAATTATCACGGTCGATAATGGTGTGAGCCAACATCAAGCAATTGATTTAGCAAATAGTTATGACATTGATGTAATTGTAACTGATCACCATCAAATATTAGATCACCTACCCGCAGCTTATGCTATTCTACATCCAACATATAGTAATTATGGAACTGTCGTGACGTGTGGGGCTTATGTCGCCCTGATGCTGGCCACCGCCTTATTAAAGCGTGAAGAACGTTATCTTGTAACCTTAGCCGCCCTAGCGACGATGAGCGATATGATGGTTTTAAAAGAATATAACCGCGCTATCGTGAAACTTGGTAGTGAGTATCTTAACGAAAATCAATATCGCGCATTAACGCTCCTTGCGGGGGAAGGTCCCTACACTGAAGATTGTTTCTCCCTCGGGATCGCGCCGAAAATAAATGCCATTGGGCGCATGGTAATGACAACTGATATCAATTTGCTCGTCGAATATTTATCCACAAATGATGAGGCCAAACGGCAAAAACTTTATCAATGGATTATTTCGATTAATCAGGAACGACGCGCGACAATGAAAGATGCGCTTAATAATAACGATGAAGTTGATTTAACAGCACCGGCGATTGTTGTTGTTACTAAAGAAAAAGAAGGATTGATTGGTTTACTTGCTGCTCAATATCTAAATAGTTACGATAAACCGGCGATTGTCTTTACCGCTTCAGAATTAGATGCGGATTTATTAAAAGGGAGTGCGCGCTCACGCGCGGGCTTTAATATCGCCAAAGCATTTCAATCGTTAGCGGATATCCTCATCTCATACGGTGGTCATGGTGGTGCCGGTGGTTGTTCAATTAACAAAAGTGATCTCCCCGCCTTTAAACAACGCTTTAATGCGCTAGCCGAACAATATTTACTCGAAACGGAACATCAAAAGACAATTGCCATCACACTCAGTGAGGTTAACTGGGAAAATTATCAATTAATGCGGGAGTTTGCCCCCTTTGGACATAGTTTCCCGGCTCCATATTTCAAATTAGCGGATTTACATCTAAAAAATCTTACATTTAGCCGTGATAATAAACATCTACTAACAACAATTGATCAGAATATCAAGCTTGTCGGATTTAATAAGCCCGCTAGTCAATTTAATCTACAAGCAACCTATAATTTCTACGGACGGTACACACTTTCCACTTATCGAAATGCAACTTCATTACAATTTCAAGTCGATGAGATTGAAGAAGTGTAAAAT
>JAQWCH010000003.1 GCA_028705995.1 Bacilli bacterium | reverse complement strand
ATCTTGGGCTTTTCTTAAATTATTTTACCTTTTTATTCAGCGACTGGTAACTTCGTGATTTGAATGGTGACACCTGATTCATTCATTGCAAGAACTTCAAATGTGAAACCAAGTGGCGATCCACTATGGAGCATATAATCTTGGTAAGTATTAATACCAAAACTATCACCAACGTGGAATAAAGACTCATTTGAGGCCCGATTATAATAACCACTACCTTCGGTCCCATTACTGAATTCAACATCGATTTCTTCTGCTAACGAATTAACTCCGGAACTTTCAATTAATGAAACTAATTTATAATTTGCTTTTGCATCGTTACGTGAAGCCGTATTCGAATGCGCAAGACCTGTATAAGATGTTCCCCAATTTGGTGCAGTCGAAATTGTCGCATACTTTGAGAATTGATATGTATCAGACCGATAAACATATTTGGCTAAACGCGCATCGACGTGGATTACTTGTAGCCCCGGTTCATTGTAAAATAATGGATAGGCGCCGGAAAAATTCTTTTCACCGTCATATTCCGCAACACCTTCAGGTGTTACGTACTCAAGCATAATATATTCTGAAAGATGTTCATAAGCATACTCTGGACCAGCCAGCATAATCGATTCTCCGCTTGTTGCGAATGGTTTCAAGGTAATTGTTGCCGAATCTTTAACCCAGTAGGGTGTCGCCCAACCAAGAATCCACTTAGACCAAGCGTTATGATCACCGATGTTATAGTCCATCATATCAAGACCACCAAGGGCGCCATAATCGGTACCGGTAAGCCCATCAGTTGTATCCGTATTGTCATAAGTATAGTAGTCTTCAAGGCCTAAAAGATGGCCGCTTTCATGGATGAAAGTATGGGCATCAACCTTTGCTAAGCCGCTTGCAATTTCAGTATTAGTCCAATCTAGGTACGTACCATTTGGAAGGTAGCGTCCCATTTCATACATAAATTCCCAAGATGCCCACATATAGTTGTGGCCATTTGGTGATTCAACCCGCGGGCTATCGGACGTCCAATAAACAAACGCCCAGAACATATCATCATCAACTTCATTTTCTGGATCGCCACCAATCGGTACGGAATAAACAAAATAAATTGCATCCACATAACCATCGCCATCTTTATCAAATCGTTGGGTTGAGGCTTCACCATGAATGCCTTTATACCATGCCAACGCTTCGCTTACAAGAATTTTGGTCGCGGTTCCGCCGCCTTTTGCTGATAGTTCAGCAACTGTATACCCGGTATTCCACCAGTCGGTAACTTCTCCCGTTATTGTTAATTGGCCATAACTAGATTTTTGATAAAAAGACGATAACGATTCCCATGGAAGGTCTTCGCCGCCAACGCCAAAGAAAGTTTTTTCAATTTCACTCCGAATGTGTTCAGCTCCACCAGGTAAATCTTCTGCTAAAGCATCTTCAAATTCAGTTGGAATAATTAAAACTTCTTTCTCTCCAAGGCTACCTAAATCATGATAACCTTGATTTCTCCGAATTAGTGGAAAATTGTTACCAGATTTATATAACTCTGGATTAATTTTTTCAACGGTTTCGACACCGTATGATGTTGGGTCGCTTGTGCCAGGACCAAGTGGTGTACATGAACTTACCGCAAGTAAGCCGGCGAGTAATGGTATGTACAATAATGTTTTCTTCATAATTTTCTCCTTCGATTAATAATTGATCGCAAATTGAGACAGTTCCCCCGCGATATCAATAAATTGTATATTTTATTTTACACTATCAGAACAAAAGATGCGCTAATTATACATAATAGCGGTTTCATTAAAAACTTATTTTTCAATTGGCGACTTGTTTTTATGTAAAAACTTGCGTGGAATAATGATGTTTATTATAATTCCCACCACTAAGCCGATTAGTAGATAATCAAGTTTAATGGCCCCAATTTGTAATGATAAGAAATTAAGTCCTGTCCACTCACTAATTACGTCGAATAGACCAAAGAAAATCGCGCTACCACCAGCAGCAATTGCAACAACAATATTTTTCCAGTGTTTTTGTTCATTTAGTGAAACTTTAATCATTTCATAACCATGACCAATTACAATCAAAAAGGCAAAGATG
The DNA here is from genome assembly GCA_028705995.1 of Bacilli bacterium. GTDB lineage: Bacteria > Bacillota_I > Bacilli_A > RFN20 > CAG-826 > JAQWCH01. Next base: position 92,894 of record JAQWCH010000003.1, on the reverse strand, counting down.
ATTATTCCATAATAAACACCCGGTGGAATTAGCAAAAACAAGTTTGTGAACCATGTCCACGGAGAGAGTAAAATAATGAGCGTTATTGCGATTAATAAGGCGATGAGTTCTGAGCGTTTATTCATGCGTTGATCATGAACTTTTTGTGCATAAAATGGTGAAAGCCCACACGTACTACCAAGCATGATACTAACGCCATTGGAAAAAATAAGTCGATCGTAATCCTGTGGGGCTAAATCACTTTGGAAAACTAAACGCCGATTATCTTTAACAGCTTCAAAAAGTTCGAAAAAAGCAATAATCGTAATTGGCATAATCGCGATAATCATATTCCAATTCAGATTGAGATTATCAATAAAACCAAAAGCGTTTTCATAATTAATTAAGGGGGTAATCGTTGAGTAATTTATCACAGTGTTTGAATTAAAAATATCTAACAAGTATAAATTACCTGCCACAATCCCCGTACCGAAGGCGGTGATTTCTAATAATAAGTGTGTTAACCCACCACCAATGATGGCAAAAAGAATATAGCCATCACGGAAAAAATTTCCTTGTGATAAATTTGTCTTAATCATCATCGCAATAAATATCGTTGCGGCAATTGTAATAATATCAATGAAATCGATTGCCGTATTTTCATAAAGTGGAACAAATATATATTGACCGCTAATTAAAATAATAAAAATCAAAGCTAACGCAATCACTAAAGCACCAATCAGATATGGTGGGAAAAATCTCCGTAATAAACGATAGGGAACATAACGAACAATCATCGATAACAAAATGTGAATAATTCCTGCTACCCAAAATGCCACGACTAATTGACCAAGTGCATTCTGATAATCATTGGGATAAAGCGAAAAATCAATTGTGTGTAAAAACCGATAGATTAGCGGAATAAAAAGAAAATTTGGGGTAAAATATGCGCCCGTTTTTTGTTTAGAAAAGAGTAAGTAAAGTAAAGTGAATAGCCCCGCAAAAAGTAATCCCAAAGTGAGATTCATTCCACCAACAAGCATCGCGGTCGCTGTCACGAGCACAATCTTAAAAAAGTAACTAATTATGCGGAGAAAAATTTTTGATGGATTTTTGTTAGCTACGGGTTCATTCATATTTTTTATTATACGGCAATTTCCGTTGGAAACACTATGAAAAAAACCACCACTGTGCTGTGGTGGTTTGTTTTTTATTCGTAATCGGAAACGTAAGTTGCTTCGACTTCCGCCATACGCTTTTCAACTGTGAAATCTTCTAGGATGTCTTCTTTTGCTTCTTCGGCGAGAATACCACGACCAGCAGGAATTAATTTTCCTGTAATCACGTTTTCTTTCAAGCCATGGAGGTAATCGATTTTTCCTTTGATTGCGGCATCAGTTAATACACGTGTTGTTTCTTGGAATGAGGCGGCCGAGAGGAAACTTTCGGTTTCTAATGCTGCCTTTGTAATACCAAGGACGATGGGCCGGGCAAATGCTGGGCGTTTTCCTTCGATAAATGCCTGTTCATTAATTTCCGTAAACTTAATAAGTGAGATGCGCATTCCTGGTAATAAGCCTGTATCACCGCCATCGATAATGGCGACTTTCCGTAGCATTTGGCGAATGATGATTTCGATATGCTTATCGGAAACATGAACACCAGCGGATTGTCGATAAACTTTTTGTACTTCATTGAGAATATAGTTTTCGACTGCTGTCGAATCTGATACTTCAAGCAAGCGTTTAGGCGCGATTGTTCCTTCGGTTAAACGTTCACCATTTGTGACGACATCGCCAACTTTGACGCGTAGACGTGCTCCGAAGTTCGTAAGATAAGATTTTGATTCATCGGTAATCTCATTATGAATGGTGATTGAATAGCGGTTGCCAGACTCTTGTGTATCAACCACAGTACCAGCAATTTCGCTAACAACAGCTTCACCTTTTGGATTCCGCGCTTCAAATAATTCTTGAACACGTGGTAGACCTTGCGTAACGTCTTCACCACCAGCGACACCGCCGGAGTGGAAGGTCCGCATCGTTAATTGTGTGCCTGGTTCACCGATTGATTGGGCGGCCATTACACCGACGGCATCACCAACTTCAGCGAGTTTACCCGTCGCAAGATTGCGCCCATAGCAGTGGCGGCAAATGCCGCCCTTGGTTTCACAACCAAAGACTGAACGAATTTCCACAGATTCAACACCGCGACTTTCAATCAAATCAGCCATTTCTTCATCAAGTAATGTGTTACCTCTAACAAGAATTTCTCCCGTTTTAGGATCAGCAACATCACGAACCGTGAAACGACCAACTAAGCGATCGCGTAAGCGAACAATGAGATTTGTGACACCAGTTTTATTTTCGGTAATCGCGGTAACGACGAAGCCATGGTCAGAATGGCAATCATCTTCACGGACAATGACGTCTTGAGCAACATCAACTAACCGCCGGGTTAAATAACCTGAGTCAGCTGTTTTAAGTGCCGTATCGGCGCCACCTTTACGTGAACCGTGCGAGGCGATAAAGAATTCCGAAACTGAAATACCTTCGCGGAAGCAAGATTTAATTGGTAGTTCGATTGTCTCACCGTTTGGTGAGCTCATTAGTCCGCGCATCCCTTCAAGTTGCAAAAATTGTGAATCATTACCACGCGCTTCCGAGGTTTTCACCATGTATAGCGGGTTGTAAATATCATTGTTAAACTGAACTTTAAAGGTTTCTTTAACTTCTTCAATAACACCTTTCCAAGTGTTAATAACGTGGGAGTGACGTTCTTGATCGTTCATTAAACCACGTTGATAACCGCGGTTGATTTTTGCGACAATTTCATCGCCCTTAGCAATGATCTCATCTTTGCCTTCAACCAATTTAATATCTTCGATACCAATCGTTAGACCAGAAATTGTTGAGAAGCGGAAGCCGGTATCCTTAATTTTATCAAGTACCGCGCTTGTCTTTGTTGTTCCATAACGATGGAAAACGGCATCAATGATTTTTGAGAGTTGTTTTTTTGTAATCGGTTTACGAATTTTAGCATTCGCAATCGCTTCTTTAATATTTGTGCCCCGCGGGACAAAGAATTCTGGAAGGTTGCGTTCATAGTTTTGTTCACTTGCCGCATTGATAAATGGGAAATCCGCTGGGAAGATTAGATTAAAGATTACCTTACCAACAGTTGTTAAGATATAACCATTTTCCATTTCCGGTGTGAGGCCTTCTTTTTTGAGGGCTTTACCTGGAAGAGCAATCCGGTTATGCAGGTGCACTTGCTTTGTTTCATACGCCATGATGACTTCATCAATTGAACGGAAAACTTTCCCTTCGCTTATCGCGTATAAATCATAACGTTCAGCTTCTTCTAAATCGCCACTCGCGCGTTCTTTTTCGGCACGAAGTTTGAGTTCTTCTTGTGACTTTTCTAGTGTAACGTAGTAGTTACCAATAACCATGTCTTGTGATGGTGTAACAATTGGTTTACCATCTTTCGGACCGAGAATATTGTTGGATGCGAGCATTAGATTAATCGCTTCTTCTTGAGCGGCTTGACCAAGCGGAACGTGAACGGCCATTTGGTCACCATCGAAGTCAGCATTAAATCCGGTACAAACTAATGGGTGTAAGCGAATTGCTCGGCCACTAACAAGTACAGGTTGGAAGGCTTGAATACCAAGACGGTGAAGTGTTGGTGCCCGATTTAACAAAACGGGGTGCTGAGAAATAATTCTTTCAATCACTTCATAAACTTTTTCTTCATAGCGATCGATTGCCTTATCAGCGCGGCGATTGCCAGGAACATATTTTTCTTCAATTAGGACTTTAGCAATAAATGGGCGGAATAATTGAATCGCCATTTCCACAGGAATCCCGCATTGATACATTTTAAGTGATGGACCAACGGCAATAACTGAACGACCAGAGTAGTCCACCCGTTTACCGAGTAAGTTTTGCCGGAACCGTCCTTGTTTACCTTTAAGGGCACTCGACAGTGACTTTAATGGACGACCGCCCGTGCCTGTAACAGGTTTGGAACGCCGACCATTATCAATCAAAGCATCAACAGCCTCTTGGACCATCCGTTTTTCGTTCATTAAGATGGTCGATGGGGCATTAACATCGATAAATTTCTTTAAACGGTTATTACGCGTAATCACGCGGCGATATAAATCGTTTAAATCGCTGGTCGCAAAACGACCACCATCAAGTTGAAGCATTGGACGTAAATCGGGCGGAATGACTGGCACAACATCAAGTACCATCCATTCGGGTTTGTTTTTCGAATTACGGAACGCTTCGACAACTTCAAGACGCTTAACTGCTTTTTGCCGTTTTTGTCCAGTCGCCGTCTTTAATACTTCTGTTAGTTCATCAAATTCTTTATCGAGATTGACTTCGCTTAGCAAACGTTTAATCGCTTCTGCACCAACGCCAAATTCAGCCTTGGTGTGTTTTGAAATAAAGCGTGCATAAGAATAGAAGTCGAAACGCGTGTAGTCAGAATTAATTTTGTTAACAATTTCTTCTGACCGCGCATATTCAAAACTATCAGGATCTAATGTTGGTTGAAATTCGCGAATCGTTGCAACAAACACTTCGCGCGCAACTTTTTCGCTCAAAAATTGCTTATAAGCGAGGACAGTTGATGTGCCTGGGCTTAAGCAGACGTGTGAAGCATAATAAATAACTTCTTCGAGGTGTTTAGGCGACATATCAAGTAATAGTCCCATCCGTGATGGAATTCCCTTGAGATACCAAATGTGTGAACATGGGGTCGCTAACTCAATGTGACCAAGGCGTTCACGCCGCACTTTTGAAGAAATAACTTCGACACCGCATTTTTCGCAGACAACATTGCGGTTGCGTGAGCGTTTATATTTTCCACAGTGACATTCATAGTCTTTACTCGGGCCAAAAATCCGTTCACAGAAAAGACCTTCCATTTCTGGCTTTTGGCTACGATAGTTGATTGTTTCTGGTTTTTTTACTTCCCCATGCGACCAACTACGAATCGTATCGGGCGAGGCAAGGCCAACTTTAATGGCAGCTAATCGATTAACATCAAACATGCACTTTCCTCCTTTTAGTCCATATCACCGCTGATTGAATCTTTATCCTGATGGAGGTTTAATTCTTCAGCTGCTTGTTCTTCTAATATATCGGTTGATTCTTCACTCTTTTCGGGTTCACGAATCGCCCGACGTAATTTGCGTTCTTCTTCAATGTTGTCGCGTGCGATTTGATTTAGATCAATCGCCGCACCATCTTCATCAATCAGTTCCACATCCATTGCTAAACCCTGCAATTCGCGGGTTAAAACTTTGAAGGACTCTGGAATTGATGGTTGTGGTAACTCTTCGCCTTTAATAATTGAAAGGTTTGTTTTGTTACGCCCAACAACATCGTCAGATTTAATTGTTAGAATTTCTTGGAGTGTATGTGCCGCACCATAGGCTTCGAGGGCCCACACTTCCATTTCACCAAAGCGTTGACCACCATTTTGCGCTTTACCACCAAGTGGTTGTTGCGTAACAAGACTATATGGTCCTGTGCTCCGCGCATGGAGTTTGTCATCGACCATGTGAACGAGTTTAATCATATACATGACACCGACGGAAATTCGTTCATCAAAACGTTCACCTGTGCGGCCATCAAAAAGGATTGTTTTACCATCCTTTGGTAATCCCGCCTCTTCCATAAGGCCGAATAATTCATCGTTGCTCATACCATCAAAGACCGGCGTAGCAATTTTGATTCCCAGTTTTTGACATGCAAAACCAAGGTGTAATTCAAGAATTTGTCCGATGTTCATCCGCGAAGGAACACCAAGTGGGTTCAACATAATATCAACTGGGGTTCCATCGGGCAAGAATGGCATATCTTCAACTGGTAAAATCCGTGAAATAACACCTTTATTACCATGCCGCCCGGACATCTTATCACCTTCAGAAATTTTGCGTTTCTGGGCAATATAAACGCGGACTACTTCATCAACCCCGGTTGGAAGTTCATCTTTGTTTTTGCGGGTGAAAACTTTAACATCAACAACAATTCCGGCGCCACCATGTGGAACACGGAGTGAAGTATCTTTGCCATCTTTTGATTTATCACCGGCAATTGCTTGCATTAATTTATCAACTGGCGAAGGTTCACTTTGACCTTTTGGTGTTGTTTTACCAACCAGAATATCGCCTTCTTTAACTTCCGCACCCGTAATAATGATTCCGCGGGGATCGAGGAAGCGTTTAGCGTCTTCGCCAACATTAGGAATATCACGAGTAATTAATTCTTTACCAAGTTTTGTATCGCGGCATTTAACTTCATATTCTTCGATATGAATCGATGTGTAAGTTTCATCTTTAACTAAGCGCTCACTCATAATAACCGCATCTTCATAGTTATAACCATCCCAAGTCATAAAGGCGATTGTCACATTTTGACCAAGTGCAAGATCGCCATTTTCCATTGCTGGACCATCAGCGATGACTTGACCATAAGCAACGTGATCACCAATTTTAACGATTGGATTTTGATTAAAACAAGTTCCCTGATTGCTCCGGGCAAATTTTTGTAAGATATATTGTTGTTCTCCGGCATCTGAGCGAATAACAATTTTCTTGCTATCGACGTATGTTACCTCACCAGAAGCATGGGCAATCACAGCAGAACCACTATCGTGGGCCACGCGGTGTTCAAGACCAGTACCGACTAATGGGGCAGTTGGTTTTAATAAAGGTAGAGCTTGACGTTGCATGTTTGCGCCCATTAAGGCCCGCATAGCATCATCATTTTCTAAGAATGGAATGCTCGCCGCGGCAATTGAAACAATTTGCTTTGGAGAAACGTCAATATAATCGACTTTGTCTGCCGTTGTTAAAATATTGACGCCATCTTGCCGAGCGACGACTTCTTCATCAAGAATTGAACCTTCATCAGAAATTCGTACGTTTGCTTGCGCAATTGTCACATCGCGTTCTTGATCAGCGGAAAGATATTCCGTAATTTCCGTCACTTTATGTGTGGCTGGATCGATTTTCCGATATGGAGTTTCGAGGAACCCATAATGATTTACTTTAGCGTAACTTGCTAAGTTATTAATTAAACCGATGTTTTGACCTTCTGGTGTTTCAATTGGACAAATTCGACCATAATGTGAATAGTGGACATCGCGAACTTCGAATGAAGCGCGGTCGCGTGTTAAACCACCGGGGCCAAGCGCAGAAATCCGCCGCTTATTAGTTAATTCGGCAAGTGGATTTGTTTGATCCATAAATTGTGAAAGTTGTGATGAAGCAAAAAATTCTTTCACAGCTGATGTTAACGGACGAATGTTGATAAGATTTTTTGGAGTCATTCCAGACGTTTCTGAAATCGACATTTTTTCCTTAATGGCTTTTGCCATCTTGGTTAAACCAATCCGGAATTGATTTTGCAGTAACTCGCCAACACAACGCACACGCCGATTGCCTAAATGGTCAATGTCATCAATTGAGCCAATTCCTTCTTGAATATTCATAAAATACGAGAAGGTAGCAAGAATATCTGGGATTGTGACGTATTGTTCGTTAAGATTTAAATCTGTTCCAACAATATTAATCGTGCGATTTTTCTTTTCGCTTGTATAAACTCTCAATACGTTGATTGTGTTATGAACATCAAGGTTGGTATTGATTGCAACTCGCCGAGTATGAGCGCCTTTTTCAAAGAAGCGCTGCGCTTTTAAGTTATCGACAATTGCCTTTGTTAATAAAGTGCCTTCGTCATAAATAATTTCGCCTTCGCTAGAAACTAAAGGTTCAGCGATGATGCGATTAATTAACCGATTATAGATACCAATCTTCTTGGCAAATTTATACCGGCCAGCCCGGCCGAGATCATAACGTTTACGATCAAAGAACTTTTGTTTTAAAAAGTTAATGACACCTTCGTTAGTGGCTGGTTCACCAGGTTTTAATTTTGAAAAGATTGTATAGAGCGCTTCGAGACTTGATGAAGTTGAAGCATCTTTTCTTAAAGTGAGTTCGAGTGCAGTTAATTCTTCATCACTGCGGTCGCCAGCTATTTTTTTGCGACCCTTTTTAACTGGTTTTGCATCAAATAAATCAATGACAAAATCATCAGAAACAAGGCCTAAAGCTTTGAGGAAAATCGAAGCGTGCATTTTCCGTTGCCGATCAATTGAAACACTCAAAAGTTTTTTCGTATCACTATTGAATTCTAACCAAGTACCCCGTGTTGGAATTAAATCTCCTTCATAAAGCCAATTACCGGATTTTGGATCCATTCTCCGCACCATGTAAGCACCAGGTGAACGGACAATTTGGCTAACGATTACGCGTTCAGCACCATTAACAACGAAAGTGCCTGAGTCAGTCATCAAAGGTAAATCACCCATAAAGACTTCTTGATCTGCCGGGCTTAAAACTTCGCCACTCCCCGTGTTTTTAATTGTTAAGCGGAACGTGGCTTTAAGCGGTGCAGAAAAAGTTAAATCCCGTGTTTTACATTCTAAGTTTGTGTATTTTGGTTCATCGAGCCGAAGATTAACAAAAGCAATTTCGACATTTTCCGCCGAGTTTTTTATTGGGAAAATATCTTTCATTACTTCTTCAATTCCTTCAGTTAAAAACCACCGGTAGGAATCGGTTTGAATTTCCACTAAGTTTGGTAAAGCTAGTGAACCGGAGATTTTTGAATAATCAAAACGATTATTCGGAAGCATTTTGACTGGGCGGTTGGTATTTGTTTTACTCATATATGGCCTCACTTTTTAATATTGGTTGACGAGGGGACGTTAATAGCGCGATAAATGTAATAACCTTGATGTCGTTTAATTAATTGGCAGTTGCCAAATACTTCTTCGACATAGCGAGCCGCTGATAGGGCTCCGTGGCTTTTACGCATTACAAAGTAGAGACGTCCATTATCTAACAAGTGCGCGCGACTTCCACCGAGAAATTCATAGACTGTTTTTTTGCCAGCACGAATTGGTGGATTGGTGACTATCACCGTAAACTTTTCATCCGGAGCTACCGCTTGATAACAATCGCTATACCGGATATCAACATTTGATAAAGATAGGATTTCAGCGTTTTTCTTTGATAAATCCAAAGCACGCCGATTAATCTCCAATAATGTTACTTGAAGATTATTTTTTAATTTGGCAAGTGTAAGGCCGATTATTCCGATGCCGCTACCAAGATCTAGAAGTGAACCTTGTAAATCTTCAAATAGAAGCGCCTTAATAAGGGTGGCACTGCCTTGATCGAGCGTGTTCTTTGAGAAGACACCACGATCACTAACGAGGGTAAATTGTATTCCATCAATCACATATTCGACGGGGCGCAAAGCGCTCTTCAAATCGTCATTGTCAGTAAAATAATGGTGCATTTCTGCTTACCCCATAATGCGCGAAAAACCCGCCATAAGGGCGAGTTTCCCGCAAATAGTTTTTATGGTTACTTAACTTCAACTTCCGCACCAGCTGCGACAAGGGCCTTTTTGTGCTCTTCCGCTTCGACTGGGGAAATCTTTTCTTTAATAGCAACAGGTGCTTGGTCAACGAGTTTTTTCGCATCCATTAAGCCTAAACCAGTAATAGCTTGGACAGCTTTAATAACTGCGACTTTGGTTGGTCCAACAGCCTTGACAAACAAGGAAACTTCGGTTGGTCCTTTGGCAACTTCTTCTTCTTCGACATTGTTACCAGCAGCAGCAACTGGGGCAGCGGCAGTAACACCAAATTCTTCTTCAACCGCTTTGACAAGATCGTTTAATTCTAAAACGGTCATTTCTTTTAACGCGGCAATGATTTCTTCTTTTGTTAATTTAGCCATGATTTTTTCCTCCTAGTGGCGATTAATTAGTCCCGGCATCCGCGACTGCTTTAACAGTGGCAGCAAATTGCCGGATTGGTGCTTGGAGCACCGACAAGAACATGCTGATGATTCCGTCACGACCAGGTAATTTGGCGATGACATTAACGGTTTGGGCATCAACTACCGTACCTTCGATAATCCCGCCTTTAACGCGGAGCTTATCATTTGCGCGAGCAAATTTTGAGACGATTTTTGGACCTTCAATGGGGTCTTCAGAGAAGACAAACGCATTTGGACCAACAAGAATCTCTTTAACCTTAACATCGTATCCAAGTTCTTCTACCGCCCGTTCAAATAACGAGTTCTTGTAGACGATGAGGCTAGCTCTACTAGCTTTAAGGTTACGCCGTAATTCGGAAAGTTGGGCAACAGTTAAACCTTGGTATTCAACCACGGTAATTGAAGCGGCATTTTTTGATGCTTCTACAACTTCTTTGACAACGGCTTGCTTGCTTTGCAAGACCTTTTCATTCATTGTTCTACCTCCTGATGAAAATATATATCTGAGGCATTAATATCCATGAGGTTGGTGCATGTGCACCACGATATTTTTTTATCACTTACACCTCGGCAACGTATTAAGCTTTCGCTGTTGCTGTCTTGGGTATATCAATGCAATCAAAACAAAGGATTAACGACCATCAAATGTAATATGGATTGATGGCCCCATCGTCGTGTGAATAACCGCATTTTTAATAAATGTGCCTTTCACAACTGATGGACGAACTTTGACGATACGTGCACAAAGTGCCGCAATATTATCAATAAGTTTATCGCTTTCGAACGAAACCCGGCCGACAGAAACGTGCATATTTGCTTCTTTGTCAACACGGTATTCCACTTTACCGGCTTTAATTTCTGCGAGAGCTTTCGCTACATCCATTGTCACTGTTCCCGCTTTGGGGTTTGGCATTAAGCCTTTTGGGCCTAAGACCCGACCTAATTTACCAATTTCTCCCATCATATCTGGGGTCGCGACCATTACATCGAAATCAAACCAGTTTTCATTTTTAATTTTGTCGAGCATTTCTTTTCCGCCAAAGAAATCAGCTCCAGCTGTTTTTGCTTCTTCAAGTTTGCTGTTGGTAACAACGAGTACACGTTTGGTTTTCCCGTTACCATGTGGCAGTACTAATGTACCGCGAATTTGTTGATCCGCTTGGCGGGGATCGACGTTAAGCCGGAAAGAAACATCTACAGTCGCGTCAAACTTCGTTGTTGAAGTTTGTTTGACTAATTCAACTGCTTCATTGATTGTATAAAGTTTTTCTTTATCAACAAGTTTAACCGCAGCTAAATATTTTTTGCCTTTCTTCATAATTTTCCTCCTTGGTGGTACAAACGAGATTCTTCTCTCCCACGATTAGCGATCGACAACAATGCCCATATTCCGGGCGCTACCTTCGACGACTTTCATCGCCGCATCGATATCTGTGCAATTTAAATCTGGCAATTTGTATTCCGCAATTTCACGAAGTTGTTGTTCGTTAATGTGACCAACAATTTGTGTTTTCGGGTTTGAACTGCCTTTTTTAATTCCAGCGGCTTTAAGCAATAAGCCAGCTACTGGTGCCGTTTTGATGACATAGTCGAATGACTTGTCTTCATAGGCTGTGATAATCACTGGAACTGTTTCTCCGCGCCGATCTGCTGTTTTGGCATTGAAATCGGTACAAAACTTTGGCATAACAATACCAGCAGACGCTAATTTTGGTCCTGGTTTTGCTTCACCACCAACAAGTTCGAGTTTAACTACTTTTGCGATTCTTTTACTCACGTGACTTTCCTCCTCTTTTAGATTTGTCCGTGCTGTGGTCAAGGGACCAATCGTAAGTCCTTCCACTAAGCATTGCGCTAGCACCATACTGAGCGGACAGTATTAAGGCACTATGCTGTGATATTATATAACGCATGCGCGTGCTTAGCAATAAAAAAATGCTTTTTTTCAAACTTTTTTTGCTACTTGTTTAGCATGAGCATATAAACACTTTTAGAAAAACATCATCAAAAATTCATAGATGATCAAAGTGAAAATGAAATTAGCGGGGTTTTGCGCTGTTTTTTAAAAATATGTTGGATAATGACGTGATAACATGTTAAATAGACAATAACCACTTGAAGTGGTAAAATTTTGTGTAATATAGCGTAAGGATCTCCATGTACAACTTATTTAAGAAACTGCATATTAGCCCATACCTAGCCGTGTTGCTTAGTTTCATGCTAGTTATTTTTATTGGGTCTTTTCTTTTGTGGGTTCCATGGGCCCATCAATCTGGAAGTTCAGGGTCTTATCTTGATAATCTTTTTACAGCTGCGAGCGCTGTTTGTGTTACTGGTCTTACAGTTTTCCCAGACATTAATGCGGAATTTACTTTATATGGAAAAATTATACTCGGACTATTAATTCAAATTGGTGGTCTTGGTTTTATTGCAATATTTACTTTTTTTATCACGCTTTTTGGAAAAAAACTAAATGTGCTAGATCGCTACTTAGTTAAAGAGGCTTTGAGTATCAGCCAATATAGTGGCGTTGTTTCCTTAGTGCGCTCGATGATAATCATCTCACTGATCGTCGAAACGATTGGCGTAATTCCGTTTATGCTTGTTTTTGTTCCTGAATTTGGCTGGATTGATGGAATTGGAAAATCAATTTTTCATTCAATTAGTTCGTTTAACAACGCGGGATTTGATTTATTGGGGTCCTCATCATTATCCGCCTATAAGAGTAATTACATTGTCATAATCAACACGATGCTATTGGTAATAACTGGTGGTCTTGGCTTTGTCTGTATATCTGATATTGCTAGAAACCGCAAAGCTCGCAATTGGCAAATGTTGACAAAAGTATCTTTAACTATGGCGGCAATTCTCATTGTTGGTGGGGCGATTGGCTTATTCTTTACAAATCTTGGCACTGATATTACTATTCTTGATGCTTTGTTCCAAAGTGTGATTGCGCGTACCGCTGGCTTCTCTACGGTTGATGTGGCTGGGTTTTCTACTGCTGGGCGATTCATATTCATTGTTTTAATGTTCATCGGCGCTGGATCATTATCAACTGGTGGCGGTGTTAAAACCTCAACTATTTATGTGATAGCTAAGACCATTATTAGTTATATTCGTGGAAAACAGGCTCATGGTTTTAAACGCAAACTACACCAGAAATTATTTTTGCAAGCCGTAACGCTTGTAATAATTGCTGTAAGTTTAATCGCGGTCGGTATCTTGATTATTGATGGCTTTGAAAATGTCAATGCCGCTAATGTTGTTTATCATCAAGAACGGTATGGACTTGAGTCGGTTGTATTTGAAGCGTTTTCCGCGTTCGCAACTGTTGGTAACTCTTTCGGGATTACCCCTTATCTTACCGATGGTAGTAAAATAGTTATTGTCACCTTAATGTATGCCGGTCGGGTTGGCCCAATGACTGTAATGAGTGTTGTCAGCGATGCAATGAATCGTGAAGAAAAATTGCATTTCCAATACATCGAAGCCGAACTTATTGTTGGCTAGGAGGAAAATATGAAAAAAAGTACATTTGCCGTAATTGGTCTTGGTCAATTTGGCACAACAATCGTCGAAGAGCTACTCAAACTTGATAAAGATGTAATTGCCCTTGATATCGATGAAGAGGCTGTTCAACGCATTGGCAAAATTACTTCTACTGCGTTTGTCTGCGATTCGACCAATGAGAAAGCTTTGCGCGAACTTGGTATTCAAGATGTAACAAACGTGATTGTTTGTTACGGCGATAATGTTGTGGCATCCATTTTAACCACGGCAATCCTCGCTGACTTTGGCATTAAGCATATCGTTGTGCGAATGGACAACGACTACTATATTCCAATTATTAAACGTTTAGGCGCTCATGAAGTTGTCACTCCACAAAGGCTCGCTGGTGTTGGATTGGCAAACCGTATTGGTAATGACGATTTCCTTGATTACTACAATCTCTCAGGTAATTACTCAGTTGTTAAAATCACGGTAACCGCCAATTGTGAACCTGTTACAATTCAAGCTTTAAACCCCCGCAATGAATTTGGTGTTAACTTAATTTTAATACAACGTGGAAACAACACTTTTGCACCAAAGGCGCTTGATAAAATACAGCCTGGAGATATTGTCTTTGTGGTTGGCCATATGCCGGACATTGAAGATTTTGGTAATTATATCAATCGTGAACCAGCACATAATCTTGATGCCGAAATAGAAACTCCCGCTGATTTCAAAAAGCGGATGAATAAGACTAAGAAGGCAACAACGACAAAAAAGCCAAAAAAGGCAAAAAAAGAATAATGTTATAGATTTAATTAAAAACAGGCGCTTTTTGCACCTGTTTTTTTGTTTTAACGTAATTTTGCAATCAATTTAATTGCACGATTAAGCTTTATATTTTTTCGATTTGGCCGAAATCAATGCTTAATTCTGATGGCCGCCCAAAGATAATCGTTTCAATTTTGACATTGCCAGATTTTTTATCAATTGAAAGAATCTTTCCTTCCATGCCTTCAAACGTCCCGTGGATAACTTTGACGATGTCGCCTTCGTTATAACTATTGTACATGGTGTCATCGACTTCACCCATCCGTTTAAGTACTGGTTCAATTTGTTCGCGGGGAACGGGGAACGGTTTAGTTCCGCCGCCGGATGATCCGACGAAACCCGTAACATCTGGAGTATTCCGCACAATGTACCAAGCTTCATCTGTCATTTCCATTTCGATAAAGACATACCCTGGATAGAGGTTTTTTGTCTTTGTCTTATCGGTTGGAATCCCATCTTTTAGCACAGGGACTTCAATCTCTGCAACAATTACACGGTGAATTTTATCTTCTAAACTATAATTTATCCGCCGCATTAATAAGTTTTCTTTAACAGTGTTTTCGCGTCCAGAGTATGTGCTGACCACATACCATTGAACATCTTTTTCTTTATTTTCCATATAATTTCACCCTCCGATTATTTGAAAATTTGGAAGGCTTCCTCAACCGTTCCGAGCAAACGTCCTGCCGCTAGATTTTCGATCGTTAAGATTAGTGCGGCAATGATTGTAATTGCAAGTACTGTTGTTACTGCCATTAAAAAATCTTGGCGTTTGGGCCAACGAACACGTTTACCTTCTTTAATAACTTCTTTTGTGTATTTTCTTAATCCCATAGTTTTAATCCTCCTAACGACTTTCTTTATGCAGAGTAACGCGTCCACAACGCGGACAATATTTACGACGTTCAAGTCGTTCTGACGCCACTGTCTTTGGCGCTCGCGTAGTGGTATAGTTTCGCGATAAACATTCCGAGCATATTAAAAGAACCTTTTCCCGCATATTTACACTCCTATTCTACTACAATATTCTTATAAGAATATAACACAATAGAAAAATTCGGTCAATAAATATTTACTGATCGGATTTACTTTAATTTTTAACTTTTGGCCTTAAGTTAATTTAAATTACGCCTTGTATTCTTCTAGTAACTTTTTTAGTCTTTTAACAAGATTGAAAGTCTTTTTGCGACTCCATTTTGTTATTTTGATAATTTCATCATATTTGTATCCCTGAAGACGATATTTTAGTAATGTTTTTTCGTCTTCTGTGAACTCAATATCAATGTAAGCGATGAAGTTACCAACATCTTCTTCTGGAATGTGCTTGCGCGATATATAGGGATCTTCTTCCCCACAGGAATCGGCAAGCGTAAAATTGCTATCGCCATAAATTTGCTCATCTAACGAGAGCGAAGCGTTAAGTAAATTGAGGTTGTTTGTCGAGCATTCGCGAATATAATTACGCATTGATCTTTCAATAATCAATTTTGCATATCCCGCAAATACTGACTTACCAAATTCAAAATTTTCAACAGCAGCAACAAGCGCTACCATTCCAACATCATACAAATCATGAATTTCTAATCCAGAATATGACGATTTTTCCAGTATACTATAGGACTCCTTGATAATTAACCAACGAAAACTATCCAGAATATCTTGAAGTACTTCAACATGACCTGAACGATAAGCGACAATATACTCTTCAACTATTACTAAGGGTTCATCCCAATGCGACATTTTTCCTCCTAGATTTTATTTCGTTTATAAATAACACCGGCAATGAGCACCGCGGTTGCTACCGATGCATTTAAAGAGTTTACGTGTCCGTTCATTGGAATTTTAACTCGAAAATCGCTATTTTTTAAAACTAGTGATGGAATGCCTTTGCCTTCACTTCCAATAACTAATGCAAGCGGAAATTCATAATCTAAATCTAAATAATCTTGCGTTGCACTTCCATCAGCGCTGACGATCCAAAAGCCAGCATCCTTCAATGTATTTAGAGACTGGTTTAAATTAGTTACCTGAGAAACTCGCACATAATCAAAAGCGCCAGTCGCAACTTTTAAAGCGGCGGGTGTAACATCGACCGAGCGGTCCTTTGGAATAATAATTCCATCGATATTAAAAGCATCAACTGTTCGGGCAATAGCACCAAGATTATGTGGATCTTCAATTCCAGCAAGGATCAAAATAAATGGCTTATGTTTTGTTTTTGAATATGCGATTAAATCCGTCAAACTCGTGTAAGAAAAATCATCAATAAGCGCAACCACTCCTTGATGTTTTCCTTGATTAGTTAACGAATTGAGCTGATTGTTTTCACAAATATCAACAGCAATTCCGGCTTCTTTTGCCAACTTTAAAATATCTTGATCACGAAAATTTGTGTGAATATATAATTTATGAACTTTTTGATTAATTAATGAACTGCGGACGGCGTTGCGACCATATAGATAAATTGCCATAAATTAGTGATCAACCGAAATACGAAACTCCAATGGTTTGATTGTGTCCTTTAAGGCATCGGTAAACGCCGATATATTTTTCTTTGATGTAAATGCGCAACTAAGATCAACTCGGATATATGAGTATCCATTGATTACGACTAATTGGCTTTGTGCATCACGAATATTCACACCAAAACGATTAGCAATCATGTGTGCATCACGCAAAATTGGTGCGTCGCTTGGAACAACAAGTGTAATTTTTGGCGCTCTTCGATTAGCAAATTTTTCAACTTTACGGAATGAGACTAATACAACAAGTGCTAATAATGTCGTAATTAACGCTAATAAATAACGTCCGGCGCCACTTGCAAGACCAACCGCCATCACAAACCAAATTGTTGTCGCGGTTGTTAAGCCTTTAATATCTGTGCCCGTTTGAATGATTGTTCCCGCACCGAGAAAACCAATACCTGGGACAATCTGCGCTGCTAAACGCATTGGATCACGACCAGCATCACCAAAGGAACTGAATCCATAAATAGAAATCAGTGTGATTAATGTTGAACCAGACCCAATTAAAATGTGTGTGCGTAAACCTGCAGGATGACCGTGATATTCACGTTCAAAGCCGATAATTCCCGATAAGATGAAACCAACCAAGAGACTAATCACCATCAATAAAAAGTTGCCCCACATGCCTAAGTTGTTGAAATAATCAACAATCCATTGGTCAATAGTAAAAATTCCGCCGCCAATTGCACCGGGTTCAGCAACAGTTAGAAAAGGAAATAAAATGTTTATCATAAAAATCGTCCTTTAGTTATCCTTTCGTCAATTTTTTTAAAAAATATTGCGTTCAATCAATTGTGCTCTTAAACGATCGCTTTCATCAAAACGACGTTCGGCTTTTGCTTTTCGATAGTTAACCAAAAGCATCCTCGCGCTTTCGTCAAGTACCGGATATGATGCTTTAATTCCTAGTATCATAAGCATATCACGAAACACAGCGAAATTGTTAAGTAAATTTTTCAAATTTAAATCCTTATTTCTCAACGCTGAGTTAATGTTTTTTACAACAAGAAACAATTCGCTAATCGCATTAGAGGTATTTAAATCATCGGCCAAAGCGGAAAGGAATGGTTCAATACCTTGCGAAGTTCCGCTAGCTAAATCAAGGTCATGTTCTTGAAGAGTAACTGCCAATTGCTTGTAAGTGTTTAAAATTTTATCAATCTCATTTTTCGCAGACGTTGCAACTTCTAGCGTAAAATTAACTGGAGCGCGATAATGTGTTTCGAGCAATAATAAACGTAGTGTATTGCCGCCAAACTGCTTTAATGCATCACGAGCAGTTACAACATTGCCTAGTGATTTGGACATTTTTTGATTATCAAAATTGATAAAGCCGTTGTGCATCCAAATTTGTGCAATTGTATTGTTGTTTAACGCACGTGACTGTGCGATTTCGTTTTCATGATGAGGAAATTTTAAATCAAAACCTCCGCCATGAATGTCGATATATTTCTGGGGAAAAATACTATCTATCATTACAACACATTCGGTATGCCAGCCTGGGCGACCAGGTCCCCAAGGTGAATCCCAACGCACCCCTTCTAGTGTTTTTTTCCACAAAACGAAGTCGAGTGGAGATTCTTTTTCCATGTTCTCTTCAATTCGTGCACCCACAAGTAAATCATCTTTATGCGCATTTGATAATTCACCATAATCACTATCAGATTCAACACGGAAATAAACGTTTCCATTTTTTTCGTATGCTGCTGCTTTATCAATCAATGCCTTAATAAATTCAATCATTTCGGGCATAAATTCAGTAACCCGTGGGCTTACTGTCGGCTTTTTCGCATTTATATCATCAATATTTTCTTCATATGCAGAAATGTATTTTTCCGCAATCGCTTTTTCACTCACTCCACCAGCAATTGCCTTTTGAATAATCCGATCATCAACATCTGTATAATTTGAAACATGTTTGACACGGTAACCGAGGTAGGAGAAAAAATTCGTTAGTGTATCAAACACAACTACAGGACGCATGTTGCCAACGTGTACGTAGTCGTAAACCGTTGGACCACAGACATAAAGTGATACTTCACCTTCAACTAAAGGCTTAAACACTTCAAGTTTATTAGTTAACGAATTATATAATTTTATCTCCATAAGTGCCTCTACAATTATGCCGTCTTTATATTTTACTAAAAGACCTAACTAAATCCAAATTAAATAAAAATATCTTGTACACACTATTAGAAAATGTTGATGCTCACGTAATTTTATTTTAGTCATTTTTTGCTGATAACTAAAATACGTATTAAAAAATTAAAAAGGCTCCCATCAAGGAGCCTCCATGAGAAATCAAGGTAAACTTAGTCAACCCAAATAACTTTGCCAGCGACAATCAATGTAATGATGTCAACTAACCATAACCAGGGAAGCCCGATGACAATTAAAAGAATTGCTAAAACGATACCAAGAACGCTTTTTTTCACAAGGCTTTTGACAAGGCGATAAGCGACCCAGAGGATGTCAAGAAGCGGAATTGCGAAAATAACCTTCACAAGTAACGATTGAGAATCCATCCATTTGACAAATTTTTCCATTTTAAAATCTCCTTCCTAACAAAAATTATATCATAAACATGTGTGAAATAAAGTATAATCGCTTAATCAATATGAGGTAATTTTTTGTTTTAGTGAGCGCGATATAAGCTCTCAACTTTTGTCCAAACAATAACCTTTTTTTCCATATTTTTAATCATCTCATTAAGGAAGAAACCATTATCAATATTTAATTTCTCAGAAAGTGCAAAAACGTAGAGTGTATAGATATGATCTTTGTCTGGTGGCGCCATGCCACCATAACCATGTGCATGCCATTTATTTTTGCCGCGTTGATACCAAGAATTGATTCCTTCAATTAAGCTGTTTTTATGACTTTCACCTTTTTCCATTGTTGGGTTAATAAAATCACTAACTAACCAATGAATAAATGGAGCTCCCGCTACTGGCGTGGCATCATAATCAATCAAGATTAATGCAAAAGCCTTTGTTTCTTTTGGATATTCAATAATCGTAAACGGAATTGAAACATCAGGTATTCCGTGTTCGTTTTTATGACCAAATTTACCAAATTCATCTTCAAAATAGCCTTCTTTTATTGAATTAGTAATTATTTTCATGATTCACCTCCTATTTAAAGTATACAAAAAAAGAAGCCCACCGGCCTCTTTTCTTGTTTAAATTTATAAATTTCACACTTCAATAAATAATGAATTAACACCGACGACAATCGAAATAATCCCAACTGTAAGGGCAAACACATTGGCAATATCGCCGCCCGTCCAAGGAACAGCAATTAGCAAACTGCCAACAATAACCCGTAAGATAGCAAAAATTAAACTAAATACGCCTGTGCGGAATTGAATATAATCAACAAATTGAATGATGCCAAGAATTAAGATGACAACGCCAATTAAGACGAATCCAACTTTGATAAACGAAGAAGCAAAAATTGCAATGACTACACCAAAAATTAATTCGATTAAACTAATTACTAATGTGTTCGTCCCACGTGTTTTACCTTTTAAAAAAGTAATTAATGTAACAAGTCCGACGACAGAAAGAAGAACGCCAATAATAAAAACAACTGATTCTAAAACGCTCATCCGGTAACGGACTAATAAAGCCCCGACAAGAACCAAAGCAAGGGCGGTTCCCATAACGGCGTTAAGGCCCTTTGATTTTGTTGAAAATCGCATAAAAACCTCCATCAAATTACTTGTTAATTATAACAATTTACTTTTTTTATGCAATTGTATCTCCGTGCCGAGAAAAATTTGAAAAAATAAAAAAACAGCTCGCCTAGTTTTACTATTACGAACTGTTTTTATTACTTTAACTTATTTAACGAATTCTAGTAACGCCATCGGGGCGTTATCACCACGGCGGGCGACTAATTTAAGCACACGTGTATAACCACCATTACGGTCTTTATAACGCGGCCCAATTTCGTTGAATAAAACATCAAGGGCTGTTACACCATCAGCGTTTTTAATGCCTTCGCGGACAATCGCTGCGGCTAAACGCCGTGAATGAAGGTCGCCTGCTTTGGCAAGTGTTACTAAACGATCGGCTTGACGACTAACTTGATGTGCAACTTTTTCTCCAACTTGCACGCGTCCATGAACAATGAGTTCCGAGACGACATTACGAATCATTGACTTATCTTTGCTAACTGTATATCCAGCTTTGAAGCGTACACCGCCTTTGCCGTGTACGTTTTTACGTCCAATTGTTCCCATATAAATTTACTCCTTAATCAAATTGCCGAAATTTAAGACCGTATTCATCTAACTTGTCTTTAACTTCTTTTAATGACTTCTTCCCGAGATTACGGACTTTCATCATTTCTTCTTCGGTGATTTGTGTTAATTCTAAGACTGTTTGAATACCTGCCCGTTTCAAGCAATTGTAAGAACGGACTGAGAGATCAAGTTCTTCGATTGTCATTTCCGGAACAGCATCATTTTCTTTTTCTTCATCTTTAATAATCTGCATTTTTTCAGCTTTTTTATCAAGCGTTGCAAATTCTTCAAGGAAGACAACAAGAATACGGGCGGCGAGCGCCACCGCGTCTTGTGGTTTCATCGCACCATTCGTCCACACTTCAAGTGTTAAGCGGTCAAAGTTTGCACTGTGACCAACACGAGTTGGATCAACGGCGTAAGAGACTTTCGTCACTGGTGAATAATTGCTATCGGTGACAATTGTCCCAACTGGTAGTTGTTGATGGAGTACTTTGTTGTTTTCACTTGTGATATAGCCCCGTCCTTTGTGCGCATGCATGACCATCTTTAAATGGCCACCTTCTGCGACATGGGCAATGACTAATTCTGGATTGACGATTTTGAAATCGCCAGGTTTGATATCAGCAGCTGTTACAGTTGCCGGACCAGCGACATCTAATTCAAGCCGCCGACTGGTGGTTTCACCATCAGCGATTTGGAGGACTAAATCTTTGAGATTAAGGACAATCGTCGTTACATCTTCAACGATGCCTTCAAGAGCTGAGAATTCATGACGAGCCCCTTGAATTTCGACTGCATAAATACTGGCACCTGGTAATGAAGATAAAAGGACACGCCGTAAAGAGTTACCAAGTGTAAGACCAAAGCCACGTTCAAGTGGTTCAATCACGAACTTACCATAATTTTTTGCTTCTTCGAATTGGGCGATTTTGAACTTTGCGCGTTCAAGTGGCATTGCAATAACAGACATATTGTTTTCCTCCCTTTGCATTTTATCCACGCTTAACCCCGTGGCCGTTTTGGTGGGCGGCATCCGTTATGTGGGATTGGGGTCGTGTCAGTAATGGAGAGCACTTTGAGTCCGGAAGTTTGTAAAGCGCGGATAGCACTTTCACGCCCTTGACCGGGACCCTTAACATTAACATCGACTTGTGTTAAACCTTGATCAACAGCGACTTTCGCCGCGGCTTCTGAAGCAACTTGCGCTGCCCATGGTGTCGATTTTTTTGAACCTTTGAAACCTAAAGCACCGGCTGAGGACCAGGCAATTGCATTGCCGGCTTCATCAGTGATGGTAACAATTGTGTTATTGAAAGTTGAATGAATGTGGGCGATGCCTTTAGTAAACGAACGACGGATTTTCTTTTTACGACCAGTTGGTCTTTTTGCTGCTGCCATAATAATTCATAACTCCTTTCATTAACCTTGTGACGCCATTTTCTTGTTGGCGATTGTCTTCCGTGGACCTTTACGTGTCCGAGCGTTTGTCCGGGTGCGTTGACCACGAACTGGAAGACCACGACGATGACGAATACCACGGTAACAACCAATTTCTTGTAACCGTTTGATATTAAGCATAATTTCACGATGTAAATCACCTTCAACGCGGACTTTCGCAACTTCCGCGCGAATTGCTGTTAATTGATCATCGCTTAAATCTTTGACGCGGATGCTTTCATCAACCTTCGCGCGTTCTAAGATTTTTTTCGACGTTGTTAAGCCAATACCAAAAATGTATGTAAGGGCAATAACAACGCGTTTTTCATTGGGAATATCTACACCTACAATCCGTGCCATAATTCCATTTCCTCCTAATTAACCTTGTCTTTGCTTGTGCTTGGGATTTTCGCAAATCACCATTAATTTGCCTTTGCGGCGAATTACTTTGCACTTATCGCAAATCGGTTTGACTGAGGCTCTTACTTTCATAATACTTCCTCCGTTTTCCCTCATGGGATGTTTAACCCGTATTCAATTTAGAGCGGGATGGATCTTCGCGCCGATTAAGATCAAGATATTTTGATAATATCTCGGTGTTACTCGAAACGGGTTGCCTTGAAGTCCATAGTTACTATCACATCAAAGATGACTTTGGAAAGAAGATAACTATCCGCTTTTACTTGATGATCACTTCGCCATTAACAATCGTAATTTCTGGTAACACTGTCAAAATTTGACAACCGGTTTCCGTAATCACAATCGTATTTTCATAATGGGCGCTATTTTGACCATCGTGTGTTTTGACCGTCCATTGATCAGGCATCACATCTAGTTCAACACCGCCGGCATTAACCATTGGTTCGATTGCTAGACACATTCCTGTTTTCAAGCGCGGTCCGTGACCCGGTTCACCAACATTTGGAATCATCGGGTCTTCGTGAAGATTGCGGCCAATTCCATGGCCAGTGTAATCTGGAGTTAGTGTATAACCCCGAGCTTCGCAATAGTTTTGTATCGCATGCGAGATATTTGAGAGGTGGTGGCCGGGTTTTGCTTCCGTTTTAACCGCCTCCCAAAAGCTTTCTTCGGTTGTTTGCACTAACCGTTTAGTAGCTTCTAGAATATTACCAACCGCAAATGTCCGTGCGGCATCTGCGCAGTAACCTGCTAAAGTCGCCCCAACGTCGAGGCTAACGATATCACCTTCTTTTAAAATGATTTTCTTCGAAGGGATACCATGAATCAAGGTGTCGTTAACCGACACACAAATATTACCGGGGAAACCGCCATAACCAAGAAAAGTTGGTGTGGCACCCGCTGAGCGAATGATTCGACCGGCTTCTTGATTTAGTTCAGCAGTCGATACGCCAGGACGGCATAATGGTTCAAGTTCTTTAAAAACTGTCGCCACAACACGTCCCGCCGCACGCATCAGCGCGATTTCCCGCGGTGATTTGCATTCGATCATTTTTGATCAACCTTTTTGAAAATTTCCGAGATTTGAACAAATAATTCATCCTTCGGTGTAAGACCGTTAAGATTTATTAAAAGTTTACGTTCGCGATAAAAGTTTTCTAATGGTTTTGTGTCTTCATAATAATGATGTAAACGTGTTTCTAGCGCTTCGACAGTATCGTCTTTGCGTTGATAGAGTTCGCCGCCACATATATCACATACGCCATCGATTAACGGGCGTAATGTATCAACATGATAGGGTGCTCCGCAATTACGGCAGACACGACGGCCACTGATCCGCCGAACAAGTTCGGCCTTATCGGCATCTAAATTAATTACAGCGCCAATGGGTGCACCGAGTTCTTCGGTAAGTTTTTCTAGCGCTTCGGCTTGTGGTAGTGTCCGAGGAAATCCATCGAGTAAATAACCATTGGCACAATCTTTTTGCGCTAAGCGCTCTTTAACAAGACCAATTGTTACTTCATCTGGGACGAGATCGCCCTTTTGAATATACGATTGTGCTAAAACACCGAGTGGTGTTCCGGCCTTAATCGCTTCCCGAAACATATCGCCAGTTGAAATGTGTGGAATATTGAAAGCTTGGATAAGCATTTTGGCCTGGGTACCTTTTCCAGCACCAGGAGGCCCCATTAAAATTATATTAATCATTAACGTCTGCGTCCTCCTTTTCTTACAACTTCCTCAAATGATTTACCGGCAAGCAGTCCATCGATTTGATTGTTAAGTTCCATCGCCACACCAACAACAATGATGAGCCCAGTTCCGCCAAGCGCCAGGCTTTGATCTGGAACAACTTGGAACAAGACGAGTAAGATTGGTAAGGCGGCAATCGTGGCTAATGATGTTGCCCCAATTACCGTAATCCGATTGACGACTTTATTGACATAGCGTTCAGTTTCATTACCTGGCCGAACACCGGGAATGTAGCTGCCATTTTTTTGGAAGTTTTCTGCGAGTTGTTCGGGGTTAATTTGAATTTTGGCATAGAAGAATGCAAAGAGGACAATTAGCGTAATATAGATAATTAGACCCCATGGCATCTGCCATGTTTGATTATTAAACCACGGCATGCGCACCAAATCGGATGAATTAAAAATTTTAAGCCATTCAGCATTTTGATTTGCACCAGCAATAAATGAGACAATCACTTGTGGCGCCATCATAATTGATGAAGCAAAGATGACTGGAATCACCCCTGATGAGTTGATTTTGATTGGTAAGAAGGACGCTTGCGAATACTTCGCAGTCATCCCGCCTTTACCAGCGTGCTGAACAGGTATTTTTCTTTGACTCATCTCAATAAATGTGATGAAACCAATAATAAGTACAAAAGCGAGAATATAAATACCAAACTGCATCGCACCAGAGAGAATACGGGCGGATGTTTGGCCAAATTTATCAGCTAACCATGTTTGATAGGCGCTGGTGATTTGATTGGGTAAACTAACAACAATACCGGCAAAGATAATCATCGAGATCCCATTGCCAATACCCTTTGTCGTAATTTGATCACCTAACCACATCGTTAACATCGTGCCTGATAGCATGATTGTAATGATATAGGTATAGGACCAGAAACTAGTAGAGTCGAGCGTAATATAACTATTTACTTCCATTGTTTTAATTATGCCGTACGCTTGAACAGCACCAAGAAGTAAAGTTAGATACCGGTTGGTCAAATCTAATTTTTTCCGCCCGGCTTGACCTTGTTTGGAAAGTTCCGTCAAGGCCGGTAGCACATCCATCGATAGTAACTGCACGATAATCTGCGCGGTAATATAAGGACTTACCCCAAGGGCAAAAATGGAAAAACTTTGTAAAGTTCCGCCCCCAAGAAGGTTCATGAGTCCAAAGGCATCATTATTTGAGAACGATAAATCGCTCACTGTAACACCTGGAACTTTAATCGCCGCGCCAAGCCGAAAGACAAACAGGATCATGATGGTAAAGAAAATACGATCGACAATCTCTTTGTTTTTGAATATGGCCGCGATTTTTTTCATGGCTAAGCTACCTCGATGACTTTCGCTTCACCGCCCGCTTGCCCAATGGCAGCTAAGGCGCTTTGTGAAAACTTGTGGGCTTCAACTGTTAGTTTTTTGGTTAATTCACCATTACCTAAGATTTTAACACCTGCGTATTCCTTTTTCACTAGTCCACTTTCGACAAGTAAAGCGGGATTAACGTGGGTTCCGTCTTCAAAACGATTTAAATCTTTGACATTTACAATCGCGTATTCCGTTCCATATGGGTTGCGGAAGCCGCGTTTTGGTAAACGCCGATTAAGTGGGTTTTGTCCACCTTCGAAACCGAGACGAATCTTACCCCGGCCCCGTGATCTTTGTCCTTTATGACCAGTACCGGAATTTTTTCCTAGACCTGATCCTTCACCCCGTCCCCGACGTGTGCCGGTTTTGCGTGCGCCGTCATTTGCGGCGAGTTCATGTAACTTCATGTTTTGCATCTCCTTAATTTTAATATTTCGTCACTGGTAACCCAAGACTTATTTATTACCGCGGAGTGCTTGCACTTGCGCGACGGATTTTAAATCACTTAGTCCGGCAACAGTTGCCCGAATGACATTCAGGGCGTTGCGTGAACCATAGACTTTTGAATAGACATTTTTAATACCGGCGAGTTCGAGAATTGCGCGAACTGGACCGCCAGCAATAATCCCCGTACCATCAGGAGCGGGCTTAAGGAAAACACGGCAAGCGCCAAATTTTCCAATTACTTCGTGAGCAATTGTGCCACCTTCAACGATTTCCAATTTACGCACATCTTTTTTTGCGGCTTCAATTGACTTTTTAATCGCATCCGGTACTTCCGCTGCTTTTGCGTTGGCATAACCATAGCGGCCTTTGCCATCACCAATTACGGTTACCGCCGCGAAACGCATCCGCCGGCCACCTTTTAAGGTTTTTGAAACACGGTTGATATAAACAACGCGTTCTTCAAATTCTTTTACTTCGCGTGGACGCCGAGCGCCACGTTTTGTTCCACGCCGACCACCGCGCCGATTCATCCGTAGGTTTTTATCCCCACTTTCTTCTTTGACGCTTTCATCAGCTTTTACAATTTCTTGTGCTTCTGGAGCTAATAATTCTTTTTCGTTATCCATGAGCATTTCCTCCTAGAACGTGAGGCCACCCTTACGGGCACCCTCCGCGAGCGCTTGGACGCGCCCATGATAAATATAACCACCGCGATCAAACACAACTTTGCTGATACCAGCAGCCACTGCTTTTTTGGCGATTTCTTCGCCAACTAGCGTGGCGGCATCAACATTACTGCCATTTGCGAGGTGTAAAGCTAAACTCGAAGCACTGACAAGCGTTTTTGCAGCAACATCATCAATGATTTGCGCTTCAATATGCTTGTTAGAACGGAAGACACATAAGCGAGGAGTTTCCGCAGTACCACTAATTTTCCGCCGTACACGAATATGCCGACGAAGACGAATTTTGTTTTTATCAATTTGATTAATCATACGTGTTTACTCCTTTCCTTATTTCTTCCCAGCGCGTTTACCTTCGCGCCGTAGAATCTTTTCATCACTGTATTTAACACCTTTACCTAGATAAGGTTCTGGTTTACGAAGGGCACGGATATTCGCCGCGGTTTGGCCAACTGCTTGCCGGTCAATCCCTTCAACAATGATTTCGGTTGCTGATTTAACAACAATCGTCGCGTTTGCTTCTGGTTCAATTGTTGTTGAGTGAGAGTAGCCGAGATCTAAGAGGACGGCGTTCCCTTTTTGTGTGGCTTTAAAGCCGATACCAACTAATTCAAGTTTTTTACTAAACCCTTGGGAGACACCGACAATCGCATTATGGAGTAAAGCGCGCGTTGTTCCGTGATTTTCGCGTTGTTGAATTTCGTTATTAGTCCGTTTAACCGTAATGTTATGTTCGTCTTGTTCAACGGTAATACCTTTTGGTAAGGCGACTTTTAATTCGCCTTTAGGACCTTTAACGGTGGCGACATTGTGCTCGAGCGCCAGTGTAACACCAGATGGAATCTCGATAACTTTGTTTCCGATACGTGACATGGTTTAATTCCTTTCTTACCACACGTAGGCGATTACTTCACCGCCAACCCCGAGTGAACGAGCTTGACGATCAGTCATCATCCCTTGTGAAGTGGAGATAATCGCAATGCCTAAACCTCTAAGCACGTGCGGAAGCTTGGTGGCTTGCGCTGTAACGCGTAAACCTGGTTTAGATATTTTCTTTAAGCCAGAGATAACTCTTTGGCCACCTTCACCGTATTTAAGATTAAGGGTGAGGGTTTTCTTTAGTTCGCCTTCGACTTTATAGTCAACGATAAAGCCTTGTTCTTTTAAGATACGTGCAATTTGCACTTTGTTGCGGCTTGAAGGCATACTAACCGTTTCATACCGAAGCGCGTTGGCGTTGCGGATGCGTGTTAGCATATCAGCAATTGGATCTGTCATTCCCATTGTAATTTCCTCCTTACCAACTGGATTTCTTCATGCCAGGGATTTCACCTTTATACGCGAGTTCGCGTAAGCAAATCCGGCAGAGTCCAAATTTACGATAGACGCTATGAGGACGTCCACAGCGTGTGCACCGGGTATATTCCCGGACTTTGAATTTTTGCGGGCGCGATTGCCGAACCCGAAGTGATGTTTTCGCCATTGATAGTCCTCCTACTTCTTGAAGGGCATACCGATTAATTCTAATAAGGTATACGCTTCTTGATCATTTTTCGCAGAGGTCACAATCACAATGTCCATCCCGCGAATTTTGTTGATTTTGTCATAATTGATTTCTGGGAAAATCAGCTGCTCTTTGACGCCGAGAGTATAATTACCGCGACCATCGAAAGCATTCTTACTGATGCCGCGGAAATCACGCACGCGTGGGAGCGCGATTGAAATTAATTTATCAAGGAAATCGTACATACGAACTCCCCGTAAAGTAACTTTTGCACCAATTTCTTGACCTTCACGTAATTTGAAGTTAGCAATTGATTTTTTTGCTTTTGTAATCACTGGTGCTTGACCAGAAATCGTCTTTAATTCACTAACGGCATCATCGAGCAACTTGCTATTCGCTGTTGCATCGCCAACACCCATATTAATGACAATCTTTTTCACAGCTGGTGCTTCCATTACGGATGCATAGTTGTATTTTTTCATTAAGGCTGGAACGATTTCCGCTTTATAGCGTAATTCTAAACGCGATTTAACACTAGCAACTGGTTGCGCTTTTTTCGGTGCTGCGACCTTTTTTTCAGCTTTCACTTCTACCGAAGCTTCAACTTTCTTTTTTGCTGGTGCTTTTTTGGCTTTAGCCGGGGCCGCTTCTTCTTTAGCGACTTCCGTTTTCTTTTCTTCTACCATGTTCGCGCCTCCTAGTCTAATTTATTTCCCGCGTTTGAAACGCGAATTTTTTTGCCAGTTTTTTCATCTACTTGATAGTGAACCCGGGTAACTTTTTTCGTTTTCGGATCAACTAACGCCACATTAGAGATATGGATTGGAACATAGATTTCAAGGACTGAACCTTCAGGATTTTGTTGTGTTGGTTTACGATTCTTTTTATGAACATTAACTCCTTCTACAACAACCCGTTCCACTTTTGGTAAGACTTTTTGGACAACGCCTTCTTTGCCTTTGTCGGCTCCAGCGATGATTTTGACTTTATCGCCAACTTTGATTTTCATAACCGATCCTCCTATAAGACTTCTGGAGCAAGTGAGACGATTTTCATCGCGCCTTCACCTTTTTCCCGAAGTTCCCGTGCGACCGGCCCAAAGACCCGTGTGCCAACTGGGCTGCCATCTTCATTGACGATGACGACCGCATTGTCATCAAAAGCAATTGTTGAACCATCGGCCCGTTGAATCGCTTTTTTTGTCCGCACAATAATTGCTCTAACAACATCTGATTTTTTAACTTTAGCATGTGGGGTCGCAACTTTAACTGCGCATAAGACCACATCACCAATCGAGGCCGACTTGCGGTTACCGCCTCCATATATATTGAAGACACGTACGCTGCGCGCACCCGAGTTATCTGCTACAACTAAGTTAGTTTCCTTCTGAATCATCTTTGGAATCCTCCTCAACTACAGCATGCTCCGCCTTTTCTGCTTTGGATTTTTGCACTTTGGCCTTTTCTTCCTCAGCATGACGAGCTTTCGCTTCTTTTTCGATTTCTTCAACAGCTTCCACTGTTTCTAATAAAGCTTCTTCACGTAGTGCTTCTGCTTCTTTAACCGTTAATTCAGCTTGGGCAATAACGCTCACTAAACGCCATCTTTTGGTGGCACTTAATGGACGAGTTGCCGCGATAGATACTTTGTCACCAACCTTGGCAACATTGTTTTCATCATGAGCATAGTAGGTTTTTCCGTATTTGACCCGTTTGCCATATTTGCTATGACGACGGTGTGTTTCGACTGAGACGACAATTGTTTTCGCCATTTTATCGGATGTGACAATGCCGACTAATTCCCGGCGCACATTGCGTGTATCACTCATACATTAACCTCCTATTTAATACCCAGTTCACGTTCACGAAGAACAGTGTAAATCCGGGCGATATCTTTCCGAACACGAGTAATGTCCTTACCATGTTCTAATTGTCCGACTGCTTGCCGGCGGCGAAGATGGAATAATTCTTCTTTTAAATCGTAGATTTTGCCGTTTAAAGCTTGAGTATCCATCTCACGAATTTCTTTAATTTTCATGATTAGCGGACCTCCTTACTAACGACCCGCGTTTTAATTGGTAATTTGTAACCAGCGAGACGTAACGCTTCACGCGCAATCGCTTCTGGGACACCACCGATTTCAAACATGATTTGACCACGTTTGACGATTGCAACCCAACTATCTGGCGCCCCTTTACCAGAGCCCATCCGGACTTCAGCCGGTTTTTTTGTTTTTGCTAAATGCGGGAAGATTCTTACCCAAATTTGGCCGTTCCGCTTCGTGTAAGAAGCGAGCACAATCCGGGCTGATTCAATTTGCCGGTTGGTAATTTCGTGACCAATTAAGGCCTCGAGACCAAACTCACCAAAAGAGACATCAGTACCCCGTTTTGCTTTGCCTTCATAGCTAATGCCATGCGGGCGACGATATTTGACACGTTTCGGTTGTAACATTTTTACTCTCCTTTCGTGTTCTTGGTTTTGCGTTCTGGACGAATTTCGCCACGGCAAATCCAAACTTTAACGCCTAAGCGACCATAGGTTGTATGGGCTTCTACTTGGGCATAATCGATGTCGCTCCGTAAAGTATGAAGTGGAATAACCCCTTCTTTATAACCTTCGTTACGCGCAATTTCCGCACCGCCTAAACGGCCGCTAACGAGCGTTCTGATCCCTTTTGCACCGGCCTTGCGAACACGGACAATTGTTTTCTTTTGCGCAACACGGTAAGAAACGCGTTCTTCGAGTTGCTTAGCAATGCTTTGAGCGACTAAGTTTGCGTCAAGATCAGGATTTTTCACTTCGATAATATCGATGCGTAATGTTCCGCTCTTGACCATTTTTTCAAGTTCTTTTTTAACGCGGTTAATCGTCGCGCCATCAGTGCCAATTGCAACACCTGGCCGCGCAACATGCACGGCGACAACGACGGAGAAACCACTATCAGCGGTATTCGCCCGATCAATTTCAATGTGTGAAATAAGGGCGTCTTTGAGTTCTTTTGTTAGATATTCACGAACTGCAATGTCTTCAGTTAAGAAGGTCGCATAATTCTTTTTATCAGCGAACCAACGTGAACTCCAATTGCGGTTGATACCAACACGCATTCCAACTGGATTTACTTTTTGTCCCATTTTGCGTCCTTCCTTTCCTATTTAACGGCGACAACCACAGTAATGTGGCATGTCCGTTTTAATAAACCTGAAGCAGAGCCTTTAGCCCGCGGGAGATAGCGTTTCATCCGCATCCCATCATTCGCGTAGATTTCTTTAATATAGAGTTGATCTTCCGCCATATTGAAGTTGTTAATCGCGTTTGCTGCTGCCGACTTGATTGTCTTGAGGACAGGATCAGTCGCTGACTTGTTAACGTTTGTGAGTAAAGCGATTGCATCGCTAACTTTTTTACCGCGAACTAAGTCAATTACAAGCCGCGCCTTCCGTGGAGTTAGTCGAACGGTCTTGGCGATTGCACGCGCTTCCGTGACTGGGGCTTTAGCTGGTTTGACCGGCTCCGGTTTCTTGGCCGGTGCCTTTTTTGTTACTTTTTCTTTTGCCATCTTTATTTACCCCTTATTTTTTCACCGAAGCGGCTTTATCACTTGCTGTATGACCAGTGTGACCAGAATATTTCCGCGTCGGGGCGAATTCTCCGAGTTTGTGTCCAACCATATCTTCGGTTACATAAACCGTAATATGTTCTTTGCCGTTATAAACCGCAAATGTGTGTTCAACAAAGGAAGGATAAATCGTTGAACGACGTGACCATGTTTTAATAATTTCTTTTTTGCCGCTCGCATTAAGCGCATCGACTTTTTTTAGTAAGTAAGCATCCGCGAACGGACCCTTTTTTAAACTACGTGCCATTTTTCATTCCTCCTTTGTTTATTTCTTATTCCGACGACGGACGATTAACCGTGTCGAAGCTTTTTTGCTCTTGCGTGTTTTCACACCCATTGCCTTTTTACCCCATGGGGTTCTTGGCGCGTCACGACCAACTGGTGAT
Source organism: Bacilli bacterium (assembly GCA_028705995.1). Classification (GTDB taxonomy): domain Bacteria; phylum Bacillota_I; class Bacilli_A; order RFN20; family CAG-826; genus JAQWCH01. The sequence goes on along the minus strand of JAQWCH010000003.1, from coordinate 60,336 downwards.
TTACCTTCACCACCACCGTGTGGGTGATCAACTGGGTTCATAACCGATCCACGAACGGTTGGGCGAACGCCCTTCCAACGTGATTTTCCGGCTTTACCTAAGTTAATAAGGTTGTAGTCTTCATTACCGACTGAACCAATTGTTGCCCGACAAGTAAGTAGTACTTTGCGGGTTTCGCCTGATTGAAGACGGACAATCGCATATTTGCCTTCTTTACCAAGTAATTGCGCCACCGCACCAGCTGCCCGCACCATTTGGCCACCTTTACCAGGGGCTAATTCAATATTGTGAATTGCTGTTCCTTCAGGAATGTTCGCAAGTGGCATGGCATTGCCGACTTGAATATCGACTTTTTCACCACTAATTACTTTGCTATCAACACCAAGGCCTTTTGCCGCTAAAATATAGCGCTTTTCACCATCGGCATAAACTAGTAAGGCAATGTTTGCATTGCGGTTTGGATCATATTCAATCGCGCTTACGCGTGCAGGAATATTATCTTTGTTGCGTTTGAAGTCCACCAACCGATAAAGCCGTTTGTGTCCACCGCCGATGTGGCGGGTTGTGATTTTACCAGTGTTATTACGACCACCGGATTTTTTCAATGAAACGGTTAAGTTCTTTTCAGGAGTTGTCTTGGTGATTTCTTCAAACGTCGAATTGGTCATATTGCGCCGCGACGGAGTCGTCGGCCGATAAGTTCTAATTGACATTTCTTTTTGCTCCTATATTCGCTCTCTCAAGCTTATTCTTTAAATAAGTCAATCGCATCGCCTTCAGCGACTGTCACGATTGCTTTTTTGTAACCAGGGACGTGTCCCTCGTAACGACCACCACGCCGTGTTTTTTCTGAACGGACGTTGGAGATGTTGACATTTTCCACTTTGACGTTGAAGACGGCTTCAAATGCTAATTTGATTGCAGTCTTGTTGGCATCAGCAGGTACTTCGACGGTTACTTTGTTTTGGCTTTGCATTAAAGCCATGGATTTTTCGGTAATAATTGGGCGAACGATTGTATCGTATTGTTTAACAGTGGCTTTACGCACTTGTTCAACTTTTTTCGCGACTTTTTTGGTCCGTGCCATTATTCATTACCTCCTACTGCTAAGCGATCAGTTAAGACTTTGACGACATCTTTGAGTAATACAACTTTGTCAGAATTGACAAGGTCATAAACTGAAACGTTATTTGATTTTACGAGTTTGACACCTGGCAAGTTGCTGACGCTGCGTTCGATTTCAACATCATCATAATCAGCGACTAACAACACTTTGCCATTAGCTTCAATGTTCTTTAAAACTTCAACGGCTTCTTTCGTCTTTCCACTAAGTTTTAAATCTTCTAGTAGAATTAACACTTTGCTTTCAACAATCGCGCTTAAGGCGCTCTTTAAGGCTAAATCATGCGCACTCTTATTCATTGAAAGTTTATAATTTTGGTTGCCATCTGGTGTATGAACTTTACCGCCACCAACCCAGATTGTTGAACGGGATGAACCCGCCCGGGCACGACCAGTGCCTTTTTGCCGCCATGGCTTTTTACCACCACCGCTCACTTCGGAACGATATTTGGTTTTTGCTGTTGCTTGACGACGATTGCTTAAATAAACTTGAACTGCATCGTAGACTACTTGAGTATTTGGTTCGATTCCAAACACTTCCGCGTTAAGACGCATCGTTGAGGACTTTTCTCCCGCTTGATTAACAAGAGGATATGTCACGGTTTTACGTTTTGCTGTTGCCATAATTCCGCTCCTCCTTATTGATTCTCTTCAACCGCAACAGTTTCAACTGTCCGATTGATAATTGGTTTAACATCGAGTTTTGGCTGTTTCGCTTTGATTGCGGTGCGAACAACGACCATTGATTTTTTTGGACCAGGAATGGCGCCTTTAATAAGAATGGCGTTTTTCTCTGGCAAAACTTTAACAACTAAAAGATTTAAAATTGTTGCTTGTTGATTGCCATGATGACCGGCCATTTTCTTGCCTTTGAAGACACGATTATAGCCAAGACCATTGGAATGGGAACCGAGTTGACGGTGGAAACCAGAACCGTGACCTTTTGGTCCGATTGCTTGGTGCCAGCGTTTAATCACACCTGTGAAACCGTGGCCCTTTGAAGTACCAACGACATCAACAACTTCACCATCTTCGAAGATATCAACAGTGATTGATTCACCAACTTGATACTTACTTAATTCATCGCCTTGTAATTCAACGACTTCATATTTCGGAGCCGTATTAGCTTTTGCGGCAATCCCTTTTTCAGCTTTGTTCGCGCGTTGTTCTTTTTTATCTTCAACGCCGACCTGGACAGCGACATAGCCATCCTTTTCATTTGTTTTGACTTGGAGAACAACATTTGGAAGCACTTCAACAACAGTAACAGGATACATTGTTCCATCTGCTGCGAAGACTTGTGTCATTCCCATTTTGCGTCCGAGAATTGATTTCATAATGTTGGACCTCCTTAAAGTTTAATGTCGATATCGACACCACTTGGGAGATCTAACCGCCGAATTAATTCCACCGTTTCTTTTGTGGGATTAACAATGTCGATTAACCGTTTGTGTGTGCGAATTTCGAATTGTTCGCGGGCATCTTTATATTTATGCACCGCCCGTAAGACTGTGTAGACTTGTTTTTCCGTGGGTAACGGAATTGGACCCACAACCGATGCGCCAGTACGTTTTGCAGCATCTACAATGCGTTCAACACTAGAATCTAGTAATTGATGATCGTAGGCTTGTAGGCGAACACGGATTTTGCTTGTTTTAGCCATGAATGTTTCCTCCTCATTATTTTTGACAGGCTATTGTTTCGTTGAGTTCCTTGCGAATTACCTGATTGCCCATTCATGACAACGCCTGTGGGTGTGTCAGCAACCTCGCAAATCATCGCTCAGCGATAACGTTAAAACTATACCCTAAGGGCTACTTATCGTCAAGCAAAAAATATTAATATTTCGCTATTTATTTATAATACTTAAAAGATACGTGGAAAAAACCATAAAATAATCTCGAAAAAATATTGGCTATTTTAATAAGCATAAAAATCAAAAATTGGTAAATGTTTGTCAAATTAGCGTGCAAAATCAAGTAATTTAGTTGCTGGCTTTTTGCTTTTTTTGACGTTCGTCACGGGCCGTAAGCGAATAAATACAGCCGCAATAATCTTGGGCATATAGATTAAACTCTTTGACCATTTCGTTACGTTTTTCTTGACCACCATGCTTCTTAAAGTCGCTGAAAAAATATTTTGTATTAGGATATTTTTTGCTCAGTTCTTCGCCTATTTTATTAAGAATTTGGCTGTTTTTTTGCCGTGAAATTGTCATTACCGTTACAAAATAATCGAAGTTTTGAGCTGATGCAAGCGCATATGCTTGATCCATCCGTGCCCGAAAACATTGCCGGCAGCGAGCGCCACCTTCGGGTTCGTTCTTGTATGAAGATAGATATTTTTTTGTATATTCTTCATTATCGTAAGGGACTTTTAAAACATCGATTTTTTCACCAATTAATGATTCTGCTTGATTAAGAAATCTCTCTAATTCGAGTAGACGTCGATCATGTTCTGCTTTTGGATAAATATTTGAATTATTGAAAATCAGTGTGACTTTAAAATATTTACTCAAAAAGAGAATTGGCGAAGTTGTGCATGGTCCACAACAAACATGCATTAAAATTGTCGGTTTATGACCGCTAAGTGCAATATTTTTAACGCTTTCTTCAGCTAATGTCTGGTAATCAATTTTAATCATAATTTATCAATGAACATCGCATCACCAAATGAGAAAAATCGATATTTCTCTTTTACAGCGTGCTGATAACATTTTAAAATAAATTCGCGTTCAGCGAAAGCGCTGACGAGCATAATTAATGTCGATTTTGGTAAATGAAAATTAGTTATCAAAGCATCAATTGCTAAAAACTTATAACCGGGTGTGATAAAAAGATTGGTCGCGCCCGAACAAGCGACAAATTTATGATGCTTCTGCATAACTGATTCCAAGGTGCGTGTCGAAGTTGTGCCAATCGCTATAATTCTTTGGCCAGCTTCTTTGGCTTGGTTAAGTATCTCTGCTGCGTTTGCATTCATCGAATAATATTCGAAGTGCATATTATGTTCATCGGTATCTTGCACTTTGACTGGACGAAAAGTTCCAAGACCAATATTTAAAGTAATATCAACAATTTTGATGCCTTTTTCTTCTATTTTTTCAATCAATTCATTAGTAAAGTGAAAGCCCGCTGTTGGTGCTGCTGCACTACCGGGATTTTTAGCATATACCGTTTGATAAGCAGCATATTTATCTGCGCTATCCTTAATATATGGCGGCAAAGGAATTGTGCCAAGACGCTCCAGCGTCTCAAGAAAAATGCCATCATAATAAAACTCTAAATGGCGGATCCCTTCATCGTGGACGGCAACAACGCGACCCTTAAGTAATGTTCCATCACCGAAAATAACTTCAGCACCCAATTTAAGCACCTTTGCATTGCCACATAAACATTCCCAAACATCACCCTGAACCTGGCGTAATAACAGTGCCTCGAAGTGGGCATTTGTTGAAAGTTTTGTCCCAATTAAACGTGCGGGAATTACTTTAGTATTATTACGCACTAATATATCACCGGTTTTTAAATATTCGAGAATATCGTAAAAATGGCGATCACGATAAGTTTGACTGGTGCTATGAACAACTAATAATCGGGAATGGTCACGCTTTTCTTCGGGGTATTGCGCGATAAGCTCTTCCGGCAATTTATAATCAAATAAATTAATATCCATATCAAAACCCGCGTGTATTACCAAATTGATCTATCATTTGTTGCTTAAATTCCAAAAAGCGGTCTTCACGAATGGCGAGTCGCGCTTGTTCCATCATCCGGATTAAAAACCGCAGGTTATGGTAACTTAATAGTCTTTTTCCAAATGTTTCATCTGCGACATAAAGGTGGCGGAGATATGCTTTTGTGTAATTTTTACATGTATAACAATCGCACTCTGGATCAAGTGGTGTAAAATCTTCTTTATATTTGGCGTCCCGAATGTTAACGCGGCCCCGTGAAGTCATTAAAGCTCCGTGGCGGGCTATACGTGTTGGTAATACGCAATCAAACATGTCAATGCCCCGTGCGACACCTTCTAAAATATAATCAATTGAACCAACGCCCATCAAGTAACGGGGTTTATCAATTGGTAAATATGGTGTTGTCATATCCAGCATTTGTAAACAAACTTCTTTTGGTTCCCCAATTGACGTACCGCCAATCGCGTAGCCAGGAAAATCGATTTTGATTAATTCTTCTGCACAGTATTTGCGCAATTCTGGAAAATCACTACCTTGAACAATTCCAAATAGCGCTTGATCTTCACGTTTATGCGCATCTTTCCCACGCTTTGCCCAGCGCAAAGTTCGCTCAACGCTCGCTTTAACGTATTCATAGTCAGCGGGATAATGGATGCATTCATCAAATGACATAATAATATCCGCGCCAAGTTTTTCTTCAATTTCAATTGCAACTTCGGGTGAGAAAAATAGTTTATCCCCATTCAAGTGATTGCGGAAATAGACACCTTCTTCCGTTATTTTGCGATTTTGTGCTAAAGAGAAAACTTGAAAACCACCTGAATCCGTTAAAATTGGTCCATCATAATTCATAAATTTATGTAAACCACCAGCTTTTTCAACAATATCTGCTCCCGGGCGCAGTGAAAGATGATAGGTATTAGCAAGTATCACACCGGCCCCCATTTTTTTGATTTCTTCAGGTGATAACGTTTTGACTGTAGCTAACGTTCCAACCGGCATGAACATTGGTACTTCCACAACACCGTGTGGCGTATGCAAAAGCCCATAACGCGCACCGCTATTTTTATCGACATGAATAATCTCTAAATAAAATTGTTTGTTCATCGTAAATCCAAAACTTTCATTCACTCATTATACGGAATATTTTGCTCAGCACGAATTAATTTTAAAAAAGTTGGTCTTCTTCTTAATATGAGGAAAATGCCAAGTCCCACAAGCATAACCGCCGCTTCACCTAAAGCGACTGTCCCCGCACTTACCCAAAACGGTAATCCAAGAATAAAATGTAACTCTAAACCAACAACAGGTGCATTTATGATGATTGGAAAAAGCCATGCAATATATATCCGCTTCGAATAGGCAATTAATAACGCGCTGACAAGTGTTGCTGCTGTGCCAAATATCATGTCTGGTAATCCTAAGTCGGTTGAAAAAAAATTAGCAATCAAGCAACCAATTGTGACACCAAAAATATACTTCTTGCGAAAAAAGCAAAGCAATAATAGTATTTCAGCAATGCGAAATTGAATTTCTCGATATGCGAATTGCCCAAGACTAATTGTTAATACAGCATAAAGCGCGGCAATAATCGCGTTATCCGCAATATCGCGGATTGTAAATTTCTTCATAGACTACTCCTTGTTTTTTTTAGATGGTTCGGCAAGTAACATCTTTAATATATATATTCTGTTGACAATGTATTTTCAAACTAGCAATCGGAAGTTTCAAGTATAAAATTATAATTTATTAATTTCTTCAGTCACAATTTGGTTCACAAGCGAAGGATTAGCCTGCCCGCGCATTTTTTTCATAACTTGACCAACAATAAATCCAAGCGCACGATCTTTTCCGGCTTTATAGTCCTCAACTGATTGTGGATTCTCACTTAAAGTCGCAATCACAATTGGCAAAATTATGTTCGGGTCAGATAGTTGTAAGAGATTATGTTTTTTAGCGATTGCCTCTGGGTGCTCGTCACTATCCAGCATTAATTCAAAAACTTGCCTTCCTTGTTTATTTGAAAGTTTGCCCACTTCAATTAAATTAATGAGTTCTGCAAGTTGATGAGCTGCTATTGTCAATTGAGAAATTTCTATTTGCCGTTTATTAAGATAGGCCGACACTTCACCATTCACCCAATTGGCCAGTGTTTGGTAGGCTTGCGTATATTGGGCGGCATCATCAAAATAAGCGGCGTTTTGCCGATTAATTAACAAAATATCTGCATCGTAATCTCTTAAATTATATTTTTTAGTGTAACGTTCGCGTTTTTGTTCAGCAAGTTCTGGACGCTTAGCAATTGCATTATTAACGAATTGCTCTGAAAGTTTAATTGGTGGAATATTTGCTTCGGGAAAATATTTGTAATCAACGGCGTCCGTTTTTACACGCATGCGAACCGTTGCTTTTTTTGTTTCATCAAACCGCCGCGTTTCTTGAATAATTGCTTCGCCTTTTAAAAGCATTTTTTGCTGGCGAATAGTTTCATATTCAATTGCTTTTTGAACATTGGCAATCGAATTAAGATTCTTTATTTCTACTTTAGTCCCGAGTTTTTCGCTACCAAACGGGCGTAAAGAAATATTCACGTCGCATCTAAGTGATCCTTCTTCCATTTTGCCATCACTGACATCAGCATAAGTGACGATTTCGCGAATTTTCTCAACATATTTCATTGCTTCTTCGCCGGTCGATAAATCAGGATGGGTGACAATTTCAACAAGCGGAATACCCGCGCGATTAAAGTCGAGTAGTGTTTTATTGGCGTAATGGTGCTGCATGGCCGTATCTTCTTCAAGGTGAAGGCGCTCAATATGCACACGTTTAATCCTTCCATCAGCTAGCACTAAATCAAGATAACCTTCCCGCCCAATTGGCCGATAGTTTTGTGTGATTTGGTAGCCCTTAGGAAGATCACTGTAAAAATAATTTTTCCGATCAAAATGCAGTTCATGGTCAATGTCCATATGTAAAGCATCAGATAATTGAATTGCCTTTTCCACTGCGGATTTATTTACACGAGGAAGTGTGCCTGGAAACGCTAAGTCAAGTGGAGCAACTAATGTATTTGGCGGCATTGAAAAATTGATTGGAGCGGTAGAAAACATTTTTGTTTTCGTTTTAATTTCAACGTGAATTTCTAATCCAATTACTGCTTGAAAGTTCATTGTTTCATCCTCCGCGTCGAGAGATTACGATAACCAATAATATTTTCTAATTGATAAGCGATAGCCAAAACATCAGCGTCGGCATACGGGCGACCGGTTACATTAACACCAAATGGTAAATTATCTTTAAAACCTAGCGGGAGTGTCAATGATGGGAAACCGCCAAAATTACCAATCGCTAGATGGTTATCAGCAATAAGATACTCGTCGGATAAAGCATCGCTATCAGCGTTGAATTTTGGTGCAACCGAAGGAGCGGCAGGAAGCAAAATTGCGTCGTAATTGTCGAAAATTTTATTGACCGCATCAACAATTAATCGCCGCGCTTTTTGTGCGCGTTGATATAGTTCAAATTGATTTTCACGCATCAAGGCGAAACTACCAATTAAGAAACGCCGTTTAATGAGCGGACTAAAACCCGCTGTCCGTGAATTCGTCATAATATCTTGATAAGTTTCCCCGTCTTTTCTTTGGCCAAAGCGAATACCATCAAGATTGGCATTGTTTGATGTTGCTTCTGCACAAGAAAGGACAATATATGTCGGATAAATCGCACGCATTAAAGCTTCATCGATATCAACAAAATCAACGATTATTCCCTTTGCTTTTACGTTTTCAACCAAATGGTCAAAAGCGTGACGAACAGCGGCATCAGTGATTGAAGAATAAACCTGATTCAGCACGGCAATCCGCGCATTTTCGATGCCATCATGAATTTTTTTAACATAATTTTCGACTGGTTTTATACTTGAAGTTGTATCCATTTTATCATAGCCAGATAACAAGTTAAGCGCATGGGCAGCATCTTCAACTGAACGGGTAAAATATCCAACATGGTCAAGCGAAGGAACAAACGGAAATAAACCATAACGAGATATTCTTCCCCATGTTGCCTTAAAGCCAACAAGACCGCCATGTGAAGCGGGTTTACGCACTGAGTCACCAGTATCAGATCCAAGAGCGAATGGAACAATTCCGGCAGCTACAGCCGCGGCTGAACCACTACTACTCCCGCCGATTATGTGCTCGTGCTTTATATCATATGGATTAAAAGTTGGACCTTTATGTCCCGTTACACCACTCCCACCCATTGCGAGTTCATCCATTGTTGCTTTTGCGATTGGAAGGGCTTTTGCTTGATAGAGTTTTTTAACAACTGTCGCATCAAAAACAGGAATGTAACCATTTAAAATATCGCTCGACGCCGTTGTCAATACACCCTTGGTCGAAAAGTTATCTTTAATCATAAATGGAATTCCCCAGAAAACGTTATCTTTTTCTGGTTCGCCAAGTGTCGCAAGCCTTTTGTATGTTTGTTCTTTCATGCTCGTTTCAAACAAATTATTTGCATCACTCTCTAAACGACGAAAGGCCTCATCAACAAGTTCCCGAGGAGTTATCTCTTTATTTACTAAAGCGCGATGAATTTCGCTAATTGTTAAATCTAAGATATGCATTTAGCCGACCACCTTTGGCAGTTTGAATTCGTTGCCATCAACTTCAGGAGCGTTTTTAAGCACTTCTTCAAGTGCAAGCGGGTCTTCAATTTCATCTTCCCGCAGTGTGTCTACACTTATATCAAAAGGAAAAATCATCGGTTCAGCTTCATCAACACCAGCGATGTCCTTAATAAGGTTCATTTGCGCGATGATAATTGAAAATTCTTTTTCCAATTTTATATATTGTTCCTCACTCATTGTAAACATCAAACGAGTGGTTGCGTCTTTTAAGACATTTATATCAACTTGTTTCATACAATCACCAATATTTTCTTTCTATAGATTATCACTTTTCTTGTTCTAGTTGCGCGAGGAATGCGATTTCATCCATTGTGCTAATTCCTAGTTCCTGGGCTTTTGTTAATTTTGAACCAGCACTTTCCCCGTATATTACTAAATCTGTGGCTTTAGAAACCGCACCACTAACCTTTGCCCCAAGATTTTCAAGTAAATCAGTTGCCTCTTTTCGTCCAAGTGCTGTCAATGTTCCCGTTAAAACAATTTTTTTGCCAGAGAAAAAGGAATCATTTCGCACACGTTTTCCTAAGTAGTGCATGTTAATGCCAAGGGAAACTAAATCATCAATCATCGCTAAATTAGTTTGATTTGAAAAATATGAAATAAGCGCTTGAGCAGCAACTGGACCAATATCGGGAATTGTTTGCAATTCTTCAAATGAGGCATTTTTAATATTTTCCATATCGCCGTAACGTTGACTAAGAATTTTTGCGGTTTTCTCACCAATTTCTTTAACACCCAAACCAAACAATAACCTTTCGAGTGACTGCTTTTTGCTATTTTCAATCGCATTCAATAAATTATCAATTGATTTCGAAGAAAAACCATCAATTTCCATTAGTTCTTGCCGATGATTGCCAAGGCGGAAAATATCGGGAATACTCGTAATAAATTTTTCTGCAAAAAGAAGTTCAACAATCTTTTCGCCAAGTCCATCAATATCCATCGCTTTACGACTACTAAAATGAATTAGTCCTTCGATGTTGCGCGCTGGACAATGTGGATTTAAACAGAAATGCATGGCTTCAACTTTTGTTAATTTTGTGCCGCATTCTGGGCAATGTTCAATCATTTTAAATGGTATTTCATCGCCATTTCTTTTTTCAAATAATGCACGCACTACTTCTGGTATCACGTCACCGGCTTTGCGAATCACAACGGTATCACCAATCATTAATTGGCGGTCAACAATAAAATCATCGTTATGTAAAGTTGCTCGTTGAACAAGAGAACCCGCAACACGAACCGGAGCAAGAACTGCGTTCGGTGTCACTTTACCCGTGCGACCAACGGTAAAAATAATGTCTTTTAATTCTGTTGTTACTTCTTCTGGTGGAAATTTATAAGCAATTGCCCACCGTGGTGTTTTAGCTGTATAACCAAGCAAATCCCATGTGTCAATATCATCGACTTTAATGACAATTCCATCAATGTCATATGCTAATGAAGAGCGTTTTTGGGTGTATTCTTCGATGTAGCGAATAACCTCTTCAATCCCGTGACATAGACGGCGCTCATGATTTGTGCGAAAACCAAGTTTTTCAATGAATTCAAGTGCATCGAAATGCGAATGAATATCAAATTCATCAGCATTAACAAAATAATACCAATAAGCGTCGAGTTTTCGCGATGCGGCGATGCTGGAGTCTAAATTACGAATTGAACCAGCGGCGGTATTTCTCGCATTAGCAAAAATAGCTTCACCTTTATTCGCCCGATCAAGATTAAGTTGAGCTAAATTCGCTAACGGCATATATACTTCGCCACGAACTTCAAGTGGCGCCATTGTCGCTATTTTTGTCGGTATGGACTTGATTGTAATAACGTTATTTGTTACATCTTCACCAACAATACCATCTCCGCGAGTAGCGGCGTAATTTAACCGTCCATCTACATAATCAAGGCTCATTGCGAGTCCATCAATTTTTAGTTCTGCAACATAAAGAACATCATCTAGATTTAAGCCTGATTTAACACGCCGATCAAAATCTCGCACATCGCTTTCATTGAATGCATTAGCAAGAGAAATCATCCGCCTTTTGTGTGTGATTTTTTTAAACTCGTCTAAAACACGGCCGCCAACACGCTTTGTTGGTGATAGGCTGTCTTCAAGTTCAGGGTATTTACTTTCAAGTAAAGCTAATTCGTTAATTAAACGATCATATTCCGCATCCGTAACTGATGGATTATCGAGAACATAATATTCATGATTATATTTTTCGAGTAATGTGCGTAATTGATGAATGCGTGTGATTTCATCCATTTGAATCCCCTCCTCCGGCTTTATGAATTGCTGGATGGTTGCCCATTAATTTTTTGCGACCTTCAGTGACAAATTCTACTGTAATAATCGTATCACCAATTAGCTCTTTAACAACGCCTTTTCCAAATGTGTCATGTCGCACTTGATCGCCAACTTTCCATGTTTCCACTTTAATCGGCTGATCAACTAAGACAACTGGCGCGCGATCTTGATTGATAGTTTTCGCATCAGTAAAAAGTGGTACATCGCCAAATAAAGAACTTTTGTAGCTTTTTGGTGTACGAAAAGCCAAACCGGCTTCCATAAAAAATCTTGAAGGTCGGTTGCGAGCGCTGAGGACAAATGAATAATCATTGTTGCATGATAAGTACAATTCTTTTTTTGCGCGCGTAAATGCAACGTAGCAAAGCCGGCGTTCCTCTTCTTCGCCAAGATAGGCTGATTCCTCTAATGTGCGATTGCTAGGGAAAACTCCTTCATTAAGACCAAAAACAAAGATATATGGAAATTCAAGTCCTTTCGCCGTGTGCACCGTCATTAAAAGCAAACGATTACTTTCATCCATGTCATCTTGTGCACTTAATAATGTCACGTTTTGTAAATATTCTTCAAAATTAGAAGTAGGGTTGTCTTTTAGATATGACCGCACATCATCAATTAAGGCATTGATATTTTCTAGTCGGTCTGTTCCTTCGCCTGGCTTTTTCAAAAAATCAAAATAACCAACATCAGCGATGTATTCACGAAGCAGTTCAGAATAGGCTTCCGCGTTTTCCATTAGTTTGTGCTGATATTTATCAATTGTTTCCAAGAGTTGCGTAATATTCCTTTTTGTTGATGGCCGTAAACCCCAATTTTCAGGATCATTATATTTTAAATATTCGAAAACACTATATTCATTTTGTCGCGCATTATTTTTTAAAATATTTAGTGATTGATCACCGAGATTTCTCCGTGGAATATTGATAATGCGCATAAAAGAAACTTCATCTTTCGGATTGTTGATAATCCGCCAGTAGGCGAGCACATCTTTGATTTCTGCTCGTTGATAAAAGCGAATTCCCCCATAAATAACATAAGGAATGCGCCGTCTTGTCAACGCTTTTTCTAATGGTAAAGTTAAATAGGCAGCGCGAAATAAGACAGCAACTTGACTATATGAAAAATCTCTTTCTTCGCGTTCGAGACGCGTTAATTGTTCGACCACCCAACTTGCTTCATCATCAATCGTCCGCGCTTGATGCTGTGTGACCGCGCTTCCTAATTCATTTTCAGTAAATAACTCTTTTTCAACTCGCATTCGATTATGACTAATAAGCGCATTCGCTGCATCAAGGATTGTTTTTGTCGAACGATAATTTCGATTCAAAATAATTGTTTCCATTTGGTTTTCATGATTCGGAATTATTTTATATTTTTTGTCAAAGTAGCTATATGAAGTATCAAGAATTATGCCCTGATTAGCCCCCCGCCATGTATAGATTGTTTGATCGGGGTCACCAACAACATAAAGACAAGTGTCTTCCCGCATCAATAGATGCAATAAGTGTGCCTGAATATCATTTGTGTCTTGAAATTCATCAATTAAAATATGATCAAAACGTTTTTGCCATTTTGTTCGAATATCCGGAAAATCACGCAAAATGTTCACTGCTTTAATTAATAAATCATCAAAATCAAGCGCAAGCATTTTTTTCATCCGCGCTTCATATTCAACCCAAAAATCTAAACATTCTTTGTTTCTTTGAAAAAATTTTAATTCTTCTTTATCAATGTCTTCTGGATAGCGGCCTTCCATCTTTTGCCGGCCTAAAAAGTCGAGTGTCAAACGTACAATTTCATCACCCCGCCGAAGTCCGTGATCAACCGCAATTGTCTTCATCAACTTCTCTTGGTCATCTTCATCAAAAATTGTGAAATTACTCGGGTATCCAAGCACTGAAATTTCCTCGCGTAAAAAACGTGCACAAAAACTATGAAATGTGAGTATTTTCAAGTTTCCGCCAACATCAGGCACCAATTTAATTACTCGTTCACGCATTTCATTAGCGACTTTATTGGTGAATGTAATAGCGAGAATCCGCCATGGAGCAATATTCATCTCGCCAATTAGATATGCAATTCGATAAGTAAGAACACGCGTTTTACCACTGCCGGCACCCGCGACAACGCGAACAAAAGGGTAGGCGGTTGTTACCGCCTCTAATTGTCTTTCATTTAAACTTTTTTTAAAGTCCATATCGCGCTTTTTACCTCAAGATTATATCTAATTTATTTTACCATAACACCCCTTCCCTCTCAATTAAAAACCCATTAAACATCATCGTTATTTCCAATAAAAAATTCAGTGATATTTTTTGCGCCAGAGAGCACTTTTTCAACTTTGGCACTGGTAATAAAAATCAATGTCGGGACACCAATGATGGCAAGTTGTTCAATGTCTTCAATCCCAACCATTTTTTCGATATTCTCGGTGCGTGTATATGTAATTGTTTCATCATTAAAAACAACATACATTTTAGACATTGTGGTTTGATAATATTCTAACGCTACTTGTTTAACTTGATCACAATATCCACAATTCGGTGAATATACATAAACGAGATAATTTGGCTCTGGCTGAGTCAGAATGTCTTTCCAAGCTATTTTACTAGTAAACCAAATATTGTAGTCATACATTATCTTCACTTGTGAAATCGCTTTGTCTTGAGTACAGCCAACAAGTAAAATAACTAACAGGATTATTGCTTTTTTCATATATAATACATAGGATTCAATAATCAAAAACGTCACTCAAATTATTAATAATTATGATAAAGTAAAAGCATGCAAGCGAAGAAAACCCTCGTTCAAAATTTGACATTTATGGCCCTGATGGCGGCAATCAATGTGATTGCAAGCATCATCTCGATGTTAGAGCCGGTTTTTAGTTTGCCATTTATGCTTGTTTTACCTCTTGTCAGTACTTTGGTAGCGATTTATTGTCAAAATAAATATTTATTAATTTATCTTGCCTCTTCTTTGATTGTCGTGACATTATCAACATTGAGTAATCTCGGCAACACATTGTTTTACATAATTCCGGCAATTATTACCGGCACATTATTCGGCTATCTCATTAAAAAGAAAATGAGTTTAAGTATGACAATACTGATCGGCGCCTGTGTGCAATTGATTCTCACCTATGTCGGACTAGTATTAGTTGAACTCGTACTTGATCAAGATTTTATATTTATTTTAATCAAGGTCTTAGGCCAAGAAAGTAATCCGAGTATGCCACTAATTATTCCGAGCGCGATATTCATATTAAGCCTAGTTCAAACCGTGTTAAGTTTATTTATCATAATTGAGCAACTACCAAAATTAAAAATTGTGGTTAATGAAGAAATTAATGATAACTATAGTTATATATCGCTAGCTTTATTTGTTTTAAGTGGGTTTTTGCCACTGTTTTTAGAAGAAATTGCTTATTTATCTTTTGCAATTGCAATGTATATTTCCATCGCCTTAGTGATACACAAAATCATTAAAAAGCGACGTTTATATGTTTATTTAACATTAATCTTAATACCTTTAATCGTGCCACTAATTGCCCTATTTAATTCGCTTATCCCACAAGCGTATATTGTTCTACTAACCGGATTTCCATTTGCGATAATCGATATTGTAATTATTATTGACTATTATTTGCGGTCATGTCATCAATCAAGTAAAATTAACTAAAGGAATTGGTCGCCAACAACATGAAAGAATTTTTTAAAAAAATAGGTCAGGGGTTTCTTGGTATCATAACGTTACCATTTTTCCTTGTTCTACTTGTCTTAGGTTTTATTGTTGGTGTCTTCGTTTTTATTGGTTACCTTTTTGTTGTTCTTGTGCGCTTTTTCCGTGGCGACAACCTTTTCCCAATGTCTGAACGCGAAGAAAAAGCTGGTGAAATCTTGCGTGAACGTGCAATGAATAATGACACTAAGTCCGAGAACGTTAACACAATTGTTCAAGCTGCTCCGCAAATGGCGCCGCAAATCATCATTATTCAAACAGGTACTGATGCTAGTGGACAACCAATTTTCTCTCCTGTCGCCAATCCCCATTATCAAAAAGTAAACTCTGCACCAGAGTTATCAATTGCAAATACCGAGGTTAGTGAGGTTTCATCAAATGAAAATTTTGATTAATTTAGTTCAACTAACCGATAATGACAAACGATTACTAATTGCAATATTTTTAGTTGTTATTCTTTTGTTTCTTATTGCTGGCTATATTTTTGAATTAGTTAAACGTATTGTAACTAATCAAGGTCGGAAAATTGATGCCGTAATGGCAAATATGGTTAATACCGCTGTTCTTCGTTCACCAAAAGAATTTCGCCGTGAGGCCCGCCGGAAAAACCGCATGCTTCTTTTCAAGGGATATATTATTCCATTTTTGCTCGTGCTTGTTGGCTTGATAATCCATTTATTAGCATCAACATTCTATGGTCATATTATTGACATTTTTGACTACGAGAACGAAGGATTTATCACCATTCTTTACGTTTGGGATTGGCCATCGATGCCCCGAAGTTCATTTTTCGGATTATCACTACCAAGTGATTGGCCGCCAGTAATTAATCAACCGCATTTTGAAGCTTCTGCGATTGTCAGCTATTTTATTGGACCAATTTATTTAGTTGGTTTAGTTTGGTTGTTCCTTTCGACACAAGCCTATGTCGCACGCATTTATCGAATCTTCCAACTTAATCGCTTACTCTTTAGCAATGATTTAACTAATAAACGTTTAGCGGATGTTTCCACACAAAAAGCCGGCGTTGAACAGCCGGCGGTTGGTGTTGCTTTAAATAACGAACAAACTAATAAATAAAAAATTAAATGTTTTTCATCAAATCAATAATTTGATAAATCACAACGGCAAACAGCAAAATATCAATTGAAATCAAAATTAAGGACATGCGTTTTTGCGCACGTGCTTTTCTTTGCAATTCTTCTGGTGAAGTGGTGTTCGAATTTTGATTTGCTTCAATTATTGCCATAATATCTCCTAATATTTCATATTACCATAGTTGCGGGCATATGGTTGCACATCGCGAATATTACTCATACCCGTTAAATACATCATCAAACGATCAAAACCAATGCCAAACCCAGCATGTGGTACTCCCCCGTATTTACGCAAATCAAGATACCATTCAAGACCAGCGGAATTTCCGAGGTCATCCATTTTTTTCTTGAGTAAATCATAACGTTCTTCACGTTGCGAACCACCCACTAGTTCGCCAATTGCCGGCACTAATAAATCACATGCCGCAACGGTTTTACCATCATCATTAAGGCGCATATAAAATGATTTGATCTCTGCGGGATAATCAGTTACAAATACCGGGCCTTTGATAATTTCATCGGTTAAGAAACGCTCGTGTTCGCCTTGTAAATCCATACCCCAGAAAATATTAGGATCCTCAAATTTATGTCCTTTTTCTTTTGCTTGTAGCAGTAAATCAACAGCTTCTGTATATGAAATGCGTTTGAACGAACTCGCTAAAAGACTTTCGAGACGACCAATTAGGTTTTTATCAATAAATTCATTGAAAAAGCCCATTTCTTCTGATGCATGTTCTAAAACATAATCAATACAGTATTTTAGACATTCTTCAATTAAATCCATGTTATCACTTAAATCTGCAAAGGCGATTTCTGGTTCGATCATCCAAAATTCTGATGCATGTCGTGGCGTATTGCTTTCTTCCGCCCGGAAGGTCGGACCAAAGGTATAGACATCACGAAATGCCAATGCAAAAGCTTCAACATGTAATTGACCAGAAACGGTCAACGCAGCACTGCGACCGAAAAAGTCGGTTTCGCTATTTTTTTTGCCGGTGACCACTTTAAAAGATTGCCCGGCTCCTTCAGCATCGTTACCAGTCAAAATTGGTGTATGAACATATACAAATCCATTTAAATCAAAGAATGAATGAATTGCCATCGATAAAACGTGGCGCAAACGAAATACAGCATTAAAGGTATTAGTCCGTGGACGTAAATGCGCATAATCGCGAAGAAACTCAAAACTATGCCGTTTTTTCTGCAATGGATAGTCGGAATCGACCTCGCCGACAATATTAACCATTGTCGCTTGAATTTCAAATGGTTGCTTACCGTCCGGAGTTAAAACGAGTTTACCAATTACGCTAATCGCCGCACCAAGCGCAATATGTGTCCAATCGTCAAAAGCTGAATTATTTTCACGATAGTAAACAATCTGAGCGTTACGAAAAAACGTTCCATCGTTTAATTCAATAAAGCCAATCGCGCCTGAATTACGATTGGTTTTTACCCAGCCCTGTAATTCGACTTCTTCTGGTAATTGTTTTTTTGTTTCTTCATCACCAAAACGAATAACTTCGTAAAGGTAACGTATTACTTGTCCTGACGCCATAACATCAACCTTCTCTTTCTATTGCACATAGTAAGTATATTATAATGGCAAATTAACGCGTATTCATTAAAACTTTCGATAATCATCAATTTGCCAATTAGGATCTACACCAAGATCGAAATTTGCAAATATTTTTTCTTGATAAAGGTGCTCGGCAAGTTTAGCAATCATTGCGGCTTGATCAGTACAACACCACATTGGTGGACGAATAACTGGAATGTTTTTCTTTGCGAGTTGAAGCGGTAATTCACTGCGTAAGTAAGAGTTTGCAGAAACGCCACCAGCAAGCACGACTTGGGCAACCGGAAAGTCATTAACAGCTTTTAAAACTCGGTCAATAATCATTCCAATTGCGACTTTTTGAAAGCTTGCCGCTAAGTTAGCAACATCAATTTGTTCGCCTTTTTGCTCAGCGTTATGAACAAGATTAATCACATGTGTTTTAAGCCCGGAATACGAAAAATCGTAGCCTTTATCGTGATTTAGAGGTATTGGTAAATCATATGTTGGTGTCCCAACTTGAGCGAGTTTATCAATTGGTAATCCACCGGGATATGGAAGACCTAATACACGTGCCACTTTATCATAACACTCGCCAACGGCATCATCTTTTGTCTCACCAATAATTTCAAAATGCAAATGTTCTTTCATATAAACTAGTTCGGTGTTGCCACCACTAACGACAACCGCAAGTAATGGAAATTTTAAAGGTTCAACAAATTCGTTCGCATAAATATGCGCTGCTAAATGATGAACAGGAATTAGTGGTTTTTGATAGAGCATCGCCAGTGTCTTGCAGGCTTGAAGGCCAACATGCAAAGCACCAATTAAACCCGGGCCCCGTGTACAAGCAAAAGCGTCGATTTCTTCTAATTTTACTTGCGCTTTTTCTAAAGCGGCTTCTAAACAAACTCCGATATTTTCCGCATGTAAACGGCTAGCGACTTCTGGCATCACACCACCATATTTTTGATGCATTTCAATTTGTGTACTGACGATGTTTGCTAAAAGAGCGCCATCACTGATGATAGCAACGCCCGTCTCATCACAACTTGATTCAATTGCTAGTATTTTCATTTTCATGTACCGCTTTCATCATGTAATATGCATCTTCTCCGTCTGAATAGTAAGCTTTTTTTGTGTGATCAATAATAAATCCTGCCCGTTGATATAATTTAATTGCGGCTTCGTTATGGGTCCGCACTTCAAGTGTAATCATTGTCACTTCTGGTATTTGTGTTATGCGGCGCAGTGTATCTTCTAACAATAATTTTCCAAGGCCAAACCGTCTAAGTTCGTTACGAATAGCAATCTTGTTGATTGTCGCGGATTCAAAAGTAATCCAAAAATCTATGTAGCCAACAACAATATCGCGATATGTAATCACTAAGATTGTCGCAAAGGGATTTTCTGATAACTCATATTGAAATTGCGTTACTGTCCACGGGTCATTGAAACTCGCTTTTTCAATATCTATCACAACATCAAGATCTTCATTAACAATCGGGCGAATGACCACGTTTACTTCATTGTTACTCATAAGTCTTTTAAATAAATTGGGTTAACCTTTAATGGATTAACGCTACTCGATAATTGTCCGATGAGACTCGCCATCTTGAATAATGGATTATTGTCTTTTCCTTCTAGTCCAAGATAATCTAGTTGACCACAAAGTTCATAATTCGGATACATTCTAATATAGTTAAGAACCTCATCATTTGTGATAATGGTGTCAGAAATGACGGCTTTTTCTCCTTCATAAACAGCAAAATATGAACGTTGTGAGCGCGCATTAATCAAACAAATAGATGGACGGTTTTTATCGGCAAGTATTTGTAGAGAACTAACAGGAACAAGTGGTATTTCAAGCGCGACCGCCATAACTTTTGCAACAGTAAGGGCAATGCGAACACCGGTGTATGAACCTGGTCCAATACCAACCATAATTGAAGTAATATCGTGACGCGACCAACCATGATTTTGCATTGCTTGGTTAATGACTGCAACCATCAATTCTGATTGTTTTTGCCAAGCTAATTCATGAAATTGAAAAACAAGTTGTTGATCTTTAACAAAACCAACTGAAAGATGACTATTAGCGGAATCAAGCAAAAGTGTCAGCATGCTAATTTTCCTCCTTAAATTTTTTAAGGAGGTAATGATAATGTTCATTACTACTTTTAATCGTTAGTTTCCTTTGATCATCGCCTAAGGAGAGTATTTCAATTTCAAGATATGCGACTGGTAATAATTCTTGAATGTATTGTGGCCACTCAATCACGGCAACACCATCGCCTTCAACAAACTCTTCTAGACCAATTTCTTTATTGCCCTCTTCTAAACGATAAGCATCAATATGAAAAAGCGGAATGCGCGCATCAAAGTAGCAACGCATGATATTAAAAGTCGGAGAAATAACCCGAGTTTTTGATAAAAGCCCCTTTGCTAAACCTTGGACAAACGTTGTTTTTCCCGCCCCAAGATCACCCGATAAAGTGATGACATCTCCTGGCTTAATAAAAGGTGCTATTTTCGCGCCAAGAAGATAAGTTTCTTCGGCTGCGTTTGTAAAAATAATTAGTTCCATCTTTATATCCTATAAACGGCTAAATTATAACATAATAAAAGCATTGTATGACTTTGAAGATATTTCTTATGTATAATAAAAACTGAGGTGTTTATATGCTCGACAAAACAATTCATCCGCTTGTAATCGTTGGTGGTGGTCCTGCTGGCCTGCTTGCAGCAATAAAAGGCAGCCAACTCAATATTAACGGCCTATTGCTTGAAGGCTCAGATGTTATTGGTGGTCAAATTTCACAACTATACCCCTCAAAGGAAATTGAAGATTTGCATGACACGCCAACAATTCTTGCCGCCAAATATATTGAAAAATTAATTGAAGAATATCAATCCACATCAAAATCAATTGCAATCATCAAAAAAACTCGTGTTCGCGAATTTTTTCGTCACGAAGACTACATCGAATTAGTTACCGACAAGAGTCGTTACTATGCACGCGATGTAATTATCGCTAGCGGACTTGGTGCGTATGTCCCGCGAAAAATGCGTGTTCCGAATGATGATTTACCCGAAATAATTTATTCAATTGAGAATTATATACCCTATGCAAATAAAAGAGTTGTCGTTCTTGGCGGGGGAGATTCTGCGCTTGATGGTGCTAAAATGCTTGTTAAAAATGGTGCGCTAGTAACACTTGTTCATCGCCGTGAAGAGTTTCGCGGAAATCCAGAAACGATATCGGGATTAACAGAAATTGATATTAAAAAACCTTATGTTCCTGTTTCTGTCTTAGAAATGAATAATAAGGTCTCTGGTATTACTTTGAAAAATGTCGAAACTGAAGACCAAGTCACTATTTCTTGTGATTATATTTTTGTTAACTTTGGATTTCAGCCTGAAAGAAACACTTTTGCGTTTGAGAAATTTGGTGCAGGCATCAAGGTTGATGAAAATTTACTAGTCGCTCCACACATTTATGTCATTGGTGATGCGGCGGGATATATTGATAAAGTGCGGAGAATTTATCCAATTCACACGGAAATTGATAGGGTTTTTGCCCAAATCACTGCTTCGTATTAGTTAATTCACTAAACGCATCGTAATAATTTTGCACGACTTCGCTCGAAAAGGGAAAGTCGTTTTTTTGTATTTTTTTCATCAAATCAGCAATCGTAAAACGAATAATTTCTTCAATTTTTTCTCCATACTCAAATTGGCGTGCATGTCGTGCGTATTCGCGTTCATCCAACAAACGAATCTCACCGTTTGGATACATTTTTAAATCTACATCATAATCGATATATTTGATGATGTTTTGATCAAGAAGCGCGGGCGAAGCAATATTCACATAAAAAGAAATACCTTCGGGTTTAATCATTCCAATTGCGTTCCACCACTGCCTGCGATGAAAAAAGCTGACCGCTGGTTCTCGCGAATACCAGTAACGACCATTAGCTTCAACAACACGTGTTTTTTTGCTTACAACAATAAAAAAATCTTCTGTAATGTCGATAAGAAAATTCCTACTCCAATAGCGGTGAAAGCTTCCATCATGTTTATAACCTTGAATAGGTAACCAAATATTTTTATCACTCATATCTACTCACTTTAAAGCTAAAATTCTCTTAAAAAGAATTTCCAAGTATTAACTCGTGATAATTATAACATACATGCCAATTCACAAAATATAAAAAACGGCGATCCTAGAATCGCCGATTTTAGTTTTTAATTTAATTTAAGAAATTGGTGACAAGTTTCAATTGCTTTTTTAAGATTTTCAATAGCTTCTCCGTTTGCTGGTTGGTTATAGGGAACGACCATTATTCGTTCTGAAAAAGATAAGGCAAAACAAGTTTTCCCAGCCTGTATCGAAATTGTTGCGTCAATCAAGTCTTCGTTTAAAGGAAATTTGGCTAACAAATTTAAAGCATCTTTGGAGATGACATCAAGCACGGCAGGACTTGAAGAATAAACAGCAAATTCTTTGTCATCATGAATCATATTTAAGTCTTCAACATCAGTTGGTCCGCCCGCTTGAGCGACCAATTCAATACGCGGTTTAAGATAAATAATAGTCCGTTCTGCCTTGGTTTGCTTATTATCAGATATAATGAATTTCCCGTAGAAAACACCTTGTTTTTGTGTTTTACGTTTTACTTCGTGATGAATATAAGCAACAATATCGGCGGAGTGAATCAAGAACTTGCCCAAGCGATATTTGACCGTATTGCGCGATGCAAGATCATCAATACCTTTTATTATTCGCGCGTCAACAACATTTTGCAGTTCCATTTGCTCGTCAGTAAATTGATAGTAGTCATCAACTTGTGTTTCATCAAAAACGTATTGATCAATTGCTTGATAATAATCATTAATATATTCAAGCGTTGCCGTCGTTGTTTTTCTTTTCATAAAATTACCATAAAAGAATAAAACTGCAACGAAGAGTAAAACAATACCCAGCGCAATATATGTTCCGTATGTCTCAATTGGCATTACCCAAATCATCACTGGAACAAAGGAAATTACAAATATCGCCATTAAAATAGTGTTTATGCTGCGATATTTTTTATATAGCGCCATAAAGGCATCGCGTTTTCCTTCGATTTTTTGAATCACTTCTTCCATAAATTCATCCTGCTTTCACATGTATCAATATAGCAAAAATGCTTACTGAATACTATTTATTTAAGTAAAAGAAAAATCCTTTCTCTTTAAGAAAGGATTACAAATATCATCTATTTCTTTGTCAATTCGCGGATTTTGCTAAATGCGGGTGCGTATCCTTGCTCGTGTGCACGTTCAAACCAATAAAGTGCTTGTTCACGGCTTTCCAATACTCCTCGACCTTCAAGATAACATATTCCGAGAATATATTGCGCTTTACGATATCCGCGTTTTGCGCTTTCTTCGTATAGTTTGGCGGCTTGAACAAGATCCTTCTCTATTCCAAACCCCATCTCAGCAAAGAAACCAAGCTTATAGAAAGCTTTTGCAAATCCTTGAGCAGCAGCTTTCTGATACCAAATCCATGCCGTTTGATAGTTTCTTACTAAGACACTACCGCGTTCATAGGCAATGCCCATATTATATTGGGCAGCATCGTGTCCGCCTTCGGCTGCTTCCAAAAATAGGTCGACACCTTTCTTTTCGTCTTGAGTGACACCTTTACCATAAAAATAGCAATATCCTAGAACTGTTTTGGCGGGTACATATCCAGCATCAGCGCCTTGCTTAGCAAGTGCAAATCCGCGTTTATCATCTTCTGCAATACCTTCACCTTGAACAAGCCGCCGGGCTAGTTCGTGAATCGCACCTAGTTCTTCACGATCAACACGTTTTTCTAATTCGCGATTATTCATTAATTTATAATTAGCCATTAGGATACCTCCTACTCACTAATTAAATTATAACATGCATGTTTTATTTCACATAAATATTAAAAAGGACCAGTTTATGACATTTCTTGTTTTCTGGTCCTTTATATGTTCTCTATTTATTTTTTTGTGCGATCTTCACTTGTTGGATAGCGCGCGTTAATCATTAAAAGCGGTTTATAAAGTGCTAGTAATATAATCAGCACTGCGCCGCCGCTTGCAAGAATATACCAATTGTAGCTGAGTGCAAAACTTAGTGTGGCATCATAGATAACAAGCGACGAAATTACGCTCCCAAAATAGCGTCCAATTGTCCCAATGATAATTGCAATGACATACCAGATAATATTAACAATTCTTGGATTTTTATTTTTTGGTAATGCCAAAGAACGAAATAAACCAACAACCCCGATTAAGCCAAACGCCAATAAATAATCAAATGGATAAGTAGCAAAACCATAGCCATCGATAATATTGGATAATAACCCAAAAACTACGCCACTGGCTATGAAACCTTTTAAAAAGCCAAGACGAAACGCCAAAATGAATAGTGGTAACATGGCAAAACCAATGGAACCAGCGGCACCCGCCCCCGTCACATCAATTTTGACAAATTGATCGAGCAATAAAGCGATGCCAACCATCGCGGCAATTTCGGTAATATCGCGGATTGTTAATGGATTCTGTTTGGAAAATTCACGGATAGAAAATAATGCGCCTCCACCAGCAAGTATCGCAGAAAATATAGCGCCAATACTGATATTTACTTCATATGCTGAGTCGCCCCATCCATTAATTTCGTAAAAGATATCTGGACTAAATATAAATATTGCAATAGCAGCAATACTAAAAATAAGGGCAATAAGATTGAGAAAGGCATATCGATTTGCGAAGAAATATAAGATTCCGGCAATTAATGGAAAGAAAAATGCGATAAAGATTATTATTGCTGGTTTGGAAATAGCACTACCAAAAAACACTTCATAAAACTTTATATCAACTGTCTGATTGGCCTCTTTTATTGTAAAAAGTGGTAGCAACATTAGTAGCAAGACGATTAATCCAATAATTATTCCGCTGAAGCGTTGAAGGAAAGATGGTTGAAACTTTTTTTCAAGCGCAATCTCTTCTCCGACATAACTTGTATCAATTTCTTGTATTTTGCTTTCGTCTTTTTTCATATGTCCTCCTAATAAAAAACCTTTCCTGCCGGAAAGGAATCATTAGTATCCCTCCGCCGGCATTATCCGGATCAGGTATGGTCGATTCGATAACACGAATCCTCTCAGCCAGGTTAACCTAGCTCCCAAAAATAATTATAGCACAATCTTTCAATGATTCTGCCAATTGATTGGTGAACGGCCATTCTTAATAAGATAATCATTTGTTTGTTTAAATTGATGTTGATTAAACCATCCACCTCGATTAGCACTTAACGGTGAAGGATGGACGCTTTCTAAAATAATTCGAGCGGGATTTGTAATATGTTTTTTTAAATTCCTTGCAAATCCGCCCCAAAGTAAAAATACGATTGGTTGAGGATTTTGATCAATAAATTTAAGAACATCAATCAAAAATTGCTCATATTCCGGAATATCATGTGATAAAGGTGTGTGCGCTCGCACAGAGAGCCGGGCGTTGAGTAACAAAACGCCTTGTTCTGCTAAATATGTTAAATCCCCATTATCTGTCATTTCACAACCAAAATCATTGGTAATCTCGCGATAGATGTTCTTCAATGATGGTGGTAACGGAATCCCATTTGGCACACTAAAAGCTAACCCCATTG
Source organism: Bacilli bacterium (assembly GCA_028705995.1). Taxonomy (GTDB): domain Bacteria; phylum Bacillota_I; class Bacilli_A; order RFN20; family CAG-826; genus JAQWCH01. The sequence continues at coordinate 34,443 of JAQWCH010000003.1, read as the reverse complement.
CCTGCTTTTCATTGTGATAAGGATCTTGACCAATAATAACAACTTTAATGCTATCGTATGACGTAAGTGTGAACGCATTAAACATTTGTGCGCGCGGTGGATAGCATATATGTTCATGATATTCTTCATCTAAAAACTTATGCAGTTTTTCTGCATACGGTTTGTTGCGGATATTAATGAAAAATGTTGACCAGTCCATATGTTTAACCTTTTTAAATTGTAGCATATAAACAGCGTTTTCTTTAAGGTATAATAAAACCAAAGGAATTGTTAAGTCGAAATGAAGGTTTTTATTACATTTAACCACCCCGCTCCTTATAAAGTCGCTCTATTTAACGGATTAGCGAGTTTTTTTGACTTGCATGTAATATTTGAACGCACAAAAGCTAGAAATCGCAATAAAATTTTTTATCAAGACCAGCAATATAAATTTAATTTTCATACCATCCGCGGATGGTGTCTTGGCGATGAAAATTTTTTATCATGGGGGATTAAAAAACATTTAAAGCAGAACTCCTATGATTTAATCGTAATGAATGGCTATTCAACTATTGCGGAAATGATTGCATTACGCTATTTGAAGAAACATCATATTCCTTATATTTTTGCCATTAATGGTGGTGTTGTTCGCACTAAGGAAAATCGCTTTAAACGTGGAATTAAACACTACTTCATTGATGGAGCAACGTTTTATCTTTCGCCGTCGGAAGAAGCGGATCGTTATCTTTTGCATTATGGAGTCGAGCGTAAGCGAATTCTTCATTATCCCTATTCAACAATTTATGAGCATGAGATAGCAACAAAGAAAATCACTTCTTTGGAAAAACGGTTTTTACGTAAACAACTAGGTATTGACGGCGAACAAGTTTTTATTTCTGTTGGGCAATTTATTGAAAGAAAAAATAATATGCGGTTGCTTAAAATATGGAAGTTAATGCCTAAATCACGCACTTTGGTTTTAATTGGTGATGGTCCAGATCGTGTGAAGTATGAAAACTTTATCAAAGATAATAAAATTGAAAACGTTTGCCTACTTAACTTTAAAGCGCGGAAAGATGTTTTAAATTTACTCCGCATATCCGACTACGCGATTTTCTTATCGAAAGAGGATATTTATGGGCATGTTGTTAATGAGGCACTTTCCCAAGGCCTTGGTGTTATCGCTAGCAATAAAATGGTCGCTGCCCGCACGTTAGTACAAGATGGAAGTAACGGCTTCCTCGTTGATCCGGAAAACGAAGCGCAAGTATTATTTTCAATCAATACAATTGTCACAAAGGATTTTTATCATAAGGCAATTGAAGTTGCTAAGCAAAACACAATTGAAGCAATGGTCGCCCGCCATGTTGAAATCTTCTCAGGAGCCGATAAATGAACATAATTTATTTAACAACTTCGATGCGCCCACAGGATTTTTATGCACTGATGGATAAATGCTCAATAAAACCAAATCCCTCCAATCAGAACTTTCATCATAAACTTATTTCTTTACTCGGAAAAGATCATCGTCTTGAAGTTATATCGATTCGCCCAGTGTCACATATAACAAGCACTGAACGGTTCTTCCCAGCCCTCGAAGCTGATAATTACCATTATGTTGGTTTTCATAATACGCCGTTGCGGAGAAGATTTGATTTATTCAACAATTCTATAAAAATAATTAAAAAGATTATCGAAACAAGTGGTAGTGATACATTGATAATTGTTGATGGATTATCGTTTCTTCTTGCAAAAATTGCTTTAAAAATCAAAAACCTTTTCCATGTTCCAGTACTAGCAATTTATACAGATAATCCCTGCAATATTACTGGGGTCACAGAAAAATACATTACTAATATTGAACGGCTCTATGGTAAGTTCGATTTGTTTTTCACAATAACACCTGGTTTAAATCTTCGTGTAAACAAGATGGGTCGACCTTCAATGACGTATGAGGGAATGGTTGATCCACCACAACCGTTTAATCCTGAAATCACGAAAAAATATGGACGGTACTTCTTCTTTGCTGGTGCTCTTTACGAACGTTATGGCCTTAAAAACTTAATTGATGGTTTTTTATCAAGTAATGTTCAAGATAAACTGTTAATCGCTGGCCACGGGCCGGGTCAAAAAGACATTATTGCCGCTCAAGAAAAGTGTGACCGTATTATATATTTAGGTTTACTTTCAGAAAAGGAAGTTGCTGAATTTGCTAGTGCGGCGCTTGCCTGCATTAATCCGCGCCCCTTAAATGAACAATTTGATCAACAATCATTACCTTCGAAAGTTTTGCAATATCTAAATAGTGGCGTTCCGGTCATATCAAGCAAACACCCGCGTCTTTATCAAGTTTTTAAAGAGGATGTCATTTGGCTAAAAGATACATCGTCTAATACAATAAAAGAAACAATTGAACAAATCGCAAGTGATCCCTATCAATTTCAAGTAATGGCAAAAAAGGGGCGAATTGATGTGCAGATGCACTATGGTCAAGAAAATATGCGCAAGCGAATCAACGACTTTTTAACCAAAAATGTAAGATTTTAAAGTGTTATGGTTTTCTTCGCGATACCTCTATAATAAAAAAGATGAAAAATATTCGCAGCAACGTCATCGTTAATCTCATTCGCACAATAACTATTACATTATTGTCATTTATTTCTTTTCCATTTGCCGCGAAAGCTCTCGGCGACGCGGGGATGGGCACTTATACGTGGGCCCACACTTTTGTTTATTATTTTTTGATATTGGCAAAACTCGGGATTCCAAATTTGGCAATTCGCGAGTGCAGCCGTCTAAAAAATCAAAAAGAAGCATTTAACCGTAAAGTTCAAGAGTTTTTTCTTTTACAACTAATAACAACAATAATATCGTTTGCCTTTATGCTTTTTTTCGTTTTTTCGCTTCCTGGTCCGTTTACCGAAGAAAAAACTCGCGCATTAATCTTCTTGCTTTCAATTAATTTCCTTGTTGGGGCATTTTCATTTGAATGGGTTTATCTTGCGCTAGAAAAGCACTTTTATATCGCCTTCCGTTCAATTGCCGTTTTAAGTCTTAGCGCATTATTAATTATTTTGTTTATTAAATATGATTATCAAATATATTTATATGCAATCTTTGCGATTTCTTCAACAATTTTAACAGCAATCGCCAACATCTTCTTGCTGAAACGCTTTGGTGTTAGTTTAAAGCCAACCGGACATTATAATTTTCGACCATATATTAAAGAGGTCTTTGCAATTGGTTTAATTACGTTTTTAATTACTATTTATAACCAAACCGACACTCTTCTTTTAGGTTTTATTGACCCAAGTAAATCGTTAGTTGGTTCTTATTCTGTCGGTGTGAAGGGAATTGAAATTGTCATTACGATTATTACATCGCTATCCGTAGTTTTTATTCCGCGCGCAACTGAGCTTTATCAAAAAGAAAATAAAATATTTTTCCATCGTTTAACTAAATATAGTTTTAATATTGCGCTTTTTATTGCAATACCTGCGGTTATTATGATGATATTGCTCGCACCTGATATCGTGAATTTTATGGTGCTTGACGAAAATGCCTATTGGAGCCAAATCGCAATTGAAAATGCGCGCTTATCTTGTATGATACTCGCAATCATAATATTTACATATTCACTCAGTGATTTTATTTATGCGCAAGTTTTACTCCCAATGAAAAAAGAAAATTACTACCTAATCACATTGATTGGTGGAGTTGTTTTTAATCTTGGATTCGCCTTTTTAGGCGCTTATGTCTTATTTGCTGATCGGCCCTTACTCGGCGTGGCCATCGCTGTTGCTGGAAGTGATGTTCTCGTTCTACTTACGTTACTAGTTTTAACTAAATCTTACACATTTCACGCATTAATAAATTGGAATTCAGCAAAGATTGTGCTCACTGGTGGCGTTTTAGTGCTCATTAATATTTTAGTTTTACCGCTCATTAATTTAACGCCTCTACTTAAAATTATTGTCGCAATATTAATCAGTGGGGCAATATATATTTCGCTTCTTTTGCTACTTAAGGAAGATTTGGTTTCTTCTTTTGTTCGCAAAAAACCAATCGAAGAAATTGAAGAATAAATAAATGTCTCTTTGAAATAAAAGGTGGGATGAATTTTTAGCATTCCGCCTTTTCTTACCTTCTATTTCAGAGAATAAAAAAGCCGAGCAGCGGAATTACTGCCCGGTTTTTAACAAAGTGAAACTAATTACGGATGGACGCTTCCCCATTGAACAGCAATGTTATGAGGATTCCAGTTTGAATCGTAAATTTTTGTATTAAATGAATCGGCATAGGGATTAGCAATGTGAATGGTTAAACCAGTATTACCTGTGGCTGAGCCAAACGCATAATTACCAATTTTTGCATTGAGTGGAATATAGAGATTACCCGTTAAAGCTGGCGTGTCATAGAAAGCATTTGTTTTAATTTCTTCAAGTTGCGAGTTTTTAGCAATCTCCAACGTTTGTAACTTCAAATTATGCGTGAATGCATAGGCACCAATTGTTTTAACGGTGTCTGGTAATGTTAAGCTCGTTAGTGCGCTAGCGTTAGCAAAAGCATTATCATCAATTAATTGTAGGTTACTAGTTGGAGTAAAGGTGAGTGTAGATGGGCCAAGGCCGGTTAATCCTGCGGTAATTTCCGCTTGAGTAAGGACGGTATTCACATTTGAGAAAGCGTGTTTACCAATTACTTCCACTGAATCAGGGAAAATAACTTCATTGATTTGTCCACGCGCATTTGTGAATGCGTACTCGTTAATAACCCGGACTCCCGCGGGAATTTCAATGATACCATTTGTCGGTAAAGCACCCTTATACCGATATAAAACATGATCAAGCACAACATACCCATCTGGTTGTGCGTCATACCATGCGGTTCCAGTAAACGCATCCTTACCGATTGAAGTAATGCTATCAGGAATATCAATTACAGCTAAACTGCTATTGTTTTGAAAGGCAAAGTCATTAATCCGTGTCACGTTTGGCGCTAATGACCAATCGATGGATGTAATGTTTTCGGAATCTTTAAAAGCGCCTAGAGCGATTTCGGTAACACCCGCTGGAATTGTCGCAGTTGTTAGTAGATTGGAATTAGCGAAAGCATAATTCCATACTTCAAGTTCCATGCCAGCTTGGAAGTTAATATCAATCAAGTTGTCACAGTTACCAAATGAATACTCATAAAGGTGCGTGACTGTCGGTGGTACATTAATGCTAACAAGGGCATCGCAGTCATAGAAACTCTTAGACTTAATCGTCTTTAAGTTTGGTGGTAATGTCACGTTTACTAATGAATCGGCATTTTCAAATGTTGATTCATTGATTGTTGTCATATTAGTCGGAAAAACAAATTGAATTAAACCACTATTTTGGAAAGCTGAGTAACCAATCGTGCGGACTGTTTCTGGCAAAGTGATACCGGTTAAACTTGTTGCCCCCTTAAAAGCGGCTTGCTTAACTTCGCTCAGTGCACTATTTGCACTGAAGGTTACATTTGCGAGTGATGTCGCATTCTCAAACATGTTTGTTGGAATAAGTGTAACGGCGTCTGGAATTGTAATTTTTTCAATGCCACTCTGAGCGAAAACATAACCAGTATTTCTTTGAATACCAAGATCTTTCACGCTTGAAGGAAAATTAACTTCGTTGAGCGGTGAAGTAAGTGTGAATTCGGCTTGTGTACTATCATAAGTGGCAATGGTTTTTAGGGCAGGTGTGTTATAAAAAGCATAATCTCGAATAGAGGTTACTCCGCCATCGAAAATCGAATCTGGTCGATCATATGGATCAGAGAGATAGACGGATTCAAGATTTGGCGTGTCACGAAGTAGACCGCTTAAAACGGCGGAAACACCCTTTGGTACAATGAATTCCGTAATCGCGGTGCCAGCAAAAGCTTCACGACCAATTGACGTCAATGCACTTTGGTGATCAATGTCAATGCTTGCTAAAGATGTGCTATTTCGGAAGGCATAATCACCAATTGAAAGCAAACCATCATTAACCGAAACACTTGTAATATTGGGCGTATTTTCAAACGTCGAGATACCTAAAGATGAAATACCATCCGGAATGACGATGTCGCCACCGATTCCACTATTTTTGAACGCTTCATCACCGAGTGAAGTCACCGTTGCCGGTAATAAAACATCAGTTAACATTGGTGTGTTGTAAAAGGCTTTTGTTTTTACTTCTAGAAGACCTTCGGGTAATTCAACCTTGGTTAGATTTGCGTTGTTTGCAAAAACTTCACGATCGATTGAGGTAACGCCTTCCGGAAGATAAACTGATTCCAGTCCGGGTTGATTTGCAAATAAGCCGGGTGAAAGTGTCTCAAGTTGATCGTCAAATTCGATAATGTTGGTGTAGTCGCTATATTCTGGGTTATCTTTATCACCATAAGGAACTAAGGCTGTTCCTTCCGGCATCAAACCTTTATATGAATAAAGTGTTCGACCAACATATAAAAATCCATCATCAAAATCATCATAAAAGGCCGTGTTAGAAAACGCATCAACGCCAATGTATTCAATCGATTCGGAAAATTCAAAGCTTGTGAGGTTTCCACAATTATAAAAAGCGCGGTCTTCAATCGTTGTGACAGAATCTGGCATTTCTACGCGTTTAAGGCGCTCAAGACCAGCAAAAGCTTCCTCGCCAATTGTTGTTACAGGCCGTCCCAATATCTTGCTTGGAATCGCAAAATTTGTTGGATAATCGGTGTTGTAAAGCACTTTTGTTATTGTTACTTCTTGTTGGTTGATTGATAAACCGGGATCAGCACGATAGGAGAAACGAATATAGGTTAAATTACTAAGATCACGCAACCAAACTTCAACAGCTAAAGTATAAACAGTCGCAAGGCCAGCGGTAATCCCTGCTAAAATACCCGCCCTCTTCCAAAACTTACGGTTTTTATAAAAGGGCTTTTTGTTATTATTATTAGCAAGTTCGCTACTTTGATTCATTTGCGGAGTGTTTTTTCCCATGTGTTTTTCCTCCTTCTATCTTGACTGTGGTTAAATAATCAACAAGTTCAGCTTGATTAGCACGAACAAAGTGATTAGGTTCAACTTCATATAAATCGGCTGGATCTTCATCGGTATATTGGTGCATGTTTGCGTTATATACAACGATTTTCTTATCTGCTTCTAGTTGTGGATCTGGCAAAGGAATGGCCGTTAATAATGCCTTTGTATAGGGGTGAAGCGGTAATTCAAATAAACGGTCAGCATGGCATAATTCAACAATTTTACCATTGTTAATAACGGCAATCCGATCAGAAATATAGCGGACAACCGAAAGATCGTGAGCGATAAACAAAACTGTTAATTGGTCACTGACTTGGAATTCTTTAATAAGATTTAAGACTTGCGCCCGAATGGAGACGTCGAGTGCGGAAATTGGTTCGTCAGCAATTACAAATTCTGGTTCCATAACCATGCACCGTGCAACACCAATTCTTTGCCGTTGACCACCACTAAATTCGTGCGGATAACGTTTTAAAAATTCTGGCGGCAAACCGATTTTATGCATCATACTGACGACTTTTTCGACGCGTTCATTTTCATCTTTATAAAGATGGAAGGCGCGTAACCCTTCGGAAACAACATAATCGACGTTCGCGCGTTCGTTCAATGAGGCGGAAGGGTCTTGAAAAATCATTTGAATATTCTTTTTCATATTCCGTTCACGATCATGAGGAATTTTTCCATTAATTTTTACATTATTGTAGAGAATCTCTCCACCAGAAGTTGGATAAATTCGATTAATCGAGCGACCAATTGTTGTTTTCCCCGAACCGGATTCGCCAACAAGACCAAGAATTTCGCCTTTAAAGATATCGAGATTTAAATTTTGGATTACAATGCGGAAATCAATACCGCGCCGAAAACCAATTTGCACATCACGAAATTTAATTAAGGGATCCTTTTCTGGATGTGCCTTAATAAATTCTTCCATTACTTCTAAATAAGTGCGGGCTAATTTATTTTCACTCATTTGGCCTCACCTACCTTTAATTCGCGTTTTAATTCATCAGCGGATTCTTGCATTCTTTGCCGTAGATTTTGAATAATTTTCGGGGGTTCAACGGCTGGTGCCCGTTTATCTAATAACCACGTCTTCGCAAAATGCGTATCGGAGATTTTAAACATTGGGGGATCAAGAATGAAATCAATTTTTAGCGAATATTCATTCCGTGGAGCAAAAGAATCACCAATAATTTCTTCGATAAATGATGGTGGATTTCCACGAATGTAAACAAGCGGATCTTCTTTGCTTCCTAGTTGTGGAAGTGAAGATAATAACGCCCATGTGTATGGATGTGCGGGATTATAAAATACGTCCTCCGCCGTTCCATACTCAACAATTTGGCCACCATACATCACGGCGACGCGGTCGGCAATATTTGCAACAACACCAAGGTCATGCGTAATAAAAATAACAGTCCATTTGTATTCGCGTTGTAAATCTTTAATTAATTTAATGATCTGTGCTTGCACAGTCACATCAAGGGCAGTTGTCGGCTCATCACAAATCAATATTTCTGGATTACACGCCAAAGCAATTGCAATAACAACACGTTGACGCATGCCGCCAGAATATTGATAAGGAAAATCGTTAAAGCGTTTTTCTGCTTCCGGAATACGCACACGTCTTAGGAGTTCAATTGCTTCAGCTTTTGCGGTTTTTTTATCCATTCCGCGGTGTAAACGTAGAACTTCAGTAATTTGGAATCCAATCGTTAGCAATGGATTTAAAGAGGTCATCGGATCTTGGAAAATTGTTGAAATTCGTTTCCCGCGAATACCCAACCAATCTTTTTCAGTTTTTAATTTAGCGAGATCTTTCCCGCCAAATTCAATTGAACCGCCATCGATAAAACCGTTACTATCAAGCATGCCGGTAAAGGTTTTTGTAAAAACCGATTTACCCGACCCTGACTCACCGACAATAGCGAGTGTTTCGCCTTGAAAAACGTCAATTGAAACATCGCGAATAACATGTGTCTTCTTACCATGTGATAAAAATCCGAGGGAAAGATGACGCACTTTCAAAATTGCATCTTTTCCCCTGCTATCGACATCATCGGGAAACGCATTATCGGAAAACCGATAAAGTTCTTCTTGTTCACGCGCTTGACGAACAATTTCACCAGCGGAAAGGGTGCGAATTGGTGCATTGATATCATATTCAAGCTCATTTTTATCAATTTTCTCTGTTTTTTTGAGGTCCCATTTTTTCATATCTCTTTCCTCCTTTACCGGTGATTTTTCGGATCAGTTGCATCCGCTAAGATAAGTCCAATATAAAAGAACGCAATTGTCATTGGCACCATGACGATCATCGGAGCAATTAACATATATGGATATGAATTCCATACATCGTTAGTCGCTTGCGTTAACACTTGTCCAAGCGTAACTTGCGAAGTCGGCTGGAATGATAATCCAAAGAATGCAAGTGAAACTTCGCTTGCAATGGCGCCAGGAATAGCGGTTGAGATAACCGTCACAATAATTGAAACTAAGTATGGTAATAAGTTATGAACGATAATTGCTTTTGGTGATGAACCAAGTGTCTGTGAAGCAATATTATATTCACGATTACGAATAATAATAATTTGATTACGCATGAAGCCGGCTAAGCCCATCCAACCAAACATACAAAGAACAAGTACGATTGTCCAAAAAGATGGACGCAGGAATTGCATCATCAAAATATAAAGTAATAATGAAGGAATGTTGTAAACAAAGTTACGGAATTCTAACAAGATTGGATCTAACCATTTAAAGAATCCCCACGCCGCGCCAATTAATAAACCAAGAATTGTATTAATAAGAGCAACAACTAAACCAAGGAGTAAAGAAAACCGTGTTCCAAGCCACACGAGTGTCCAAAGATCCATTCCTTGGAAGCCACGCATGCCTTTTCCGGCTGAACCAAACCAAGCAACACTGTCCGGCGTCCGATAACCAATTGATTTATTGGCGTTATCAATATCGGCGAGTGTACCAGTTGGGTTATTGTCAAGATAGTCAATACACCAAGCGCCTTGTCCAATTAGTGGTCCGGTCGTGAATTCGCACCATTCCCCAGGGCGATCAACTGTCACGGTGCCGCCATAGGAATAAATGTCGAACTGTCTCATCATTGGGCCAATAATCGCCATTAAAACGATAACAAATAATAGAACCATAAAGAAAATTGCTAGTGGTGATTTCAATAATTGCCGAAATGTCGATTGCCAATAGGAATAGGGTTTTGCTTCTAATCTTTCAACGTCTTCATCTTGATTACCGATTACAGTAAACAAATCTTCAATATTATGATGAATTGTTAAATCAATGTTTTTAATCATGTGCTATTCCCTCCTATTCCTTTGAAAAACTAATTCGCGGATCAACCATCGCTGTGACGATATCGCCAGCAACATAGGAAATAATACTGATCAACGCAGAAATAACGACGATTCCTTGAATCGCAAAATAATCTTGTGGCGGGTTGTTCGCTTGAATTAAGAAACCTCCAAGACCAGGAATCGAATAAATCTTTTCAATATAGAACGAACCGAGTAAGGCACCTAAAATTGCGGCCGGAATTGACCGTACCAAAGGCACCATGGCGTTTCTTAAAATATGAATCCACATAATCCGATTTTCGCTCATACCTTTAGCACGCGCGAATTTGACGTAATCAGCATTGAATTCATTGAGCATATACCGACGTACCCACAAAGCAATACCGGCCATGCCTGTAAATGCCATAGTTAGAATCGCTGGTAACCAACTCATGAAATCGGCTTCTTTGTACATAATTGGTAGTCCAAAACCAAAACAAAGAATCGTCATCCAAATGTAGTAATAAGCAACACCCGGAATTGCATCAATCGAAATAATATAGCCTTTGCCAATCCGATCGATCCAACCATCGTGATGTTTCGCCATATAAACACCGAGCGGGTAGCCAAGAGCGAGTTCTAAAGCAACAGCAATAGCGCCAATCCGGAATGAATGTGGCATTTTTGATTTAAAAATAACGTCGATAACGTATTGACCAACATATGAATCAATAAAGTAAATTTTGCCAAGATCGATTACAAAGTTGCGGCAGTTACGAGAAATAATTGTGACTTCTAACCCGGCCTCACCTAAAACATATGAGAGCTCTGTTGAACAAAGCGTCTTAGGAAAGGGGAGAATTCGATAGTAATAGGTAAGTAATTGTTCAATCACACTCCCAGATATTCCTAACTCTTCAAGCACTTGGTCGCAGCGGATTGATTGAATTGAGGGATCAAGTTTATCCCAGTTTGAAATCGCTGCTTTACATAATGTGAAGGTATCCTGGAGTCTAATTAACATGTAGGTCGCACTGACCGCTAGTAAAACCGAAATTAATCCACTAATCACCCGCCGTACTGAATAGACCATCAATGGTTGTCCAAAGATGCGCCGTACTATTAAGTTGTTACGGAAAATAATTCCATGACCAACTAGCATTACAAATGCGAGCAGAAAAACGATTACGAAGATGATTGTGTATCCCACGAGAAACGTTGCCATCGGTTTAACCTCCTTCTTTCAAATAATGATAGAAAAATAATAGTGATATTATTATCGCGTATGTGAGCGCGAGTGTCGATAATTAATTCCAAAAAATATGATTATTCATGATAAATTAGGGTTAGAAGACAATGCCTCTAACCCTAATCTTTAAACAAACTAGTCGACTAAACGATTGTTAACTTAGGTGAATGATTCACTTTGTTAAGCAAGGATAGTTGGAACAAAGACACCTTCGTCATCTTCACTGATTTGTGTTTTGGCTTCATCGTATTGTGCTTTAAGCGTTCTACGGGTTGCGCCTTCAAGAATATCAGTTAAGACCCACATGCCCTTGAATTTAGAAGAGGATAAACCATAAGCAGCTGTTGGCCGTTCATACGCCATTGTTTTGGAAACAGTGACAAACCAGCCTTGACCAGCATTGTAGGACATCCGCATTAAGTTCGTTTCGAAGAGCAATTCGATTTCCGCATCGGCGAATTTTTCATACCGGAGCGCAGTATCATCGGTAATTGCTTTACCTTCTTCGACTAAACCAGAGTACTTAGCAGCGATACCAGTAAGTTTTTTACCACCCGTGGTTGTGTATTCGTCTTCGACTAACACATCGCCTTCAAGGTGCCAACCAGGAATTGGATTATTACGATCATCGTCGCCAGTAAACATTGCCATATCACCACCGGTAACGTAAGTGTTGAGATAGGTTAATGGATCAGCGTAGTCAGGTCCCCAACCCATGACGTGTAAGCCATATTGGCCAGAGTATCCGAGGTCAGTATAACCTTCACCATCAACAGTAATGTCGAGACCGATTAATGAGAGTTGGAATTTTGGATAAGAAGATTCATCACAAAGTGGTAAACCAGATGTGGAGTCAGTTTTAATTGTACAGCCATTGGTCCGTTCATTGAAATCATCAATCCAACCTTGATCATAACGGTTGAAATCAGCATCAGGTAAACCTAAGAATTCCGTTTTGATTGGGTAAGTAATTTTTTGATCTGGGTTCGCACTGTTCCAGGCTGCGACTTCAGCTTCGGCGGCTACAACTAGACTTTGTACTTGAACGTCATCATAGTTGGTAACACCGTTATATTCGGTTTGGCCAAGAGCTAAGACTTCTGCTGCTGGATCTTCAGAAAGTTCAGCGGCATCAAAAGCATCATAAACGTATTTTTCGACGTAATCATTACCTTCACTATCAACAGCGAAACCTTTCGCTGTGTAAGTGTGAATTTGAATTTCGTCTTGAGCTTGTGTGGTTGCACCACGTGACTTATTGTATTCTTTTAAGTCCCAACCCTTTAAGAAGAGTTCGCGGACGGCTCTAAGTTTGACAGCACGGTTGAAGTTTTCAACTTCGGCTGCGGTAACAGTAGAGGATTCTTCTTCCCATTCCGTTTCAACATCACGGTCAAGGTTTAGAATGACGTGGAAAGCAGAGTCGACAGTTTCAATATAACGTGAGTAAGCAGCACCGTTTGCTGGGTTTTCTAATGTACCAGTACCTTCGGTACCAGTGACGTATTTTGCCCAACCAACAGTATCTAAATCGCTAACGTTGAAGCCATCAATGTTACCTAATTCGAATTGTGTACGGAGATAATCGTATCCAGCTTCGGTTGGGTAAAGTGCGAAGTTAACTTTATCAAGGTGCACTTCATCAGCATCCCAATATTCTGGGTTCCGTGAATATTCAATTTCGGTTTCTGTCCACTTAGAAGCAACGAAAGCGCCATTGTAGACCATGTCTTCAGCGCTCATCCCGAAGTTTTCAAAACCGACTTCATCAATAAAAGCTTGGTTAATCGGTAAGAAACAGGAATAAGTTAAGACTGATGGGAAGTAAGGAGCTGGTTGCGTAAGTTTGAATTCGATTTCATTATCACCAAGATCTTGTACGCCAATGTGTTCGCCTGCAGCAATTGCTGGAAGGTCGGCGGCGGTAATATCGAGGAGAATTCCATCATAGTACATCGTATAGAAATAGATTGATTGAACAAGAATTTCTTTTTGCTCGGCTTCAGGAAGACCATCATAATCTGCTTGCTTAACTAACCCGATTTTTCCCTCTTCTGTAAGAATGTGTAAGCCTTCACCTGCTGCTAAACGATATGTCGCGTAGGTGTATTCGTTATATTCGGCACCACCTTCAATAAACATTGAAACAATGTATTGGGTTTCTGCACCATTAACGAAGTCGAGGTTGGCCTTAACAGCGGCAATGAAGTCAGACGGGGTAACAAATTGTGGAACTTGTTCACCACCGATTTCGGCGACGTATTGCGTACCATCATTTTTAACCCATTTGATTCCGTCTTTGATTTTGAATGTGAAGACGTCGCTTGAAGCATTCGCTGTTGCGCTTTCGGCTAACGCGTATGACAACCGACCAAATTCATCATTTTCTAATAGACCATCGACGAAGTTAGTAATGTGGTCTCCGTCTTGTGCACTTTGGCTGATAACAGGGTTAAATGTTTCAGCGTTGTAAGACATAATGGCTTTGTAATCGCGGTAAGCAGTTTCGCCTGCTAGATATGGACCGGTTACCAATTGGGCTGGTCTTCCATCAATATCAGCGATGCTTGTTGGTCCGCTGCTTGATTTTGGACCACATCCTGCGAGTAGAACGCCGGCAAAAGCAAGTACACCAAATGCTTTGCTAGTTTTTCTCATAAAATTTCCTCCTTTGATTGTTTATAAAACCGTTAAGATTTTATGATTGGCTATATAATATAGGTCACAAGGGTTGCTGTCATTGTTTGTCAAGAAAATACATTTATGAAACCGCTACCAAAAAAGCCTGAAAATAATTTACATTTGCTCAATATTGATCTAAATAACAAAAAAACCGCTTTTCATGCGGGTTTTTATGTTTATTTAAGAACGATTAGTGGTTAAGTTGAATTAGTGAAAAAGTTAGGCCAAATAAGTTAAAATGGCTAAATCGGTAATTAATCCCGCTATCAAACAAAATAAAGCGGCAAGATAAGGGGCGGTCCGAAACAACCACTTCTTCGCACGTGTTTTGTCATCTAAACGGCCACTATAGTTTCCACTCTTTTTCCGATCGCGCGCTTCAAAAATATCGCCAACTAGATAACCAACCAAGAAAAAAACAATAGCAAAAAAATATAGCATAATTGCTGGATATTGTTGATTAATTGAGGCTTCGGGAAACCAGGGTGTGTAATTGATAATAACCCAGGGCAAAAAAGATATTAATAAGGCGCCAAGAATTAGTGCACCTAGGACAAGTAACACGCGTTTATCTCGTAAAGCTTTTTTCATAATTGACTCTCCTCATGCGAATGGGGATATTTTACCACGTCCATAGACAAAGAACTAATGAGAAACTATACTTGAAACGAGGAATCTCCATGGCAAATCCAAATTTTCATGAAAATAAATGTAAGCGGCTAATTGCTAAAGGCGTGCAACCAATTTTACGTGTTTTGAGCAAAAAGTTATACGTGAAATGGCAGTATCGCTATATTACCGGTCACCATTTAAATCTGCGTAAACCGCTGCGTTATACAGAGAAACTGCAATATTTGCGTTTATATGTTTTCCCAAACAATACGCAAGTTAGACAGTGTACTGACCGCATTGCTGTTCGTGATTACGTAAACTCAAAGGGGTTATCCGGTATTTTAATTCCGCTTATTGGTGAATATCAAAGGTTCGAAGAGATACCTTGGAACAACATTCCTGATGCCTTTGCTTTAAAATGCACACACGCTTGTGCTTTTAATCTTGTAACAAGGGAAAAGGCTAAAGTAGATTATGTAAAAATAAAAAAAGAATTTAGGCGTTTTCTTAAAACAAACTATGGTCGCAAAACTGTTGAACTGCATTATTCCAAAATAAAGCCACGATTAATTTTAGAAGAACATTTATCCCCACTAAGTAATCAACTACCGATTGAATATAAAATCCATGTCTTTAATGGAAAAGCGCGATATTTATATGTTGTAAGTGGACGAAATTCTGACATCCGTTACGATAATCTATATATTGACTGGACGCCATTCCCTGGTGCACAGTTTAATCATTGGCGTTCTAGCGAATATCCACCGCAAAAACCTGCTAATTTTGAAATGATGGTCGATATAGCAGAAAAACTAGCGAATCCCTTTCCTTTTTGTCGCGTCGATTTATATAACATTAACGGAAAAATATATTTTTCAGAAATGACATTCACGCCGGCAAAGGGGACATTAATATTTGATGACGATCAAGCAGACTTCATCATTGGTAAATGGCTCGATCTTAGCAACTACATAAAATAAAAAGGAGATGATTCCCGAAGGCTCATCTCCATTTCTTTAATTCCACGTTGAATGTGGAAGCATTAATTCATAAAACATCAACGCGAATTCATAGTCTTCATATCCAATTAATGGGCTTCCACCCGCTGGTTTTAATGTTGGGTGATCTAGCAACTCATAACTGATACTAAATGCTGATGCCCGTTTAATTAACAGTTCATCAACATCGAGCACATCTTTTAAATTGATGTATAAAATGTTTGTATTCATTCCATTATCATCTGTTTTCACATCGCGTGTAGTTGTGAATTGATATTGGTTATAACTATCATTATCGTTATCAGCGACATAAAGCGAAAAATTAATCAATACTTCTGCCTTTCTCTCGCTTTGGGTAAGATACGGATAATTAGTTGTTCCCCAGGGAATATTCGTGCCACCACGGAACGCTAGTAACATAGTTGAATAACTAATCAATTCTTTAGAAAAAATCTTTCCCATCCCTTGTTCTTTTAGTTGAATTCTGACATGAGATCCTGAGCCATCACAATGAACTAAACCATCCGTTAATTTGGAAAAATACCCATATTTGAAACTTTGATCAATGTTTAGTAAGCGGTTTTTGCTAAAATAGCGCGTACTAATATCTAACACATTAAGTGATGCTGTTCCGCTGTTGTATTCATTATACATATCCTCTTCAAAATCAAATTCATGATCAGTATCCAAAATATGTTTAATTGGGGCGGTTTCTTTGTTTGTATCAAAAATATTGCCATAAGATGAATTGGTTTCATCAACAACATATTGTTTAGTGAGTGGTGATTCTAGTAAAGCCGAAGGAAAAACTTCGTAATAATTTTCAAGAAAATCCGCTGATTCAAATTGACCAGCATCAAATAGTTCATTAACTTCAACACCACAGGCAGTTAAGGAAATTAGGGCGGTAAACACAAGTCCAATTTTAGCTTTATTCATGTGCATTTTCCTCCAATTCTGGAACATTAATTAGTGGGGCGACTTTTTCGATGCTTGATTGCTTAACTGGCGATAAATAAACGTATCCAAGTAAGAACAAAGAAACTAACCACAGTTCGCTACGCGCAAATGAGAAGTAATCAATTGCTCGGGTATTTGCGCTTAAATCCGCTAGTTGATGATAAGGATAATTAATTGCAATTAATACAAAATAAGTGATCAAAAACGATAAAATCAACGAACGAATTAGTGGCGTATCGCGATCGCTGCGGACATAAACGAAAAGCTTTTTACCCGCAATAAGAATAAATGCCGCCAGCATTAAGAAAGCAACTATACCGCTATGACGTAACGTATCTAGTAAAAAATTCTCCGTGGTATACGAGTAACGACTAAAGCCGATTATTTCTAATGACTCAATACTCCCCATTGGATAGACAAACATTTCGCGAATGGTTTTTAGCCACACCCCAACGTAAGGATGGGCAAAAACACGATTAACAAGGGGGATTGCGTCAATCGCTTGAACGATGAATCCAACATTGAAGGCGTATAAAAAACCAATGAATACGGCAAAACCAAATACTCCTAAAAACACATAGCCAATAATTTTGAGCCATTTATCATTTTTTGGATAAAAACGGAAAATCGTCACGAGGATCAGTGATGGAACCAAATAAAATAATACATTCGGTAACGGAAGTAAAATGGTTGCTAATGCTGCGATTGCAGCAATTGCAATCAAAGCAATTTTTATATACTTATTTTTTGTCTTATCTTTAGGAAGATAAAAAATTATTGGTAGCACTGTTGAAAGTAAAATTCCAATATTCAAAGACGCAACATTTAGATTTGTTTCGCGCACATCAAACCCAAATAACCATTTAACTTGGGCAGAAACTTGATAAAAGTCACCCGCCAAATAAATCACCTTGCCTTTTAACAAAACGATGTGCAAAAAGCCATAAGCATAAAAAGTGATGATAAGGCTTAAGGTAACAAGAAGCGCAACGCCAGCTAATATCGCTAGTAAAGCATATAAAACATTAAATTCTGGTAAACGCGCAAGCGTTAAACCAAGAATAAAGAATGCAACAAATGCAAAAAGTAGCGATAACATCGTTAACATGTTATTGAAACTTATCATCGGTGCAATTGCCGTAAAAACACCATAAATGAATAATAATCCAAGCGCTAATAGGACTGGTATTTTAGTTTTAGCATCGCGAAGCAACGGCAAAGCAAGCGGCAAACTAACAACCGCGAGCAACACGCCAATAATTCGCATTATACTATCGGCCTTAATTATCCCAAAAGTGAGAAAAAATAAAACTTCAAGAAAAAGAAAGATAATGAGACTTGTATTATTTTCAACAAATGTTTTTCCTTCTTGTTTTTTAACCTCTTCCATATTACCAATAACATCCTTTCTCAATTTTTTCATAACCGGCTGGTAAATAACGTGGGTGTATCCAATGCTCGTTTATATATTTTGTCACATAATCGCGATTTTCCCAACGTTTTCCAATAATACCAAATAATAGTTGAGTTGCTCCGCCCGTCTGGATTGCCTGTTTACCTAAATCCTTTATGTAAGTACAAAGTGGCGTACCGTAGACACCGGCGCCAACAAGTGCAATATCGAAATCTGTTTTGAGAATTTGCATTTTCATGTAATCAAGTGCGGCAAACCAGTTTGAAAAACGCTCATCAACTTCTTCGCCAATTGTTTGAACTGCGTTGATTGTTTTTAACTCAAAATCAGGGAGAATATTTGGGCTTATTTTAAATATTTCCATTCGTTTCTGATATTGACTTTGAATTTCTTGATCAAGCGGTGAAATGATAAGTACACGTTTGCCTTTTAGGAGTGAACTCCATTCACCCAATAAGGGATCAAGTGCCCAATTTTGTATCGGAAGTGCTTTTGGTGTGTAAAAATCATGAAAATAATCTTCCATGTGTAAGCCAGAAATTCCTAATACATCGGCTTTCCCGAGTTCTTTAAACATTAGTTGACTATAAAATGAAAGATTTTCATCGGTAGCGGGAAAAAAACCACCGTTGTTACGCATCGCATATTTTGTCGTTTTCTTATATTTTCTTGCAAACTTAAATCGTATCTTTTGATAATTATTTAAAGTGCTAATTTCGGTCCCGCCCAAACGAACAATGGCAAATGGTTTCTTGGTCGCAATAAATTTCTTCATCACATCACGGCTATAAGATAACGTGATCTTCTTTTGCTTTCCAAGACGATCATAACGTGGTTTACGCCGAAATAATTTATATAAAAAAACTTTTGGGGCATTACGGAAAAAATAGCGAATGTATGTCCAGCGTGAGTTTTTCATTTTTCCTTAATGAACCTGTGCACCAAAGGGGAATATTGCCAAAATTGACATCTTGATAATTTGTAAGCCTATCGGAATACCAACAATTGTCACCATCATGGCGACTGCGCTACCGATAAGAGCAATAAACATTTCCCAGCCAAAGAAAATTGCCCATAAAATGTTGGCAATTGGATAAGCTTCAAACCGTGTAATGACGGTTTTGCCAAACGGCGCAAGCATCAGTTTTGCAACTTTAAAACATTGAAAGCCAAATGGTATCCCAATGATGGTTACACACAAGATGAATCCAACTATCCACCAAATTAAGGCAAACCAAAAGCCGAAAAGCACTAACCAAATGGCGTTAGCAATTGTTCGCATTATGCGCATAGGTATACCTCCTAATCCTCATTATTAAATAAGTCATGTACAACTTGCGCGGCAACAGCAAATGTAACAAATGGCACATCGTCCTTATTCTTCTTAATCATTTTAGCAAGATTAATGCGTTTTTGATTCGCCAAATGTATGATTTGATAAATTTCTTGCCGGGTGGGCGGGAAAAACCCAAATCTTTTTTGAAAAGCCGAAGAATTTTTATATTCTTTTTGAATCTTATCGCTGACGACAATATGTTCGTCAATCGCTTTAATAAATTCCGCAAGATGATAAATTGGTTCCGGCGAAACATTAACCGCTTCTGCAACAATCTCTAATACGCGCAACAGACTATCGCCTGGCCTTTTGCTCCATCCTTGATCATGACTAAGAAAATCAAAGATGCGCTTACTAAGATGCGGATTAGTCGTCACTAATTTGCGCACATAAATTCGGCCATATTCTTCGATTTTTTCATCATCGTGTAGTGTGAATTTAAATCCGCGTTTTTTCCCGAAAACTTTCATTGTATCGTTATAACCTAATGCCATATTTTTATCGATGACATCTTGTTTAAAAAGTAAAATACTCCCTAGGTTCCAACTCGGTCCAATTGTTTTGACAATTGGTAATTGATTAAGCGGATTATTAAATATTGAGCGACCGCCAAAAACATCAATCGCGATAATCTCATTAGCGCCTAGATCAATCGCAAATTCAATTGGTAGATTTTCACGATACCCCCCATCAACATGCTTTTTGCCATCAATTGTGCGCATTGGAAACGCTGGGAAAAGCGCTGATGATGCGATTAGATAATCTTGGACTTTATCACTAGGTTGATTGTTGATAATTGTATTTACTTGCTTTAAATTCGGCCAAATAACTGAAACAGTACCGAGTTTGATTGCTGATTCAGTGATTAAACTTCCATCAATGTATTTATTTACCAAATCATAAAATGGTGAGACATCCAATTGATGATTTTTTAAATATGATTTGATAATGCTTTTTAATTGTTTGCCATTGTCGCGCGTTACTGATTTTTGAATTTCGTTATAATCAAGATCAATTGCGTTATTGATAACTTTTTCGATTGAAACGTTTTGCCACAATTTAAGTGCGAGCTCAAACTGATTCGTTGCAACAAAAAAACCGTTAAGTGCTCCGATTGATGTACCGGTGACAACTTGAAAATCGATATTTAATTCGCGAAGAGCTTTCCAGGCGCCCATTTCGTATGCTCCAAGTGAACCTCCGCCGGATAAAACTAGTGCTCTTTTCATCTTTTAATCCTCGTTAAATATTCTTCTTTAGATAGTGAACGCGAGACAATATCAATTAAATCTTTTTGTCCTGGCTGCAAAACATCCTCTTCAATACCATCAATATGATAGCCGCATTTTTCTTGTACGCGCATACTCGCTAAATTACGGGCATCTGCGCGAATGATGATACGTTTAAAATCCGCTTTATTAAAAGAAAAATTAGTAATCGTATTTAACGCTTCACTCATGAAACCCTGATTCCAATAGGCTTCGCTCAACACGTAACCAATTTCGCCTTCATTAAGATTTTTATTGATTTTGACAAAATCAATTGAACCGATTAATTGCTGTGACTTCTTATCGATTATCGCCCAAGCAAAAAAGTAGGGATCGTTATACTTTTCAAGAATCGCATCAAGAAATTCATGAGTAACCTGCAAATCTTCGTGTGGTGACCATGTTAAATAACGGGTAACTTCTTGATTATTACAATAGTTGATAAACATCATCATTTCGTCACCTTTTTGAAAACGACGAAATTGGAGCCGCGGGGATTCGAGCCTAATTGTGCCAATCGGTTTCATTTTGTTTCCTCTTTAAGTAAGTCGGTGACAATATAACTAGCAATTAATAATCCCATAGCTGGCGGTACGAATGGTGATGACGCCGGTGTCCTTTGATGAACATCGCGTGGCTTTTCAAGCGAAGTCGCAACGGTTAACTGAGCAATATTATTTTTGCGACATTGCGTGCGCACAATTTTTGCAAATGGATCATCTTTTGTCGTGAATATATCCATAATGCGTAACATTGAAGGATCAAGCCGATTACCCGCGCCCATCGCAGAAATAATTGGTGTATCAGTATTTTTTGATTTTACAATAAGTGCAATCTTGCTCTTAAGCGTATCAATCGCGTCAACAACATAATCAAAAGAAGAAAAATTAGCATTAATCAGCCATGCTTCATCAATAAAAAGATTAAAACCATAAATGTTTGTAGCAGGGTTAATATCGAGTATCAGATTTTGCATGGTTTCTACTTTGGCTTTACCCACAGTTGAATGAAATGCTAACAATTGACGATTGATATTACTAAGTTCAATCTCATCAAAATCAAAAAGATAAAAAGTCCCAATGCCCGCGCGAGCTAGAGCAAGTACTGCGGCACCACCAACACCGCCAAGACCAAAAATAGCAACAGTTTTACTTGCTAAAGATTGACGTTTTTCTTGACCAACCAATTGATCAAAGCGGGCAAATTGTTCTTCATTGACCATAATAAATTATTATACCTCATCTATTTGCTCTAACACAAAGAGGGTGTTTAATATATAATAATCTAGATATTATACGAAGCGAGGTTATTTATGATTTTTGCAACTTTATTCCCCTTTTTAAGCGAAACAACGACAAATGGACCATTATGGTGGATGATCACTGTTGGTGTTGTATTCATTAGCGCTTATGCTTTAATGTTAACTTTTTCGAAGTGGCGCGCCTATATTGCCGCAAGTGCCGCCGGTCTTTTTCTATTAACATACTTGATTTGGTCGCTAGTTGATCCTACGATGTGGGCAACATTTGCGAAAACATTTTATAAAGATGGCACAACTGGTGGGGTTGACTGGAATGTCATCTTAATGATTGCCGGTACAATGGGTCTTGTCACGATGTTTATCGAAAGTAAAATGCCCGCATTACTTGCAGACAAAATTATCGAAAAAACGCCGAACGCTAAATGGGCAATGATTTCACTCTCTGTATTTGCGGGTATTATTTCGGCCTTTATTGATAATGTTGCAACTGTTTTAATTGTGGCGCCAATTGTCATTAATGTAGCGCGGAAATCTGGTATTAATCCAATTAAAGGCTTAATTGCCATTGCTGTTGCGTCAAATCTTGAAGGAGCCGCCACACTTGTTGGTGATACAACATCAATTATTACAGCTGGCCATATGCATTTAAATTTCGCTGACTTCTTCTGGTATCATGGGCGGCCATCACTGTTTTTTGTTAATCAAATTGGCTTGTTGCTTGCGACATTAACGCTTTTGTTTGTTTTTCGTAAAGATACACAAAAAATTACATCGGATGGTAAAACAATCGTTAAAGATTATTTTCCTTCCTTCCTCATGCTCGCACTTGTTGGCCTATTAATTGTTGCTTCATTTATCGCTTGGCCAGATACTTATGTCTCGAATTTAATTAATGGTCTTATTTGTATCAGCCTTATGATTGTTGGCGTGATATATTCAAGTCTACGTAAGCGCAATCTTTCACCATTAAAAGAAACCATTCATGGCATTGATTTCCAAACAATCCTCATGCTCGTTTCAATTTTTATTATGGTCTTCGCGCTCACCCAAAGCGGAATTGTGGCGATGATTGGTCAAGGTATTTCTTCGCTCGCTGGGGATAACGTTTTTCTTGCTTATACGATAATTGTATTTGTTTCAGTTTTAGTTAGCGCCTTCATCGATAATATTCCGTATGTGGCAATGATGCTTGGCGTTGTTGAAATTATTGCTTATAACTTTGCTGGTTCACCTCAATTTGCCCATCTTGGTGCTGAAGCATATTTGATTATATCGACACCTCTATATTTCGGCCTATTAGTCGGATCAACACTTGGGGGAAATCTCACACCAGTCGGGGCTTCTGCAAACATCACAGCAATGGGAATTTTACGCAAGCAGGGATATGAAGTATCGACCGGTGACTTTATGAAAATATCACTTCCCTATACTTTAGCGGCTGTCTTATCCGCTTATGGAATCGTTTGGTTGTTATTTGGTCTACAAATCAGTTTATAAGTTGATGAAAAAGATTTTTAAGCTCAGCGGCAAAGCTGGGCTTTTTCTTTTTGCGTTTTAAACTTCATGCTATACTAAATTAAAGAGGTATTAATATGGATATCAAAGCAATTGTTCTAGAACAGAAAAAGTTTTTTGCAACCGGACAAACATTAAATTATCAGTTTCGCCTTGATGCATTAAAAAAGTTGCTCGCCGCTGTTCATCGTCATGAAGAAGATATATTTCAAGCCTTGAAAGCCGATCTCGGGAAAAGTCAATTTGAGGCTTATTTGACCGAGGTTGGGATGGTTTATAGTGAATTAAACCACACAATTAAACATCTCAAAAAATGGATGAAACCGGAAAAAGTTAAAAATCCTTTAGCCAACTTTCCTGGTAAAGCTTGGCGTCAACCTTCGCCCTTTGGTAATGTTCTAATTATGTCGCCATGGAATTATCCAATCTTACTTACTTTGGATCCATTAATTTGTGCCTTATCCGCCGGCAATACCGCGGTAGTCAAACCTGGAAGTTATTCTAAGAATGTCTCACTCGTACTTAATACGATGCTTAGCGAAATTTTTGAACCTAATTATGTTGCCGTTGTGCTTGGTGGACGGCAAGAAAACGCCGAATTACTCGACCAAAAATTTGAGTACATTTTCTTTACTGGTTCTCCGCAAATTGGCCATCTTGTTCAAGAAAAAGCTTCGGTTCACTTAACACCGATTACGCTTGAACTCGGTGGTAAATCGCCAACAATTATTGACGAAACTGCTAATATCAAACTCGCGGCAGAACGCACCGTATTTGGAAAATTCCTCAATTGTGGTCAAACATGTGTGGCCCCCGACTATTTCATCGTTCATGAATCAGTTCACGATCAATTTGTCGAAGAGGTGAAAAAAGAAATCGTTCGGCAATTTGGTCCGAAGCCATTAGAAAATGAAAATTACGGTAAAATCATTAACGAAAAACATTTCACCCGGGTCTCGGGTCTTATTCATCCAGATAAAATCGTTTTTGGTGGAACCATCGACGCTGAACATCTACGAATTGAACCAACAATCTTGGACCATGTCACGTTTGATGATCCAGTCATGGGTGAAGAAATTTTTGGACCAATTATGCCAATTATGACTTATAAAGATGATAACGAAGTCGAAGAAATGATTGCAAAAAATCCAACGCCATTAGCGCTATACTTATTCACGACCCGTCGCGAATATGCTAGTTACCTCACACAAAAAATCTCTTTTGGTGGCGGTTGCATTAATGACGTAATTGTCCATCTTGCATCAAACCATATGCCATTTGGTGGTGTTGGTAACTCCGGGATGGGATCTTATCATGGAAAATGGGGTTTCGAAACCTTCTCACATTACAAGAGTATTCATGAAAAAAAGGCATGGCCTGATTTACAGTTAAGATACCAACCATACTCAAAAAAGAAATTAAATCTTATTAAGAAGTTCTTAAAATAAAGCCAAGGGAGTTCGCTTGAACTCCCTTTTTTTAATCAGTGATTAGTCCAACTGGACAATGGTCAGAACCATAAACTTCAGTAAAGATGAGGGCATCTTTAATTTTTGATTTTAATCTTTTAGAAACAACAAAGTAGTCAATTCTCCACCCCGCATTTTTTTCGCGTGCAAAAAAGCGATATGACCACCAAGAATATTTAATCACATCTGGATAAAGTTCGCGAAATGAATCAATGAATCCCGCATCAAGTAGTTTAGTAAAAGCTTCGCGTTCTTCATCACTAAAGCCAGCGTTTTTATGATTAGTATCGGGATTCTTTAAATCAATCTCCTGATGGGCGACATTGAGGTCGCCGGTAAGGATTACGGGTTTCACTTTATCTAATTCCACTAAGTATTCGCGTAATTTTTCTTCGTAAACCATTCGATATTCGAGACGGCGAAGTCCATCTTGTGAATTTGGACTGTAAACGTTTACTAAATAAAAATCTGGGTATTCGAGTGTGATTGAACGACCTTCGTCGTTATAAACACCCTCGTTATTAAGCCCATAATGCACATTTAGTGGTTCTTCTTTGCTGAGGACAAGCGTTCCAGAATACCCCTTCTTTTCGGCAGAGTTCATATATAAATGATAGCCTGTAAAATCGACTTCTAATTGTTCGGGTTGCATTTTAGTTTCCTGTACACAGAAAATATCCGCATCAACCGCGTGGAAAAATTCTAAAAACCCCTTATTAAGGGCGGCACGTAGGCCGTTTGTATTCCATGATATTAATTTCATAAAGCACCTCATATAATATTGTTATAATTTTATCACATATCCCTCATTCATTTGAAAGCATCTGCATTTGTCGTAAGCATATAGAACTCTTTAATGATAAATAGTTGGTATAATGATGGAAGAAAGTGAGGATTCAGTAATATGAATTTTGAAAAATATTTATCCAGCCGCCGTTCCATATATAAACTCGGTAAAAACACCAAGTTATCAGTTGAAGAAATTGAAAACCTCGTCAGTATTGCCACTAAATACGTGCCTTCGCCATTTAATGATCAAAGTCAACGCGTTGTGCTTTTATTAAATGATAATCACGAAAAATTTTGGGATATCGTCTATCAAGAATTGAAAAAAATCGCTCCGCCAGAAAATCTAGCAAAAACAGAAGAAAAGCTTAAAAACTTTGCTAATGGTATTGGCACAATTCTATTTTTCGATGATAAAACTGTGACCGATGGTTACGGAAAACAATTTCCACTATACGAAGAAAACTTCCGTGTGTGGTCTGAGCACGCCAATGCCATGTTGCAATATATCTTGTGGCTTGAATTGAGTAAAGAGGAACTGGGTGCGTCTTTACAACACTATAACCCCGTGATTGATCAAGCAATTAAAAAGGCATTTAATCTCCCATCCGAATGGAAACTAATTGCCCAAATGCCATTTGGTGAGATTCTTGAAGCAGCAAATCCAAATAAAACATTTATTGAACAAAAAGAAAAATTTCTCGTGCTTAAATAATTTATATAAAAACCCGCTTAGTTACCTATGCGGGTTTTCAATTATCTATTCAACGTGAACTTTTTTAAGTTTTGCGTAAGCGCTATGCCCGTTAACGTATTTTATTTTAACTTCTTTTTCAATTAATGGTGCTAAATAGCGTTTCATCAACTCGCCCTCACCATGAATATCTGCGACAAGTTCAGCGGGTATTTTTTTTTCAGCATTAGCAATTTTACCAAGATGCTTTAAGGTAAAAGTCGCCTTATATGGCACATCTGATTTTCGTTTAATCACAACCATCGCGTTATTTTTACCAGCAATAACCGCTTTAACGGCTTTGGCGGAAACTTTGATTGCTTCGTATGAATCAGTAGCAGAAATATTTAGTGGATTTGAGCGTTGCATCAACGAAAATTCAATTGGACGAACACCAAAACCAAAACGATCTTTTAATTCTTCACCAAGCATGTTCGCAACACCACCTAATTGTTGATGGTTAAAAGCGTCAACGGAGATGTTTTTTCCAGGTAAGAAAGCTTGAACACCTTCTGAGATAACAATAAACGCCGTCTTTTTCTTGTCATACACACTCTTTGTATGTGCACAAAACGCCTCAAGATCGAATTTATCTTCCGGTAAATAAATCGCATCGGCTTTAAATTCTTTTGGTAGCAGCGCGGCACTAGCGGTTAACCAACCAGCATTACGACCCATAACTTCGACGATAACAACTTTGCCTTTATAGTAAGAATTATTGTCAATTTGAATATCTTGTAAAGTTTGAATCACATATTTAGCCGCACTTGGATAACCTAAACAATGGTCGGTAAAAAATAAATCGTTATCGATTGTTTTTGGAACGCCAATCACCGCGCAATCAACATTATTATGTTCGAAGAATACTGATAATTTATGGCAAGTATCCATTGAATCATTACCGCCATTAATTAAAAGATAACCAATGTCATGCTTTTTAAGCGTGGCGATGATTTTTTCATAATCGGGATGGTTGTGATTTTGAGGAAGTTGATAACGCACGGTGCCAAGCGCAGCGCCTGGTGTCTGTTTTAATAACTCAATAACTTCTTTATCTTCGGCCCGTAGGTCAATTAAGTTGTCATTTATTAGTCCGGAAACTCCATAGAGGGCTCCATAGATTCCAGAAATTGCTTCTGGGTGTTTTATTGCTTCTTTAATTACTCCATAAAGTGAAGTATTGATGACGGATGTTGGTCCGCCTGATTGTAGATAGGCGAGTGCACGTTTACGCATAGTTATCTCCTTCGAATTTAATATTTTCAATAAATCTCATCTATTTAATCATTTATTGATGAGACTTTCAAGCGTGTTAAGGCACGATTAAGTGCCGCTTGTGCACGTTGAACATCAACATTATCACCTTGACGGCTTTTTTCTAAACGCGCTTCGGCTCTTTCTTTAGCGGCTAAAGCACGGGCAACATCAATTTGATTGCTGCTTTCAATCGCACCACCAAGAATATACACTACATCGCGTTCGCTATTTAAAACCCCATGAGAGATCGCATAATGGATTGTTTTTTTGTTCTTGCCTTGTTTGACAGTAATGATTCCCGTTTGTAGCAAAGACAAAACAGGATAATTACGATAAAGCACAGTTAAACTTCCGCGTTCAGTTGGAACTAAAACACGTTCAATCTCGTCATTGAACAATTCCTTTTCCGGCGTCAGAATAACCAAACGAAATTTCGCCATATTAATCCATTGTTTCCGCTTTCGCGACTGCTTCTTCAACAACGCCGATATAAAGGAATGCCTGTTCAGGTAGATGATCATATTTACCCGATAAAATTTCTTTGACACTGCGGACAGTTTCTTTCACGGGCACAAAAATACCAGGTGCATTATTAAAGGCTTCCGCGACATGGAGTGGCTGTGATAAGAAATTGCGCAAACGACGAGCCCGTGCAACTGTTGCTTTATCGGCTTCACTTAATTCATCGATACCAAGAATTGCGATGATATCAGCTAAATCACGATATTTTTGTAAAACAGCTTGCGCATCACGCGCGACTTGATAATGTTCTTCACCAACAAATTGTGGTGATAACGCTTGCGAAGTTGAACCTAATGGATCAACAGCTGGATATAAGCCTAAAGCGGCGGTGTTTTGATCAAGAACAGTTTTTGAATCTAGATGGGCGAAGGCGGTAGCGGGAGCCGGGTCAGTTAAGTCATCAGCCGGCACATAAATAGCTTGAATTGAAGTAATTGAGCCGTTCTTTGTTGATGTAATCCGCTCTTGGAGTTGACCCATTTCCGTTGCTAATGTTGGTTGATAACCGACTGCTGATGGCATCCGGCCAAGCAAAGCCGAAACTTCACTACCAGCCTGGGAGAAACGGAAAATATTATCAATAAACAATAAAACATCTTGTTTTTTCACATCGCGGAAATACTCCGCCATTGTAAGACCAGTTAAGGCGACACGCATTCTCGCGCCTGGTGGTTCATTCATTTGACCAAAGACGAGCGCGGTCTGCTTAATAACACCTGATTGCAACATCTCTAAATATAAATCATTACCTTCGCGTGAGCGTTCGCCAACACCGGCAAACACGGAAATACCGCTTTTTTCAGTCGCAATATTATGAATTAATTCTTGAATTAATACTGTTTTACCAACACCGGCACCACCAAAAAGGCCAACTTTTCCACCTTTTAAATATGGACACATTAAATCAATTACTTTAATGCCTGTTTCAAGAATTTCGCGTGAAACTTTTTGCTCCTTAAAACTTGGGGGATCACGGTGAATCGGTGCGTGTTTTTCATTAGAAAAATCGCCGCCTTTACCATCAATTGGTCGACCTAAAACATCGAACATCCGTCCAAGCGTTACATCACCGACCGGCACCGAGATTGGACCGCCTGTGTTTATTACTTCAAGGCCGCGAACAAGGCCATCAGTTGAACTCATTGCCACTGCACGGACGGTATCATCACCAATGTGCTGGGCAACTTCGACAACCAATTCACAATCTTGAATTTTAATTAAAAGTGCAGTCAATAAGGCCGGTAATTGATTTTCAGGAAATTGGATATCGACAATTGGACCAATTGCTTGAATAATTTTGCCGTTTACTAGTTTGTTTTCTTGCATATATCCTCCTTATAAGGAACCGCTGACTAACTCGGAAATTTCTTGTGTAATCGCCGCTTGTCGCGCCATGTTGTACTTGATATTTAATTCGTCTAACAAATCATTCGCGTTGTCGGTCGCTTGTTTCATCGCCATTCGCCGCGTTGATTGTTCAGATACTTGGGCGCTCATCAGTGTGAAATAAATCACGTTTTGTAAATACAACGGAATAAAACGGTCAAGAAACACTTTTTTATCTGGTTCAATCACCGGACCGATTGGTTCATTAACGTTTTTCCGCCCTTTTTTGTCTAAACCGCCTAATGGAAATAATGTAAACGAAGTTGCGCGGGTCTCAAACGAATTAATGTACTGATTAAAATGAAAAACAACTGATTGATATTCGCCACTAAAAAACGCGGTTTCAAGTGTTCTTTCTAACGGAAGAACGGTTGCCATTTTAATGCTTCCCCCAGCCTCCACAAATTGATTTTTAACATCAATATCCGCACGCCGAACAAAATAACGTTTGCTTCTTTTGCCAACTGCAAGCACCGTGTCGCCCGCTAAGATACGTTCATTAGCATAACTTAAAATTGTGTTGTTATAAGAACCGCAAAGCCCCATATCACTGGCAAAAACAACATGAAATGTTTTTGTTGCCCCATTTGGCGCATGCAAAAAGCGTGAATCTTCCGCATTCACTCCTAGAAGTAAATCAGCAAGAATCTTGTCGAGCATAGCCCGATATTGTTGATTTTGCATCAGGCGGTATTCCCATATTTTTAATTTCGTTACGGCCACCATTTCCATCGCACTCGTGATTTTTTCTGTTGCCGTGATTGAACGAATCCGCCGTTTGGCTGCTTGCATTTGTACTGACATTATTTATTGATAACCTCTTGATTGACTTCTATGTAATTACGAATGAATTCCTGTAATTGACTTTCAAGATCGCTATTAATAATTCCGGACGTAACTAGTGTTTGTAAATATTCTGGGTGCTCAATTTTAAGCGCTTCATACATTTTTGCAAGCACTGGACGTACTTGTTCAATTGGTGTTTTTTCCATCAAACGTTTTTGCACGGCGAAAAGTTCAAAAACTTGTTGTTGCACAGGGTATGGTGAATATTGTTTTTGTTTGAGAACTTCCATGAGAATTGCGCCATGGTGAAGAACTTTTTTAGTATTGACGTCGAGGTCGCTGCCAAATTGTGAGAATGATTGTAATTCGCGGTAATTAGCTAATTCAATTTTTAGACTACCAGCAACTTTTCGCATTGCCTTAATTTGAGCACTCCCACCAACACGACTAACCGATTGACCAGAATCAACCGCTGGACGTTGACCAGCATTAAACAACTCGGAGATTAAGAAAATTTGTCCGTCTGTAATGGAGATAACATTGGTCGGAATATACGCTGAACGATCGCCGGCTTGTGTTTCAATAATTGGTAAGGCCGTAATGGATCCACCACCATAATTTTTTGATAGTTTACAAGCGCGTTCCAATAAGCGACTGTGTAAATAGAAAATATCACCAGGGTAAGCTTCCCGTCCCGGTGGTCGTTTAAGTAAAAGTGAAATTGTCCGATAAGCGACCGCATGCTTGGATAAATCATCGAGCACAATTAAAACATCGCGCCCATTTTCCATCCATTCTTCTGCCATCGCCATGCCAGAATAGGGAGCAATTTGTTGCAATGGCGCTAGTTCACTCGCCGTGGCACTAACAATTGTTGTATATTCCATCGCACCAGCATCTTTTAAGCGTTCATGAATATCCGCAACACTGGATTGCTTTTGACCAATTGCGACATAAACGCAAAGGACGTTTTGACTTTTTTGATTAATAATCGCATCGATGGCAATTGCTGTTTTCCCAGTTTGCCGATCACCAATGATTAATTCGCGTTGACCGCGCCCAATCGGAATCATCGAGTCGATTGCTTTAATCCCTGTTTGAAGAGGAGTTTTGACTGGTTCGCGCATCATTACACCTGGCGCAATGCGTTCAATTGGCCGCGTTTTTGTGCTGACTATTTCACCGAGTCCATCAATCGGATGACCAAGCGCATCAACAACACGCCCAATAAGACCATCGCCAACTGGAACTTCAACAACACGCCCTGTCCGGTGCACAGTGTCACCTTCTTTTATATCATTTGCGTTACCTAATAAAACAGCACCAACACTATCGGGTTCAAGATTTTGCACCATGCCATAAACATCCCCCGGAAAAACTAAAAGTTCACCGAGCATTGCTTGATCAAGACCATAAATAATCGCGATGCCATCACCGACAGTCATCACGGTGCCGACATCTTTTTCAATAATTGGTGCTTCGTAATTTTTTATTTGCTTTTCAATTAGTTCTGCAATTTCATTCATTTTTAATTTCATAATTTTACCGCCTTTGTGCGTTGGAGATGGCTTTTGAGTTCAGTTATTTTAGCAAGAAGTGTGCCATCGTAAACTTGATCACGAATAATCACTTTAATTCCACCGATTAGGCGTTCATCAATGCGATTTATAAGCTCAACTTTTGTTCCACGTAGTATGGTCATTTTTTCTTCAATCGTCTTAACGTCATCATCTGATAAAGCGACAGCTGAATATATTATTCCCTCGTCAATCCCAAGAATCTTGTTTGCAAGGTTAACGAATTCACGGGTGACAATCGGTAATTCGCGTAGCCGTCGACGGTCAATCACCAACTTTAAAAAAGTAATAAAATCCGGTAATCGTAAATCCGCCAGAACTTTTTCCAATGTTTTTTTGCGCTCATTTTTTGTAACAAATTCACTCGTTAAGTACTTATAAAAACTTTCGTTGTTCTTCAATAAGTCATTGACAAAAATTAGCGCGTTTTTATACGCTTCAACCTCATTGTTTTCTTGAGCAATGCTAATCAGTGCATGAGCATAACGAAGCGCAACTTGATTCATTAAGCATTCACATCCTTCACGAAGTCTTCAAGTAAGCGGGCGTGATCAGTCGGATTAATTTCGCGTTTTAATACTTCCTTAGAAGCCTGAAGGGCAACATTAACAATTTGCGTTTGAATTTGCTCATGAGCATCAACTTTTGCTTGTTCGATTTCCGCGAGGGCTTTTGTTCTTTCCTTAGCCATTTCCGTTTTAACTTCTAAGAGCATTGCCTCTCGTGCGCGTGCGCTTGCTTCTTCGGCAGCAACAACAATTTGTGCCGCCTTTTGTTTTTCTAAGCGCACAAGTTCATCACTTGCTAAGAGTTTCTTCTCAAGTTCTTCTTTATCGCGTTTGGTTGTCTCAATATCTTCCAAAACAGCATTTGCGCGTTTATCAAGGATTTTTTTAACCGGCTTGTAAATTAAAAGCCAAACGATTAGCACAATAACGCTAAGCGCGAGCAATTGAGTAACAAGACCCCAAATATTGTCTGGAATAATCTTTTCAATAAAATCTTCTTTCGAAAAGGGTAACCCAGAAAAAACGACAATCTTATTGAACATTAACTTAATTACCTAAGAAGAAAATACTCAAGATTGCAATTAACAAGGCGTAAATACCGGTTGTTTCAACTAAGGCGACTGAAAGAATCATTGTTGACCGTAGTTGTGGGGCTTGTTCGGGTGAACGCATCATTGCTTCGATAGTCGTCGCACAAACGCGTCCTTCACCAAGCGCGTTGCCCATACCACTGAGTGCAGCAATGCCCGCGCCAATAGCGACAAGACCGTTCGTGATGTCCGGCGTCGTGGTAGTCGCGAGAAAATCAGCGACCATTTGAATGAAATTTAGCATACTTAATCTCCTTTGTTTGCTATATATTACTCGTTTTCTTTGATGCTGCAATTGGTTGAGCGACATCTTCGGCTTGCTCATCTTCTTTGGCGATAAACATCATCGAAAGCGATATAAACACAATGATTTGAATGACGGCAGAAAATAGATCGAAATATAAATGTAGAAACGGGGTGACTAGGGGCGGTAAAATAATTGACCCGGCTGGTCCAAGTAGCGCGCCAAAAAGCGCGTTCGATAATCCGCCTAGTGCCCAATAGACCAATCCCATTAATGAAAATCCCGCGAGCGCATTGCCGAGCAAACGGAAGGTAAGCGAAATTAACGGGGACCACATACTAATCAAGTTAATTGGTAAAAATAAGGGAAACGGTTCAATAAAGCGTTTGAAGTAACGCCATTTTTGCGCGCGCATTGCGACGATATGAATCATGATAAAAGTAACTAAGGCAAGCGATAACGGCGTTACAATATTTGCCATCGGCGTTGGTAAACCAATAAGACCTAAAGTAAACGCTAAAAACATATAAATAGCGACTGCTAACCAATAAGGAGCCATTCCCTGATATTTTGAACCCATCGAATTTTTTGTCATGTTGTCAAATGTCGAAACACCAATTTCCACAACATTAATTAGACCTTTGGGTTTTGCAAGCGGATCAGTACGTTTGGCCTTAATAGCAATGATGATACCAAGAATCAAGACAATCACCACGACAATTAATGAAGCATATACTTCTGGAACAATGCTTGGCTCCCAACTCCAGGAGAAATCAAATAAGAACATTATTTAAGCTCCTTTGTTTGGGGTGTCGGCGATTGTTTTCTTTTATCGAGAAAACCGAATAAATAAATTGCTAAACGAATAGGAAAATAGCCACCGAAAACGGTAAATAGATTAAAAATATGAATCTCTAGTTTATATGTTAAAAAAGCGGCAACAAAAAGGCCGGCGCCATA
>JAQWCH010000011.1 GCA_028705995.1 Bacilli bacterium | reverse complement strand
AAAAATATAAAATCTTAAAATCATTAATTAATGAACATATTGTCATTTTTTTAAAAAAATAAGATACTTAAAATGAAAAGGGGAATTTATATGAAAAAAACAATTGATAATCTTATTCTTTATGGCGCAATTGCGATTACCGCTCTATTTGGAGTATTGCTATTTGTAAATGCAATAATCGATGCCGTGGATTTTAGTGAGTTCGGCATCTTCCTTAGAAGGTTTGCAGTTCTTGTCGAAATTGTTGGTTTTGGTGTAGCGGCAATTATCGCCCAATTACGTAAACAACGCATTTTAGCATTAACCATTTTGACTATTCGCTTCTTGCCATGGGCGATTGAATTTCCGCGCGCCATCATTTATGGCTACTCGGATTTTACTAGTATGTTAACGTGGGTTGAGTTTATCGCCTTATTGCTGGTCGTTGGTTTAATTATATTACTCGTATTTGCTTTCAAGGAAAAAGGAATGCCAAAAATCGAAGCAAAACGCCCAATGTTAGAATATCTACCACTATTTATCTTTTTAGGCTTTTTCAGTTTTGTTCTTAGTCCGCAGGAAACGCTCTATTTAGGACTAGCGCTTTTATTAGCAATTTTCCTTAGTGAATATATTGTTTTTGCTATTTTGTTAATTGCAACTTTTGCCGCTATTCCATTTGATATGCTTGGCACTTTAGTAACCTCATTTCTTGGAGCACCAGGTGATGCTGGAACATGGCTAGAATGGATATTTGGTATAATTCTACTTGGCGGATCAATCTTTTACCTTATTGCGGCGATAAGTGGTATGCCATTACCATTTTTCCCCAAGAAGGCGAAAGTAGCGGCTGTTACATCCGAAGTAGAAACAGTTGCCGATGTAGTTTTACCAGCTGAGCAAGAAGTTCAAGAAATACCAGCTGATAAGCTAAAAGATGAAGCACCAGAAGAAGATGCATCTAGCGAAACGTCAAAAGAAGAACCCGCTAGTGATAATGTTCAAGAAGAGCCGGTTGAGAAAGTGCCACCAGAAGAAGTAACACCCAAAGAAGATGATCTAGTCGATGAAAAAAAGTGATTCAAAATAATTAATGTTTTGCATAACAAAAAGCAGCGGTTCACCCGCTGCTTTTACTAGACTAAATCACGTTTAGTTGTTAATAGAATTGATAATCCGATACCCGTTACCATTTCAATTCCACCGATTATCATCATTTTCCCATAAAATTTTAAAGGTTCAATACTACTATCATTAGTAGTAATAATGACTGTGAGATTAGCAGTATTTAAATAATCAGTAATTTGGAAAGCGTTATTGGGATCACTAGAAAAACGCGCAATAATTATATCGATAATTTGTCCACCCAAAGGAACGACAATTAAGACTAAAACTAAACCTAAAATCAAGGCTCCAACAAAGCGCTTTGGTGTGAGTAGATAAAACAAGAAATTTATAAGTGCAACGATTCCACTGACGGCAATAAAATATGCTCCATAAAACATCAAAACATGATTAATGTTACCAGTAAAACTCACATTACCAAAAGCAAGAAAAATGATAATTGTTACACCGGCGCTTAAAATCACAGTTGTCAAAATAAAAAGTAATTGAATTACATAATCCACAATATATACGCGATATAATGGTTGAATGATGCCAGTTAAACTTTTATGTAAGCCGTTGCGGTATAAACCATTAATATATATTAAGGCGAAAAGCACAATAACGATAAGAACATTAGAATTTTTGAGTGTCAAGCTCATAATGGCATCTTCATAACTGATGATTGTGCCGGGGTCTCCACCAATAAATTCTTGTGCAAATTCCATCACAAATTGAATAGCTAAGTCATTAATGGCGGAAGCAATAACGGCAATTAAAAGCATTAACCACCACAAAGAACTTCTGAATAAACGGAAAAATTCCATTTTAAAAATGTTTTTCATAAAATTTCTCCTTGATTATCAGTATATTGCATAAATATTTCTTCAATATCAGGAGCTTTGGCATTAAAGGAAAGCATGGAAATATCGCTTTGTTTTAATATTTCTACAATCTTCGCTAAATCGGGTTGTTCGCCACTGTATACCAAACCTTGGGGAGATAATTCCCATTTTTCATCTAGCGCATGAAGGAGTTCATAAGCTTGCGGGTTTTTGTTTGTTTTTAATAAATAAAGACCACTTGTTTGATATTCATCAAGTTGAGCACTCGTCACTTCATGAACGATTTTGCCATGATCAATAAATGCATAGTGGGTCGCAATTCGGCTTAATTCACTTAATAAATGCGAAGAAATTATTAAAGTTTTACCTTGCGCTTGAAGATTATGAAATAAGGTGCGCATTTCAATAATACCCTGAGGATCAAGTCCGTTAATAGGTTCATCAAGAATGAGAATGTCGGGGTCACCGATAAGCGCCATAGCAATGCCCAATCGTTGCCGCATTCCTAACGAATAACCTTTTGTTTTACGCATTTTCGCCGCGTTAAGACCAACAAACTGTAATAATTCATCAATATGCGCTTCATTAACATTAATTCCAAGACCAAGAGCCTTAAATTTGAGATTATCGCGAGCATTAAACCCTTTATTTAAGCCGGGTTCTTCAATTAAAACGCCAATTTTCTTTAACTTTTTTTCTTTCACAATATTGTTATAAGGTGTGTCATTAATTGTAAAAGAGCCCGCGGTAGGATAGGCGAGACCAGCAAACATTTTAAGCATGGTTGTTTTGCCAGCGCCATTGCGGCCAATTAGACCAAAAATCGAACCTTTCGGTATTTTTAATGTCACATCATTAACGGCGATAATTGAACCATACTTTTTTGTTAGTCCACTCGTCGTAATTGCCGTATCATTCATAAGGACCCCTCCCTTTAAACCACTATGATAAAAGTATATATCACATAACTTAACAATGTATAGAATTAATTAAATCAATTGACCACTTAAAATGTGCTAGTCGCAATCATATTAGCAAGCTATAATAAAGATAAATTAAAACATGAGGTAATCATATGCCATTATTACGCACTTGCGGTTATCGTGTATATCAGTCCACGATTTACTTAGCATCTTTTTTTATGAACTTTTCTGAACCAAAAGTTATTCAAGGTGCCGGTTCGATTGAGAAAATTCCATCAATTCTTTTAGAGAAAAAGAAAAAATGCGTTTTGGTAGTTACTGACCAAGTTCTCTTCGACTTAGGATTATTAAAGCCACTAATTTCTGCACTTGAAACTACTAAAATTCAATTTGCTATTTATCACGATACTGTACCAAATCCAACAATTGATAATGTCGAATCTGGCTTGAAACTTTTTGATGAAATCAAAGCCGAAGCAATTATTGCCTTTGGTGGTGGATCATCGATGGATTGTGCAAAAATGATTGGGGCGCGGGCCGCAAATCGAAAAAAATCAGTTCCACAGATGAAAGGATTGCTTAAAGTCAGTCATAAACCACCATTATTGATTGCTGTTCCAACAACTGCTGGTACGGGTTCGGAAGCAACAGTTGCCGCGGTAATTGTCAATTCTAAAACCCATGAAAAATATGCCATTAATGATATGAAACTCATACCTAAATACGCCGTACTTGATCCACAACTGCTTATTGGTCTTCCAGGAAAAGTTACTTCGACAACAGGGATCGATGCCTTAACACACGCAGTAGAATCATATACTAACCATTTCCAAACTCGAAAAACACGCAGAAAATCACGTAATGCTGTACGCCTCATTAAAGAGAATCTATTGGAAACATATCAAAATCCGACTAATCTTGAAGCGCGCAAAAATATGCAACTCGCGGCCTACGATGCCGGTGTTGCGTTTACACGCGGCTATGTTGGTAATATTCATGCCATCGCCCATACTTTTGGGGGCTTTTATAATGTTCCGCACGGGCTTGCGAATGCGATAATCATGCCGTATGTTTTGCGCTTCTACGGTAAAAAAGCCGATAAGCGCCTTGCCCAACTCGCGGATGTGATTGCCTTAACACCGATAAACAATTCACGTAAAGAAAAAGCCGAAGCTTTTATCGCTTGGATTGATCAGATGAATCAAAAAATGAATATTCCAAAGCAAATTGATCGGGTCTTGAAATCTTCTGACTTACCACTGATGATTGAACGCGCTTATAAAGAAGCAAATCCTTTATATCCGACGCCAATCGCGCTTAGCCGTGAGCAGTTTAAAATGTTATTTCATCAAGTGGCGACTCTTAGTGAATAAAAGAAAGGATTTTTATGAAAATTTCAACAACATTTGAAGGCGATCGCGTCCCACGTGCAACCAAATGGACATATCCGCTGACCGGTATTGGTCGCGATATGCTCTACACACTCGTGTCTTTATTCTTGATGATTTTTATTCAGTACACACTTGATAAAACCTCACCCGGTGGTTATGGTCCCCGCTATTTAGCAATTACAATTATCATTATTATTTATCGGGTCTGGGATGGTTTAAATGATCCAATGCTTGGCCGCATCATCGAAAATACGCACTGGAAAATGGGAAAATATAAACCATGGATTTTAATTGGTGCCGTTGGTAGTGCGATTACCCTAGCGATGATGTTTTCCTTATTACCACTTGTTGATCCTTTTGGTTGGTGGTATGTCGTCTTATTCGCTGTCTTATATTTACTTTGGGAAATCTTTTTTACCATGAACGATATCGCCTATTGGTCAATGTTGCCGGCTTTATCAAGCAATGAAAAAGAACGCGCACAGCTTACAACGCTTGTCAGCATTGGGGCATCGATTGGAGCTTTTATCGTTGGTGGTATTGTTCCTGGACTTATTTCTGGCCGCGCAATAGTGGCATTTCGCTACATTGGTATTGTTGTGGCAGCAACCTTCCTTTTAAGTCAAATTCTTTTGATCTTTGTTTGTAAAGAGCATGCCCGCCCCGCCGTTGAAGAAACTGCCGAAAAAGTTACGACAAAACAAATGTTCTTAGTTATTTGGCGGAATAAAGAGCTCTGGACAATGATGATTGTTATTACACTTTATTATCTTGGTGGCGCATTATTAAATGGGCTCGGGCTGAATTATTTCTGGTTTGCTTTTGATTATTCAACTGGCGGTCTTAATATGGGAACAGTAATTGTCGCAATGGCAATTGGAACGCTAATTGGTAATATTATCTTTCCGTTTGTGAATAAATTCTTAAATTGGGCAAAAATGCTTAATATGTCTTTTATTGTGATGGTTGTCGCAAACCTGGCTTTATTTGCCACAGGCTTCATACCGGCACTACTTTCAACAACGCCAAGTGTTTTGTTGATGTGTGCATTTGTTGCGATTAGTTCGCTTGTGGGGTCATTGTTCTATATGACTTTATTGATCATGGTTACTAATACCATTGAATATAATCAATGGAAAACGGGTGCCCGCAATGAATCAATTATTTATGCCGCTCGTCCTTTCGCGGCAAAAATATCCAGTTCAATTCAACAATTAGTGATTTATGGTGTACTCGCAATCGGTGGTGTTTTTGCGATTACACAAGATATTGCAAGTCTTGAAGTTAATATGAATAAACTAATTGAAACTACGCATACAGAGGCACAAGTAGAAGATATTGTTAATCAAATGAACAGTGCGATTGTCGGTGCACCAAATATCATGGGCGCGCGGATTGCCCTCATCGCTGGGATGACATTAATTCCAATTATTCTATATACAATTGCTTATATTTACACTAAAAAATCCTACCACATTGATGAAAAAGTCTACGCAAAAATGGTCGCAGATATCAAAGAAGGTAAAGTTGGTCCGGATAATAAAATTTCGAATATTATAAAATAATATTATAGGCAAAAACGGCCTTAAATGAAAAAGAGTGGCGAAATACCACTCTTTTTATACGTTAATAAAAGCTATTCAGAAAGCGTTTCTTCGCTTTGTTTGCCCGCATACCGGATAAAAACATCTAAACCAACTTTTTTTGTTTCAAACCCATTATCGATAAAGAAGGCAAGACCTTTACCATTAAACCCATAGTTACGCGGATCAAATGAAGGTTGCTTTTTCATTAAAAGATTATTTGTATTTGACCAATAAGCCCAGCCATATTCATCAGCGATCGAAACGATGATATCTTTTACATCCTCGATAATTTCATCAAGTGTTGCCATTCCCGATACGGTATCAGACTTCTTTTTCTTTGTTGTTGATTTTTTGGCTTTTTTCGTTGTTTTTGAAATCTTATCAAGATAAGCAAAAGCGTGGCAAGCGTTAGTTAATGAGCGTGGGGTTTTTGATTCGCCCATTCCAACCACGTAGGCGCCGCCTTGGCGTAAGCGATTGACAAGCCGTGTGAAGTCAGAATCGGAACTCACGAGCACATAACAATTGATTTTATCGCGATAAAGAATATCCATCGCATCAATCACAAGTGCGAAGTCCGAAGTGTTTTTACCACT
This sequence comes from Bacilli bacterium, assembly GCA_028705995.1. Lineage (GTDB taxonomy): Bacteria > Bacillota_I > Bacilli_A > RFN20 > CAG-826 > JAQWCH01. Next base: position 26,331 of record JAQWCH010000011.1, on the reverse strand, counting down.
AACAACGGAATATTGTTGAATTTGCGTAAGCGAGAATTCGATGCATTTTTCTTTCCATTTAGCGAGTCGTGTTTCGGACCAGTCTGCATAAATATTTTTATACGCGACATTACCTTGACGATTGGCTTCGTCCATAATCAGTGAGATGTAGTCTGGTGAAATGTTTTCCGCGTCGATTAAGACAGCGACATTTTTTTCTCCATTATTCATAATTGTCTGCATGTTAAATTTTTCCTTTTAAATTTATTTCACCATATTGTGGTGAAAGAATAGCGATTTGATAATCGCTGATTTGCGGATTAATAATCCGCACATAAAGCGTATACTGACCAGCATGTAAAGATGCGCTGCTTGGACCGGCAATTTGTAATCCATTACTAACTGCAAAACTAAGTGGCGAACTCGAATAAATTGCTGGATTGCCGTAATCATCAACCAAGCAAATATGAATCGTAATGTATTCGCGCTTTTCAGCTGAGTCTAGTATATCAAGTACAGCGGCTTTTAATGTAATTATATTTTTTGGTCCTAATTGTTTTTCAATTACAAGTTGTTGATTTTGAAAACCTTTAAACTTATAAATTACTTTTCCGCTACCCCAACCCGAAACATATTTACCCCATAAAGCAAAGATGTCGGTATTTTTAAGTTTATAACGCATCATTAAGCGTAACACTTGTAAGCGATGAGCGAGTTTTAAGCGGTTTGGTCCATACATGGAGGCATAACCAAGAATTGAATGAATCTTTTTCGCATCACGGGTAGAAAAACGCGGATCTTGGAGCAATGATTGTGATACATAGTTGGTAATAACGACGGGCGGATGTTTTAATGCCGGATAACGTTTGTGATTAGGATAAAAACGCCCAACAAGATCATCATTTTTATATAGCTCCACATAATCACAATTTGTTAGCACATAAGTCTCGCCTAACGCATTTGCCGGATAATCGCCGATATCCATCGCTGAGAGGACTTCTAAAATTGGTCGTGTTGTTAATTCAGCGGCATAAACAAATCCGGCTGGTTTTGGGTTACGAAAAATGTCATAAACGCCGTGATAACAGATGTGATCGCCACTGCCGAAATCACTATGTGTTTGATAATCCACAAAGCACCAAGAAAAGCCACCAATAATATGATTATCCGCCTTTAAAGCATTAAGTACAGTTAAATGCCGTTTGACATGTTCCAGCCGATGAAGTGGATCATCAAAAGATTTTGTTGGAAACATGTGACCATTATTTTCCGTAACAATATAGGGGGCATCACGATGGTTTTTCGGCAAAACTTTCTGCGGTTTTGTTAGTCCAGGCATCACGCCATCATGAATAAAATCATTATAGGCATAAACATCTTCGAGTAATTCGCTATTGGCGAAATTTCTCACACCCGTTGTTGGTCGTGTTTTGTCAAGTTGATGGGCAATCTCATTGGCAGCTTGATAAAGCGCATGATCATCGTCGCTTTCATTAATTCGAATGCTATAAAGCACAACACTTGGATGATTGTAATCGCGCTCAATCATTGCACGTACATTCGCTAAGTGACGCTCACGCCAATGATGATCACGAGAAATGTGCTGCCAACCGGGCACCTCATCAATCACCAATAAACCAACTTCATCACAAGCATCAAGAAATGATTGCGATGGCGGATAATGTGAGCAGCGCACAGCATTAAGACCTAAATTTTGTTTAAGAATTAATGCATCTTGCTTTTGTAAATCATCACCAGCGGCATAACCGATATAAGGAAAAGATTGGTGACGATTAAGTCCAATAATTTTGATTTTCTCATTGTTAAGGTAAAATCCTTGGGCGGTGAACTTCACACTACGAAAGCCAAATTTTGTCGACACAACATCAATAAAATCATCAGTTTTTAATTCGACTTCTAATGTATACAAATAAGGCTTTTGGATTGACCATAAATACCGATTCGGAAAGGCAAAACTTGCTTGATGCCCTTCGTGGACAAGTTGGTGGTCCTGGTCAAAAAGACGGTACGTAAGTTCAACCGCGCAATCGATATGGGACACTAAATCAGCATCAACTTCGACATTACCGTTATCGGCCCCACTGACATGGACAGCTTTGATATAAGCTTGCGGTTTTGTAATCAGTATGATGTCGCGGTAAATACCAGCAAACGTTAAGAAATCAACCGCACCGCCAAAAGGCGGTATTAAATTATCTTCCCGTCCATCAACAATGACAATTAGGCGATTATTATCTTTAGTAATTGCTTTTGTTACATCAATTTCCACTGGTAGGTAAGGTTGAGCAAAATGTCCAAAATGCTGACCATTAAGATAAACGTCAAATTGCACCATGACACCGGCAAAATGGAGTAAAAAGACCGAATTAATTTGAAAATCTTCAACCGAAAATTCTTTTCGATAAGCAACAACTTTTTGATAAGCGTGTTCATCAAAATAATTAAGTGGAAGTATTTCGACAGTATGCGGTAAATGCACGATTTTGCTACTGGTTGGCCAATCGTTAAGATAAGCATCCGTGAAATCAGCGCAAAACTGCCAATTTAAATTTAATGATTGATACATTTTCATCCTAATTCGCATTAATTTTAACATATAATATAAAGGACAGGTATAATTTAAAATAATCGAAACGAGGCATTCAATATGATTAACATCGTTGATGGAGTCTTTGTCCTTAATACGGCGCAAACAACATATATCTTTGCTATTGATGAGTTTTCGCACTTGCGTCATCTCTATTATGGTGCGCATATTAGTGAACCAATCGCGCGTGAAATGTTAATGATACCTCGTGATTTCATTGCTGGTACATCGTTAGTTTACGATGAAAAAGAATATCCATTTATCTCGCTGCATGATTTACCGTTAGAAATCGCGACAAGTGGCAAGGGGGACTATCGTAATCCAAGTCTTGAAATTCTGACACCACGTGAAGAATATCTCGATTTAAAATATCTTAAACATGAACTTGATCAAGATATTACACTGACCAATAATTTACCAACTCCACATGGCGTTGATCAAACACTTCGTGTTTATCTTCATGATGAAGTCGCGAAAATCACTGTGATTCTTCAATATGGTGTATTTGAAAATAGCAATGTGATTACACGGAATATCGTGATTGAAAACCACACGCTTTCCCCACTACAAATTACTAAAGCTTTTAGTTTTAATTTAGATGTCCGCAATCAAGATTTTAATCTAATTACAACTGCTGGTGGCTGGGCGAATGAAACCCATCTCAAAAAGCAGAAACTAACAAGTGGAATTTATCTTCATGATGCCAAATCTGGAACAAGTTCCAATCGACATAACCCCTATTACATTTTGCAAGAAGAGCAAGGTGGTCTTAATCATGGTTATACGCTTGGTGTTAATCTCATTTATAGTGGTAATCACGCCGGTGTGGTGGAGATGAATCCAAGTAAAACAATACGACTCCAAAGCGGGATTAATCCTGATGGATTTATCTATCCTTTGACACGTGAACAACAATTTCAAACACCATGGGCAGTATTAACGGTTAGTGAAGATGGTCTCAATGGAGTGCGAAGAAACTTCCACGATTTTGTTGAAAATCATATTATTTCACCTAATTTTGCGCATAAAAACCGTCCAATTATTCTAAACAATTGGGAGGGAACTTATTTTAATTTTGATGAGAAAAAACTCGGGAAAATGATTAAGCAAGCAAGTGCGCTCGGCTGTGAGACTTTCGTCCTCGATGATGGTTGGTTTGGCGAACGAAATAGTGATGCGAGCAGTCTCGGCGATTGGGATATAAATCTTAAAAAATTGCCGCACGGCCTCGCTTATTTATCAGATTTATGTAAGAAAAATAGTCTCGGATTTGGTCTATGGGTCGAAATGGAGATGGTTAATCCAAACTCTAAATTATACAAAGAAAAACCAGCCTGGGTGTTAGGCGATAAATCACGGCAACTGACACTTGGCCGTCATCAATTAGTGCTTGATTTAACCCGTGAAGATGTGCAAAACTTTATCATTGAAAAAATGACGGATATCCTATCGTCTGCCGATATCACCTACATTAAATGGGACTGGAATCGCCCGCTAAGTGATTTGCCACCGCGTTCAAGTATTGTTTTTGATTATTACCGGGGATTTTATCGGGTGATGAAAATATTGACAAAGCGTTTTCCCCACGTCTTATTTGAGGGTTGTGCAAGTGGTGGTAATCGTTTTGACCTTGGTATTCTCAGTTACTTTCCACAGATTTGGAGTTCGGATTGTACCGATGCTTATGAACGACAAGCAATTCAAGATGGGCTTCTACTCGCTTATCCACCAAGTGCGGTTTCTGCCCATGTTAGTGCGAATATCAATCATCAAACGCGGCGACAAATTCCACTTGATACACGCATTCGCGTGGCAATGACTGGAGCTTTCGGTTATGAACTTGACCCGAATGAATTAACGCCGCTTGAAGAGAAAATTATTGTAAACGCAAATGATTTTTATAAACTTCATCGTTCAATAATCGTCGATGGCGACCTCGAACAAATTTATTGTAATCATGGTCGTGCTTATCAATGGTTAAGCAAAGATAAAAAACATGGTTTAATTTTCTATTTTAACCAACTCGTCGACTTAAATCCTCAACCATTACTTATCAAAACAAAAGATTTGTTAGTCGGTAAATACCAACTAAAAGCGCAGAGTAATCACACGATGATAAAAGAGTTTGGCGGACTATTAAAAATGGCTTTGCCAACATTGATTAAGCCGGATGGCAAGATAATTCAGCATCTTAACGATCATCAATCGGCCGAGCAATTTATGAAGATGGATCAGCCGCAAATTGTTATTGTTAATGGCGACGCTCTTAATCATGGTGCAGTCAATTTTTATCCAAGTTGGGCCGGTACTGGCGTTGGTCCGCATATGTATTTTTATAGTGATTTTGGTAGTCGCCTTTATGTCATCGAATATCTTGGTGAATAATATGATTGAACTTCAAACTTTTTCAGGCGATATAAAACTAATTAAAGTTACTGCCCAAGAAGATTTTATTGTTACGCTTTGCTCGTTTGGTGCCAGTATTTATGATATTCAAACTAAAGACATCGCCGGGAATATAAATTCGATTACACCACATCCTGCCGATTTTGATGACTTTTTATCGTCACGGAAATTTTATGGGAAAACTCTAGGTCGCATTGCTGGACGGATTAAAAACGGCCGCCTTGTTGTTTACGAAAAACGTTATCAATTACGCCAAAATGAAAACAACAATACATTGCATGGTGGACCGGATAGTTTGAGCTTTCGGAACTTTTCAACCAAAATCGAAGAAAATAGCGATGTATTAAATGTGATTTTTACTTATTTTAGTCCAGATCAAGAAGAAGGTTTTCCGGGGAATCTCGACTTAAAAATTACTTATAGCATCTACATAAAATTAAAAAAAATCGTGATTACGTATTTAGCTATGACGGATAATTGGACAGTTTTTAATCCTTCTAATCATGTTTATTTTAATTTAAATAGCGATCATGAAGAAAATATTCTTAATCACCAGTTATTTCTTAACGCAAGTCGTGTTTCCTTGCTTGAAGAAGATTTATGTATTCATGGCTTTCGTGAAGTTAACCGCATTTTTGATTTTCGCATTCCCAAGCTGATTGGCCAAGATATAGATGATTCATCTTTACAAAATCACAAAGCGTGGGGATATGATCACACTTGGTTAATTGATAAATTCGATATGCAAACAAATGCCGCATTGCTCATCAGTAAGGAAAGTGGCCGCATGTTGAAAATTAAAACGGATTTACCTGCTCTCAATATGTATAGTGGAAATTATCCAGTCAATGATTTGTTACTAAATCGCGGTGGATATCTTTACCGTTACCAAGCCCTTGCGCTAGAACCACAACTAATTCCTAACGATATAAATAACTGGATTATTGAAAAAGACAAACCGTTTTTAGGCCATATTTGCTACGAATTTTCATTAACAACTGACTAATAGGTGATTTTTGTATACAATATATCTGACTCAGCAATGGAGGATTCCTATGTTAAATGCCACAATTGAAAAACTGCTTGTTTACGCCAAAACGCGGCTAGATCTCAATCCCAAAGATATTGATTATAAGCGTAATGAGTTGCTCGCATTATTAAACCAAACAGCGCCATATAAAGAAGCGATTAATGTATCGGAAATAAAAAGCCTAAAAGTTCCTGATACTCTAATTGAAGAATTACGCGTCGGAATTATCGCTGAAGGCTTTCTCATGGGTGAAGATATTGATTATTTAATCACGGATGTGATGGGGAGATTATCACCTTTACCAAGTCAAGTTGATGCAAAGTTTTTTGAAATTTATCATAAGAACCGGGAAAAAGCTACCGACTATTTATATAATCTCTCAATTTATAATAACTATATTCAAAAGAGCAAAGTCGAACAAAACATGCAATGGGTCGCCCATTTTCCAACAAACGATATCGAAATTACGATTAACTTAGCAAAGCCCGAAAAAGACAATAAAGCGATTGCCGCCCTAATTAAAAAAGATAATGGAGCGGAAAGTAAATATCCGCAATGTGTGCTTTGCAAAGAAAATGTTGGATTCCGCGGTAATAGTTATAATCCCGCTCGACAAAATCTACGAACAATTCCACTCCATCTTGATAATGAAAATTGGTTTTTACAATATTCACCTTACGTTTATTATGATAAACATTGCATCGTGATTGACGAAGTTCATGAACCAATGGTTGTATCCTCTCGCAACATTGCTAAACAACTGGCATTTGTTGATCAATTTCCGCATTTCTTTATTGGGACAAATTCGGACTTGCCAATTGTCGGCGGTTCCATTCTTAATCATGAACATTTTCAAGGTGGGGCATATGTGCTACCAATGATGAAAGCCAAATCCGCCTTTAATATACGGACACGGCACTTCCATCAAGTAAATATTTCCTATCTTGACTGGTATAATTCTGTGCTCTTATTAAAGAGTAATAATAAAAAACGCTTGTTGGAAGCGGCGAGTCATATATTAACTTCGTGGCGCGAATATAGTGATGAAAGTGTTGATATTCTCGCATCTTCAAAGTCGGGTCAACATAATACAATCACGGTCATCGCCCGAAAAATATCTTCCACCTACCATTTATATATGGTGCTGCGCAATAATCGCTGTTCAAAAGCGTATCCAGAGGGCATATTCCATGCGCATCCGGAACATCACGCGATTAAAAAAGAAGGAATTGGTTTAATTGAAGCGATGGGATTATTTATTCTTCCCGCCCGGCTCAAACGGCAATTAGCAGAAATTGAAGATATCTTTACTAATGACACTAATATTGCGATGGCATTAGATAAACAACCGGATTTAAAGATTTTTGATAAACTAATCAGTGAGTTACAAACGTTTCCACGCGGCAGTGATTTTCATCAATTAATTGAAAACTTTGTTAATGAGACGTGTCGCGATATTTTGATTAATACGGCAGTCTTTAAAGATGATGATCAGGGTCAAGCGGCGCGGGATCGTTTCATCAAAGGATTAAAACTATGAGCGACAGCAAAAAAATATTATCTGAAAAATTTTCACATCATTTTAATCTAAATCCAACACATTTTTTCTCTTCGCCTGGGCGGATGGAAGTCTTAGGTAATCACACTGATTACAATCATGGATTATGTTTAGCGGCGGCCATTGATTATGCAATTGAAGCGGCGGTGAGTGTTAATGATAGTTTTATTGTCCATGCTATCTCCCGTGGCACGCGTTATCCATTTAGAGTAAATCTAAGGTATCTAGAAGTTGACCCCCGGCAATATAATCGATCCGAAGCATTAATTCGCGGTGTAGCCAATGGCTTTGTCAAACGTGGCTTTCAAATTGGTGGCCTTAATCTTTATGCGATTAGTTCGATTCCACGCGGGGCCGGTGTTTCATCATCAGCCGCATTTGAACTTTTAATTGCTACCGCTTTTAATCATATGTTTAATCAAGGGAAAATCGATCCAACCACTTTAGCGCAGATTGCCCATGAAGCAGAAGTTGATTATTTTAATAAACCATGTGGCTTGCTCGATCAAACAGCGGTTGCTTATGGTGGTCTTGTTTATCTAGATTTCCATAGCACAGAAACGCCACTAGTTGAAAAAATTGATTTTTCAATTAATGATTATGACATTATTTTGGTGAACACCGGTAGTCACTCAAAACTAACATCTTATTACGCTGAAACTCGTGATGACATCCAAAAAGTTGCCGCCTATTTTTCTTTGCCTTCCCTACGCGAAGTAAACTATGCTGATTTTATTAATAATCTTCATGAAATATTTAATAAACTCGGAGGACGCGTTATTAATCGCGCTTTACATATCTTTAATGAAAATATATTAGTAGAAAAAGCCAAAAACGCACTATTAACTGACGATCAAGCAACCTTTATTGAATGCGTCCGCGCTTCAGGATTATCGTCGCTAACAGCGTTACAAAACTACACGTATCCTTATGATGAGACGCAAGGGGTTTTGCTCGCCTATAATCTTTCTAAACAATTTGTGCCAACAGGCGCTTACCGCATCCATGGCGGTGGTTTTGCCGGCACCTTACTAGCGTTTATTCCGCAACAAGAGAGCAAGTATTATGTTAGTGAAATGCAAAAAGTCTTTGGCAAAGAATACATTTTAAAATTACATATTCGGCCAGACGGACCAGCACCATTTTAAAGTTAAAATAGCGAGTACTTAATCGCCATAATTTTGCTTTTCATGTTAAAATATAGTCATGAAGTTAACAACTAAAGAACAAGAAGTTCTCTTTCGAGAAATCCAAACATATTTAACGGGTAACCGCATCAAAGATCGCACTACCTTGCTTTTGGAATGGATACAATATCGGCAAAATTTTGATATAGCGGAGAATTATCCAATTTTATTTACGCGATTAGAAGATTTAATTGATGCTTTGCTGCCCTTACAACGCAAACGCTTTACAAAAGATATGCTGGAAAATGCCGATCTGTGGGTCCGCTATTTATTTGAGCGTTCGCAAAGTTTACTGACAGCAAATGAAAGCGAACGGGCATTGGCACTTTTACTCTTGCTAGAAAGTTATATTGGTCCGAAAGCACCAACTAATCAACCGAATAAACATGAATTTTTCTCGCTCAATGATGACTATCAATTAATTCTTTTCAAAGAAGTCTTAAATTATCAATATCCCGTTAATCTTACACAATATGATTACAGCACGCTATATTACGCACTTTACTGGGCGAATTATAGTAGTGGGCACTTAGATCAAGCAATTGTGCAATTGGGCATTGCAAATTCATGGAATCCAGTGAGTTTGCCTATTTTGCTGGCGATTGCGGATTTCTTTAAAGAAAAAAAAGTCCCAGATCGGTTAGAAATGGTTGCTAAATTTGCCGCAAACATTGCGATTACATTTGATGATCTTGGCGCTGCACTACGTTATGTCGGATTTAGCTATTATTTAAATGGTAAACACGAAAAAGCCTATGCTTGTTACTACCAAAGTTTACGTTATGGTGGTGATACTAAGGGTGTTTCGAATGAAATTAATGCGATTTTACTCGCGATGGGTAAAGAAAAAACCTATCAACTTGCGCGCCGTGAGCTCCGCGATTTATTCGCTGGCGAAGATTTCTTCCCAGAAGTCTCGAAAAATGCATTACGGGCTTTAAAGCGAACAATTATTACGAACTATGAAGAAGAGGCTTATACTGAGGTCATTCGCTTTGCGCAAATATACTTAAAATTAAAATCCGATGCGACGATTACAAAGTTGATGAATCGCGCTATTGAACATTTAGATTAACGCCCACATATCCACGATTAACCGGTTGCGTAAGACCGGTTTTTTAATTTATACAGTATTAAAAAAAGCACTATTAATCAGTGTTTTATAAACGCGAATAATGATAGTGTTTACAGAAAGGGGTTACAAATTTGCGCTTTTAAACAACTATATTATAGTAAAGGTGTCATCGCGCTCAAGTGATGATCAATGGAGGAATTATGATGTTTGAAAAACGCTTAAGCAATCAACAGCATGCCGAATTATCATATAGTGCTCTTTTGTCGAAAATCGCTCCAATTACACTTCCGGATGAAGAAGTGAATAATAAATCTTCAAAAAATAGTGAAACTTCACTTCTGCAAATTGAGGATGATAATCGGTGGCGAGCACGGATTGGTGCCCATGGAAGTTTAGCAAAATCATTCTTCATGATTGGGACACCAGCGAGTGTCAATCTCGACTTCTTACAATAAGCCTGTTGATGCGATAAAGGGTTGGAAATTCCAATCCTTTTTTCTTTTATATGCTAAAATAAAACCATGAATAAGCTCGATCAATTATTACTGGAAATGACTGATGGTTTTCTGCTAGGTATCCGTTATGAAGAAAACGCTAAAAGCGCTTTTTGGCGGAACCAATGGTTCAGTCATTTTTCTATTCTTAAAAGTGATTCATCGCCGCGCAATCTCTTAAATTATTATCAAACAATTGATTGGGTAAATAATCCTGAGTCGCATCAATTTCAAAGTGTTATTGTTGCTTTAGAAAATTTTCGCGAACATAAAAAAGGAACATTAGGTCCCAATAATGATTTTGATAATGGCATTTTTCCATTCCTACGCCTAGTCCCACTTGCTCTGAAAAGTTATGCAAAATACGGCCGATTTGCTGGCGAAAATCGTATAGCAATCGAAGAAGTATTGGATTATATTTTAGCGACACACGCCAGTGAACGCGAGCAAGTTTCCGGACTTTTATTTTGGCGCTTATTAATCGCCATCATTGGACGCAGGCTCAATCAAACAGTTCCACTTTCATTTAAAGAACGGCAAGCGGCGGTCAGCGAAACTTTTCATTCAATCAATGATTATTTCTCCGGTTACCGTCACCAAAATGTCATGCGCTATTTTGCACATTTATTTGCTTCTGATTTAGAAACAGGTTACGAAATTCTCGATGCGAAAAAGAAACCACTCGATCCACGCAAACTTAAAGCTGGTGACTATTGTATTGACTTTATCACAACTGTTTTTACCTTGCTATATTTCACGCATAATGGTGTTCAATACATGAAAGCGCGCATGAGTATTTCAGATGGCATTCCACTCGCCCAGGGTTTGTTAGGAATGATCAATCGGCTTGTTTTTTTGATGCAACCAATGATGAAACTAGAAGAAAATGAACTTACAATTCTCAACGATTTCGCCCAAACTCAACATCAAACTTTCATGCTTTATGAGCAAAACATTTTGCAGGAATGGAATTTTAGTCGTTTAAATGCTCAACAATTTGCGGTTTTGATGAAACTAGAAAATTACCGGCGAGGTTTAATCAACTAATAGTTTATATAAGTGCTATTTATTTTGTATAATTTAAGATAATAAACAGCAATAAGGAGCATACCGATGACAAAAAATCTATGGCGTAAGCTTGTCCCCTTAAGTACATTATTTATTTTACTTTTAAGTTCGTGTAATCAAGATTCACTGAGTAATTCATCTTTGTCTGATTCGCTTAATAGTGATTCGATTTCTGGTGAATCAAGTGAAATAACATCAAATACAAGTGCTGATGAAGAATCAATCTTACCATCAATTTCTGAGTTACCACCCGCCGAATACGAAGATAGTCTTGATGGTGACGGCTGGGTTGATGGTTACCTATACATTCACTATTTACGAAGCGACCCACTGACATATGATGATTATTTTGTTTGGGCCTGGCAAAAAGTCCCTAGTGATAATGAAGGTCAGCAATTTAATTGGTCGGGTTATGATCAAGCTGGCGCTTATGTGGCGATTAACCTCGAAAGTGCTGACTTCCTTGGTTCGACAAAAGTCGGATTTCTTATTGTTACAAAAGAATCATTAACTAAATCAGCGGGAATGTGGGAATCAGATTCCGGTGGTGATGTTTATTTATCAAATATTAATGAAAATGTTCGTCCCAATGGGACAGTTCACGTCTTTACAACTGAAGGTCGTAGTGCCGAGCCATCATATATTTATAGTGATGAAGAAGTAAATAATCCCTATGCCGATCCTAGCGATAGTTCAATGGAATCTAAAAACAATATTAATAGTAGTGCGCCATCGCTTTATCGCGTTCCGCCAACTTCACCAGATTTCCTTAATGAAGCAGGTGTTGGTTACCAAATTCAAGTGGCTTCATTTGCCGATAGTAACGAAGATGGCTTAGGCGATATCCGCGGAATCATTAATAAATTAGACTACATATCAGATCTTAATGTCGACGTCATTTGGTTAACACCTGTTCAAGATTGTGAATCATATCATGGTTATGACACAATCAACTTTTTCCAAGTTGATGCACGGTTTGGTTCGTTAGAAGATTACCGTGAACTGATTCAAGTTGCGCATAGCAAAGGCATTCGTGTCTTAATGGATTTAGTTGTTAATCATACATCGAAGAATCACTTATGGTTTAAAGCTTCAGCTAGTCTTGCGATGGGTACTGATATCAATGGTAATCAAATTGATTATCGTAATTTCTACCATTGGAAATATTCTTTAACTCCATTACAAGCTCCATGGTATCGTTATGCCACCACTAATTATTATTATTACGGCAAATTCGGTTCATCGATGCCCGAATTAAATTATGACTATCAAGGAACGCGTGATGCGATGCTTGATGTTGCGAAATTCTGGCTGGGATTTGGCCTTGATGGTTTCCGAATTGATGCGGTTAAACACATCTACATGAAAGATGAAGTGGAAACGGTTTCTGGCGATGTTTTAAAAGACGACATTGATCCAAGCACCGGTGTTGATTATTCGACCAATCAAACAAAGAATCTACATTTTTTCCGAGAGTTCTCCGCTAAACTTAAGGCCTTATATCCAAACACGTTTATTGTTGGTGAAAACTTTGATGGCTGGGATGCGCGCATCGCTCCGTATTATCAAGGGATGGATTCGCAGTTTGATTTTGCCGCCTATTATCACTTTGTAAATAATACTTTTTATCAGTCGGGCGAAAACAAAGCAAATGTTGAGGCAACGGATAAAGTAAGCAACAAATACAATATGTTTAATACTGAACGCAACGATCGTGCGATTAACAGTGGCTTTACCTCTAATCATGATGTTGAACGTATGCTTAATCATGTTAATAACGACCGCACAGGGATTGGTGCGACAGTTAGCGAACAGCACACCGCGATTACGGCGTCTAATGCACCAAATGCGCTTGAAAAAGCCCGTTTATACGCTGCTACTTTGATTCTTCAACCAGGCTTAACATTCATTTATTATGGTGATGAACTCGGAATGAGCGGTAACATCGTACCTAATAACGCAGAAAATGCTCCGGAACTAGCAATTGGTGAGGATTACCATCTCGACCGTTGGTATCGGCAGCCGATGAAGTGGGATAGTAACGATAGTGATCCTGCGAATACTGCTTATACATTCTCTGGCTATCAAGTTGCTTGGGATGATTACAACCGTAATGCGTTAAAAGGTGTGGATTTACAAGAAGGCGATAATAACTCTTTATTAAATTTCTTCCAAGATTTAACCGCAATAAAATCAAATAGTGCCTACTACGAGACGTTTATTCGGGGAAACTACGCGGGTATTTATAACGGAAATGAAAATGTGTTTTCGTTCTCACTTACCTACGAAACACATGTAGCGCGTGTTTATATTAACTTTGGCCTTGCTTCCGCTACACCAAGTGGAGCAACAGGGACAATTTTATATTCTTATAAAAACGCAAATTTATCTTCCTTACCTGGACAAAGCATCCTCGTAACTTATCAATAGGAGAACACATATGAAAAAAAATCTCTTAGCTTTTGCATTATTAGCATTAATGATTAGTAACGTTGATTATTCTTCTAAGCCACAACAATTTGAACTTGCCGCTGTTGAACAAAATGTGACAGTCTATTTAAATCTGACTAGTATTGGTCTTATCGATGGTAGCGCTGGCAGTGTCGTTGAAGGAAAATATATCGAAAATGGTTATACCTATCAAGCACTTGCCAATACTGCACTACCTGATGCTACGCGCATCACATCAACCACCGGTGCGAAATTTCTTCATTGGGTGGTGCCAAGTGAAAATGGTCTTCAAGCAGTTGACGTGATGCCAAGCGTTAATAGTTTAATTCTACAAGCCTGGTGGGAAGAAATTACACCGCCACTTGCAGATGGAGAAGAGCCATTACCAACTGGTTACGCATATTTAGCCGTCGATGGCGTCAGTGTTGATACTTATCAACTCACTAAAGGTTTCTCAACTGTGCTAAACACGGATGAGTATTCGCTGCTCGGAGTTAGTTTAACCAAAGACTTAGAGTTCTCAATTAAAACTAGTGCTGATATCTTTGGCATTAATGAAACAAGTTTTCCGACCTATAAAACAAACTTTTTGGAAAACGGGACAACGCGGCGTGTTGGTTATACACTGAGTGCCAGTTCCACAAATTTATCAGCAGATTATCTAGACGTGGTCAATGTGCCCGGTGAATCTGGCACATCAACCGATGGGCGCTGGATTAAATATTTCTATCCAAATGATCCGGGCAAGCTCAAAGTCAAAAGTAGTGGAACATATAACATTTACATCTCATTATTTGATGATTATTCGTGGGCGCGCATCTATATCGAACCGGCCATATAAAAAAATAAGCCTCGTTATGAGGCTTTTTTAATTTATTAAAAGAAATTAGCACTCACAATTGACAAGTGCTAGAATACCGTTATAATGTTATTGGCACTTAAAGTTATCGAGTGCTAAACAAGAAGGTTGGTGATCATATGAATATGGAAAATTTATTTCCGCAAGATTATAGCAAAGATCCCGAAGTATTAAAGAAATTTGGGCGTTTAATTACCGCCGATGTGCGGGCAAATAAAACCGATCCGGTGATTGGCCGCGATGATGAAATTCGCCGCATTATTGAAATTCTTGCACGCAAGACAAAGAATAATGTCATTTTGATTGGAGAGCCAGGCGTTGGTAAAACCGCCATCATTGAAGGCTTAGCCCATCGAATTGTTAAAGGTGATGTTCCAACAAATTTAAAAGATCGCGATATATATGAGCTCGATATGGGCGCTTTAGTCGCAGGCGCCAAGTTTCGTGGTGAGTTCGAAGAACGCTTAAAAGCCGTTTTGAAAAAGATTCAAGAATCGGAAGGTAAAATCATTCTTTTTATCGATGAAATTCATCTTATTGTTGGTGCGGGTAAAGCAGATGGGGCAATGGATGCCTCAAATATGTTGAAACCATTACTTGCTCGGGGTGAACTTTCCTGTATTGGTGCAACAACATTAAATGAATATCGTCAATACATTGAAAAAGATCGGGCACTTGAGCGCCGGTTTCAAACTGTAATTGTTCAAGAACCGGATGAAGATGATACAATTTCGATTTTACGCGGTTTGAAAGAACGTTATGAGACACATCATGGGGTAAAAATCACCGATGCCGCGCTTGTTGCGGCAACAACGCTCTCAGCCCGCTATATTACTGATCGCTTCTTACCTGATAAGGCGATTGATTTAGTTGACGAAGCTTGTGCGTCAATTCGGGTTGAAATTGAAAGTTTACCAACTGAACTTGATGAAGTGATTCGAAAAGTGCGGCAGTTAGAAATTGAAAAAGTCGCACTTAGCAAAGAAAAAGATGAAATTAGTCGCGATCGATTAGCAAAAATTCAAGAAGAATTACAAGACGTTAAAAAAGTCGAAGAAGCGATCACGGCAAAATGGGAAAAAGAAAAAGCGGAAATTGAAGCAGTTAAACAGTTGAAAAAACAAATTGATGATGCCCGCTTCAATTTGCAAACAGCCTACAATGAAGGTGAATATAAAAAAGCGAGCGAATTACAATATCGCACAATTCCCGATTTAGAACGCGTTTTAGCGGAACATGAGGATAAGAAGCGCGATCACCCATTACTTTCTGAAGTTGTGACCGAAGATCAAATCGCGCGAATTATTTCGCGCCATACAAATATTCCGGTTTCGCGCTTGATGGAAGGTGACCGCGAGAAGGTCATCCACCTTAAAGCAAAACTTGCCGAACGCGTGATTGGTCAAGACGAAGCGATTACGTTAGTAAGTGACGCCATTATTCGCCAACGAGCAGGAATTAATAATCCCAATCGCCCAATTGGATCTTTCCTATTTTTAGGACCAACCGGTGTGGGAAAAACGGAGGTTGCCCGTTCATTAGCAGATGCCCTTTTTAATAGCGAACAACATATTATTCGCATTGACATGAGTGAGTATACTGAGAAGTTCAATGTCTCACGGTTAATTGGAGCTCCGCCTGGCTATGTCGGCTATGAAGAAGGTGGACAATTAACAGAAAAAGTTCGGCGTAATCCTTATTCCATCATTTTGTTTGATGAAATTGAAAAAGCGCATTCGGAAGTTTTCAATCTGCTTTTACAAATTCTTGATGATGGCCGCTTAACTGACTCTCAAGGACGCATGATTAACTTTAAAAATACGATTATTATTATGACGAGTAACCTTGGTTCGGATTTATTCCTTGAAGGTCATCCGGAAAAGGTAAAAGTCCTGATTCAAAAAACTTTTCGTCCAGAATTAATCAATCGAATCGATGAAATCGTTTACTTTAATCCATTAGATCGCGATACGCAGCTAAAAATTGTTGATAAGATGCTTCTTGAAGTAGCGAAAGTCTTACAAAATCAATACATCTCGGTCGAATTCACGAACGCGGTTAAGCAACACGTTCTCGACGAAGCCTATTCACCAGAATATGGTGCTCGTCCGATAAAGCGCTTTATTCAAAAAGAAGTCGAGACGGTAATCGCCAAGGCCATTGTGCGCGGTGATGTTGATACAAAGAATAAGTATCTTATTGATTTCGATTCAGAAACAAGTTACAAGATTATTCCTGCTTACGCATAAAAAAAGCTCCGAAGCGATTCGGAGTTTTTTCTTTATTCTTTTTTTTGCTTACTATCGTATTTTTTGCGTTCAGCAGTATTTAAAATCCGCTTGCGCATCCGATAAGCATTTGGCGTAATTTCAACGAGTTCATCGCCATTGATATAATCTAAGCATGCTTCAATCGATAATCGGCGCGGGACTTTTAAAACAACAGTCGAGTCCTTACTCGCCGCTCGCATGTTTGTTAAAGCTTTTGTTGTCGTAATATTAACAGCTAAATCATGATCATAACGATTTTCACCAACAATCATTCCCTCATAGACTTGTGTACCAGGTTCAATAAAGACAACGCCGCGTTCTTCAATATGCTGAATTGCGTATGGTGTTGCTTTTCCAGTTTCAGTTGAAACGAGGACACCAATTGAGCGTTCACCTAAATAAGCGGCTTTTTGCTGGCGATATTCTTTAAAAGTATGACTCATTACGCCATAACCCTTGGTTAAAGTTAAAACAATAGTGGAAAAACCAATTAATCCACGGGATGGAACTAAGTAATGTAAGCGCGCATGTGATGAGCCTTGATCAAGTGTGATTAAGTCACCACCGCGGCCACCAAGCGCTTCCATAATTGACCCCATGTATTCAACCGGAACGTCAATTTGAACATCTTCATATGGTTCATGGATTACTCCATCTATTTCTTTGGTGATAACGGTTGGTTTGCTGACTTCTAATTCGTAACCTTCGCGGCGCATATTTTCGATTAAAATCGAAAGGTGTAATTCACCACGACCGGAAACAACCCATGATTCGCGATTAAGAATTCGTTCATAACGTAATGAAACATCACGTTGCACTTCTTTGAATAACCGTTCCTCAAGTTTACGCGCGGTAAGTAGACTACCATCAAGGCCGGCTAATGGTGAGGAGTTTGTTCCAAAAGTCATTTGTAATGTGGGTTCATCAATATGCAGCGGTGGTAATGGTTGAATTTGATCAAGATCATTAATTGTTTCACCAACAATCAAGTCTTCGACACCTGCGACTCCAATGACGTCACCAGCACTCGCTTGCGTGATTTCTAAGCGATCAAGACCAAAGAAACCATAAAGTTTTTGCACTTTAAAGTTTTTGACTGACCCATCAAGCCGCGACAATGCAACTTGGCCGTTGACGCGAATTGTGCCACTTTCGACGCGGCCAATACCAATCCGACCAACAAAATCATTATAGTCAAGTAAAGCTGGTTGAAAAATAAGTGGTCCATTGATTATTACTTTTGGCGCTGGCAAATGTTCAACAATTGTTGTAAATATTGGATTCATGCCCGGCTTTTGCCGTAAAGGATCACTTGAAAAAGAAGAAGTTCCGTTGAGGGCGGAAGTATAAATAATTGGGAAATCTAAAAATTCATCAGGCGCATTGAGTTCGATGAAAAGATTAAGCACTTCGTCGATTACTTTTTCTGGACTGGCATTTGGACGATCAATTTTATTAATAATAACAATTGGTTTAACGCCAGCTTCCAAGGCTTTTTTTAACACAAAGCGCGTTTGTGGCATTGTGCCTTCAAACGCATCAACTAGAAGTAAACAGCCATCGACCATATGCATAATCCGCTCGACTTCACCACCAAAATCAGCATGTCCTGGCGTATCAAGAATATTAATGCGATATTTTCCAAAATTAATCGCGGTTGGTTTGGCAAGAATCGTAATTCCCCGTTCCCGTTCAATTGGATTAGAGTCGAGCACCCGGTCAGCGATTTTTGCATTTTCGTGGAATGTTCCTGATGAAGATAACAATTGATTGACTAAGGTGGTTTTACCATGGTCAACGTGTGCGATAATCGCGACATTGCGAATATATTTTGATTCCATAATTCCACCTCCGTTAGTAGTAATGAAAAAAGCGTTTTTATTATACGCTTGATGCGCTAAGTTGCAAGGAAATAGGCATTATTTATTGTCGAAATAAGATTATTGATGATTGTTTAAGGCAATCGGAAGGGCATCGATCACATCTTCGCTAATTAAAGAAATTTTCCCCTGCTGATTTATGGCGATGCGCGCTGCCTCTTGATGAAGATAAGTGGCAAGTTTTGCGGCCTCAAGGGGAGTATAGCCTTGGGCTAATAAAGCGCCTATCATCCCCGCTAGAACATCGCCCATACCCGCTTTTGCCATTGCTGAACTACCTTGATTTGCTTCAAAAAGTTGGTCTTTGTGGGCAATAAGAGTTGTCGGTCCTTTGAGCACGAGGGTTAAATTGTTTATCGTTAAACGCGAATAATTAACTAGCGGATCACCATCATCAAGTAGACGTTTTGCTTCTCCAAGATGTGGGGTAATCACCACTTGAGAAAAGTCTTCATTACTATCAAGTAATGGTTTAAAAATATCAAGTCCACCAGCGTCAATTACCAGTGGAATTTTTTCCGCGAGTAAGAGTTTTAAAATTTCAAGATTTTCAATTATATTGCTATCCAGTCCGGGACCAAATACAACCGCTGTTTTCTTTTTAAGCAAAGCAACAATATCTTGAGGATGCGCAAAAGGAAAGATCATTTGACTAAAAAACTGTGGTTCAAAGCGATAGTAGATTTCTTGTGGTAAAGCAAGCGTGACGAGTCCGACCCCAAGGCGTAATGAGGCTTTACTTGCTAATTGTGGCGCCCCAAAAAAACCAATCGAACCACCGATCACTAAAAGTGAACCATAATCGTATTTATGTGTGTTCGCTCGCCGAAAAGGAATTTGCGGTAAGTCTAACTCTAATAGTTGTTTCATCAATGTAATTATACGCTAATTTGCGGCAATGAAAAATTTATAAATACATTGTATTTGCTATGTTAAAATATTATAGTAGATAAGCAAATCAATTTTATATTTGTGAGGTAAAAAAATATGAAACGTGCATTTTCTGCTCTTGCATTACTTGCTACGCTTTTATTAGCGGGTTGTAATGGAACTTCTTCAGAAGATATTTCCGGAAGTCTTAGCGCGGATATTTCAACGTCATCCGAATCAGTGAGTGAAACATCAAATGAACCACTTCATGAAGTGCCAACTTCCGATACCACGCCCGCTGCTGATTATGTTGGTGCAGGCGCTGATGCCTATTATGCTTCAATTGCCGATGTCGATATCTTATCTGGCAGCAATCTTGCCGCGGCTTTACGGGCAAAGGGTCGGGCTGTTTTCAATGGTTTAACCTATACCGAAGCAATTGAGCCAATTGCCATTATGGATGAAGATCAAAATGATGTGGGTAATGTGATTGGTGTCTATTCGCGTAACCGGATTCCAACGGCTAGACGACAAACAAATCCATTTACGCAACGTGAAAACTATTGGAACCGCGAACACTGCTATCCACAAAGCAAACTTAAAGATGGTGATGAATCGCTTGGAGCGGATGCGCATAAAGCAAATATTTCTTCCGACATTGCAAATTTATTTGCCGAAGATGTCGTTGTGAATGAAACACGGTCCAACAATTCTTTTGGTGATTTAGATACATCAGTGGAAAAATTCTTTATCGTTGATAGTCTTGGTAAGACAACTGATACTTATTCTTGGATGGGTTATGTTGAACCAACTGACATCGCTAAAGGTGAAGTCGCGCGGGCTAATCTTTACATGATCCTCATGTATCCAGAAAATTGTGCGTTAACCGAAAATGGCCCAATTGAAACCTTCCTCGAGTGGAATTTAGCATTCCCACCAAATGTCGAACGTGATGTGTTACGTAATCAAACAATTTTTGAGTATCAACACAACCGTAATCCATTTATTGATGATCCCGATTTTGGTTGCCGGATTTGGGGCGATACCAACGCCTTAACCCGCCAAGTATGTGGTCTTTAATTTAGACGCTGAAATCTATTAGGGCAAAGCAATTTGCCCTTTTTTATTTGCGTTTTCGTTGTAAGTAAGCGGTTAATCTTTTACAATAGTAGCGATTTGAGGTAGCAGATGAAAGTTGGATTAATTTCGCTCGGGTGCGCTAAAAATCTCGTTGATAGCGAGATGGTTTTAGGCATGCTGCGCCGTGCAGGACATATTATTATTAATTCACCACAAGACGCTGACGCTATCATTATTAACACTTGTGGTTTTATCGATACGGCAAAGCAAGAAAGCATTGATAACATCATTGAAATGATTGGTTATAAAAAGAAAACAATTGTGATTGGTTGCCTAGTTGAACGCTTTATCTCGGAATTAGAAAAGGCAATTCCGGAAGTCGATTTATGGGTACCAATTTCTGACTATGCACAATTAAATAGTAAAATTTCCACTTTGTTTGCTGATCAAAAACAAATTCCGGTTTTAAAAGCTGATGAACGTGTTTATAGTACGCCGAAATATAGCGCTTATTTGCGAATATCCGAAGGCTGCAACCATCGTTGTACGTATTGTGCGATTCCCTTAATTCGTGGTGGTTTCCGCTCGCGGCCATTTGCGGAAGTAATCAATGAAGCCCAAAAGATGGCGGATAACGGTATTAAAGAACTTGTGATTATTTCGCAAGACACAACTTATTACGGACATGACCTTGGGAAAAACGTCAATATTATCACATTATTAAAAGCGATTATTGATCTTAAATGTTTTGTCTCGATTCGGCTTTTATATTTATATCCGCTCGAAGTGACTGATGCGTTTATCGATTTCGTCGCAAACCATCCAGTTATTGCGCCTTATTTTGATTTGCCAATCCAACACTCATCTAATCGTCTACGTAAACTTATGCATCGGCTCGGTACACGGGCGGAACTTATTGAGCGCATTCAAACAATACGTTCACGTATTCCACATGCGATTATTCGCACAACGATGATTGTTGGTTTTCCTTATGAAACAGAGGAAGATCATGCGGATTTAATTGATTTCATTAAAACAAATGATTTTGATCATCTGGGTGCATTTACTTATTCACGTGAGGAGCATACTGTCGCCTATGATTATGCCGAACAAGTGCCCGAAGATGTTAAAAAAGCGCGTTATGAAGATCTAATGAAAGCGCAACGACAAATATCATATCGGAAAAATAAAGCACATGTCGGTGAAATCATGACTGGTATCGTCATTGGTTATGATAAAAAACATGATTTATTCTTGTTGAGATCAGCATGGAATGCCCCTGATGATATTGATGGTAAAATTACCTTTACCAGTGATCGCATCTTAGTTGAAGGGCAAATTGTTAATGTTAAAATCTTAGACGCCTATGTCTATGATTTACATGGGATGCTTGTCTCACTTGCTTAATAAAACGGGAACCATCCCGTTTTTTATTTTACGCAAGCAAAATTATTGTTTTACTTCGTTACGTATCTTGATATGATAGATAAGCACACGGAGGTAAATAGACATGAAAAAAACAATGTTTTTCTTAAGTCTCATTATCTTGCTCAGTGGGTGTGAAAGTAGTATTTCAAATAGTCAAAGTTCTGATATATCGCTTGACCCGAGCAGTGAAGACTTAACATCAATTAGTAGCGAAACATCTTTAGATGATAGTCAAGAAACATCAAGTTCGCTTAGTTACACATCAAATGATTTAGTTCCGACTAATGATGATTTTGGTGACTACTACGCAAATTTTGATTTTACTTTGACCGGTACTAATCTAAAATCAGCTTTAAGCACTTTGATAAATACCGGGAAAAAATTAAATAGTTACACGACGGCCTGGACATCATGCGCAGCAACAAATGAAGTCGAGGGTGATTCGAGCAAAGTATTGCAAATATATTCGCGGCAACCAGATTTAAAAAGCAATCAAAACACGGGTGGTACGACAGGCTGGAATCGCGAACATGTCGCTCCGAAAGCAAATATTTCTTCAGATGCCGAAAATGATGCAATTAATCTTTGGGCCGCAGATCCGAAAGTTAATAATGATCGTGGAAATCTTCCGATGGGCGAAGTAACTGACGGTACTCAGCTTATTGATTCACTTGGTCGACCGACCGATTGCTATAAAACAAGTGCGTATTTTGAACCAACAGACGCGGCAAAAGGTGAAGTTGCAAGAACATTATTCTATATGGCCGTCTGTTATGGCATAAACCTTACGAACCTTGGTAATGTCGATGATTTACTCGCTTGGAACATAGCATTTCCACCGGATGAATGGCGCGAGATTCGCCGGATTAATATCATTCATCAAGATTTTCAAAAAAATCGTAATCCATTTGTGGATTTTCCCCAACTTGCCGACTTAATTTGGTAAAAATAAAACTGGTGGACATTGTTAATGTAGCACCAGTTTTTTTATGCTTTTAGGGAAGAGAACTAGTCAACGTTTTTGATTAAATATTCCGTATATGGTACTTGAATACCAACTTGATCAAAGTAAATCTTCA
This sequence comes from Bacilli bacterium, assembly GCA_028705995.1. Lineage (GTDB taxonomy): Bacteria > Bacillota_I > Bacilli_A > RFN20 > CAG-826 > JAQWCH01. The sequence continues at coordinate 3,009 of JAQWCH010000011.1, read as the reverse complement.
GTTCACGGTTGACTTTCCGGCGGGCACTGAATTTATCTTTTTCATGTGTGTAGATAACGATTCTTAAGGTGACGCCATCGGCATTAAGCGCTTCAACACCAGAATAAGTTGGTTCCACTTTAATTTCGGGGACGAGTTTAACCAATTCAGGTAAGAAGGCTTTAATTTTTTCTTCGACTTCGAGTAAATTAATTTCATGACCGAGGCCGATGTCAATTAAAGTTGGTGTCCAGTTATCGGAAGCGTTAATCGAAGCGCGAATATCGGCATTATTAATCGTGCGGATATCCCCGGCCAGATTTTCAAATTTGGAAACACGAATGCCAATTTCAAGCACTTTTCCACGGAAACCATCAATTTCAACGATATCGCCAACAACAAAGGTTTTTTCAAAGATAAGCCCGAGACCACTTAAGATATCGTCAATTAGTGTTTGTGCACCAAGTGAAATTGCTAAACCTAAAATTCCAGCGCCAGCCAGTAAGGTTGGTGTTTGCACGCCCCAGGCCGATAAAACCATAAAAATCGCAATGATTAAAGCGCTGTAGCGAATGATAGAAGCAATTAGTAATCCAATTGTTTGAGCGCGATTGGTGGCCTTTGTGACTAATTTAATCACTAGCGAACTGAGTAGTGATAAAGCCCACATAAAGACAATAATCGCAAATGTCTCCAAGATGATTAAATACTTTGTCGCGAAGAAGTTCGGAATATCGAAGAACTTTCCGATTGATCCATCGACTGCTAGGTATAATCCTGATGCTGGATCAGCTACCAAGCGTATTACAACGGATAAAATCACTAAAGCCAAGACGATGGAAAACACAACAATCATCGTAATTTGGCGCGCTGTGAGTTTTCTCGGTGGATTACCACCTTCTGCGGTCACTCTTTTTCTTTTTAACATATTAGGTTCCTCCCCTATCAATATCTATGTAGACGACTAACAAGTCGTAAACAACTTTTTAAAAAACTATAATGCTTGTGGTTGATTAATGATGAAGCTTATCTCATGCATTAAAAACACATCTGGGGCTTGGACAAAGGATAATTGCGCCCTGAAGTTACTCGGGAAAAGATAATTTATGAGTTGGATTTCAAAATAATAGCTAGTGATTCCCGTTCCGCTCGTTTGCGGATAATCTTGAGAAAAAGCCAAGGCGTTAGCGTTGTTTAAATCAAAAATTTCAACGCGAAAAAGCGGATTGACAAGTTGTTGCTCATCATAAATATCGACTGTTAAATATGGTCCATTGACACCATCAACAAAAGTCATCGTTCCCATCGGGACATAAGGGGCGACTTGATGATCGTAATAGAAATAGCCAAAAGGAACATATTCACCATCTAACCAATAAGAAACTTCGAGCGCATAATAATCACTTGGAAGGTTCGTCGCAACAAACGATAAGAAGTAAATGCCATCGATAGAACGTTCAAGCGTATAGATTTGTAAAAATACTTGTTGATAAGTATAAGAGCTTTCAATCGCTAGTTGAAATTCTTGATTGGCTAATAACTGATACTCGTAGTCGGTGATTTGAATTTCGCCAACTAAATCATTATTTTCACTAAACACTTGGAAAGAAGTTGAGGGCATATAGGGCTCAATAAAGTCACTTGTTGAAAACTCCTTTTGCGCAAGTAATTTTGATTGATTGTTCTCGCGTAGATAAACATTAACGCGGTAATCGCCAATTGGCAGTGGTTCAAAGTAATCAACATAAATATAATACATACCAGGCGATTCGCTTTCAGCGCTGACTTGCGGATAATCCTCACTAAAAAGTGTTTGTGGGCGATCACCAATTTGCAGAAGTTCGACACGGAAAATTGGATTTGTTAAACGTAAGAGCCCATCGTAAATATCAACACCAATAAATAAGCCTTGACCTTGATAACTTTCAGCATATATTTCTACACTCGGGATATATTCTTCTGGATCAAGTGTCGCCGTTGCAATCGTGACGGGAAAACGCTCAACGTTATAGTGCGCTTCTAAACGATATGGCCGTGTTGGATCGCTAATCGGGAACGAAAAATTAATTACTTGATAACGTACCTGGTCTTCGGTAAAGCCACTAAATAGTGTTATTGTTTGTGCGCTTAATAAGCCACTTCCACTATAAAGAGAGATTTCTACATTATTGTCAGTAATTTTTTGCTCTTCGTCACTAACATATAGTTCACCATAAATCGCATCGCTAGCACGCGAGATTGCTTGGAATCCGGCTTGTAATTCATTACTAATACGAATTGATTTTTCGACTAATGAACCAAGTCCAAAACCATAATTTCCGAGCACTTTTAAAGTATATTTATTTCCACGCAGTAAATTGGGAATTGAATTTGTGTTTTCGCCTAAATCTAAACTATAGTATTTTGCCCCATCATAAGACTCTAATTCTAAACGTAAACTATTGGGCACTAGACGATTATTTGGATCACGAATGTCAACTGTATAACTAATTGTGGTTCCTTGATTATAGAGCGTAATAAATTCGGCTTCGGGTTTAGCAAGAATTTCTGGAACAACAACACCAGTTACGACAAGAGCACTTGAACCAAGCAAAAAATTGCGTATCAAAGTGTTTTGAAGCCGCTTTTTTCGTTTTGTTGTATAATCGGACAGATTTTGCCCCCGCATAGTTAAGTCCTTACTCTTATTTTTAGTATATTATATTCACTTAAAAATTAGTACATAAAAATGTAGAATTCATCACAATTTTACTCTTGAATATAATTAATTTGTGTTGACAGTATCGAAGGTTGTTTCGTATAATCAACTTTGCAATTAAATGCCGCCCCCTTAGTTAAGTGGTATAACAAATCCATGGTAAGGATTAGTTGCTAGTTCGATTCTGGCAGGGGGCACCATTTGATTGAAATTCCCCCCATTTATTGGACCAAAATCCGGTTACAATAAAAGGGGGTTTTTCTTATGAAACTAACCATGGACACAAAGCTGAAGATGATAAAAGAGTATCTTGATGAGCAGGTTCCAATGAC